>CAWIYT010000241.1:0-3402 GCA_963840085.1 uncultured Nitrososphaerales archaeon
AAGATAAATTAAAAAATAATATATAAAATTATATAATAATAAAAAAATGATTGTTGTTGGTTATTAAATTTAAATCTTAAGTTTTTTTTATCTTCTTCTATTTTATTATTTTAAATTCATCCATAACTTCTTTTTTCTTTCCATTTTCAATAAAAGTACCTGTTAAGGTCTTTTGATCATTTTCTAATGCGATATCTAGTATTCCAAATTTACCATCAATTGCTTCAGCTGAAAAATCTTCTATTGAAGATAGTTTTATATGCTGTGCTCCTGCAGTCCCTATAGTAAGAAAAATAGTTCCCTTTGGATTTTTATAGATATTGTGATTGCTGTCCTGTATTAGTGGTTTATCATTATCATTCTTGTTAAAAGTAATAGGATATGTTCTTACGTAAATATGAAAATGACCTTGTAAAGCAAGGTCTACTTTGAATTTGTCAAAAAGAGGATGATAAGTTTTTCTGAAATCATCTTCATGTTCACTTCCAGAGGCAGATCCATATATCTGTCGATGATAATATACAATAATCCAGTCAATAAATGGGTCTTTAGAATATTTTTCAAGATCTTGTTTTGCAAATTCATATTGTTTTGATTTCGCATCAAATGGTATTTCTGTAGATAAAGCTAAAAAGTGAGTATTTTTATAGTTAAAAGAATAATATTGTTCTTTTAAACCAAAATAGTTCATGTAATCTTTTTGTAATTTTGAGGAATCAGATTCATGATTTCCCATTACTATTTTGATTTTATATGCTATTGGTTCTATCAAATCCAACCAACATCTAGCTTTTCCATTATATGATAGATCACCAAGAGCTAAAACTAGTTCTGGATCTTGATCTATAATAGTTTTCAAGGTATCCTTTGTCTTATCATCGCAATCCCAGTCTCCTACAGCTATAAAGTTGAAATTTGTGGTTTCATTCTTGTTATTAGAATTACCAACATCATTTTCTTTATAATATATTTCGCTTTTTCTATTTTGTGTATCTAAATCACTATTACCATTGGTAGATTCAATTGCATAAGAATTTTGTATAGATCCGAAATTTGACAAGCCTTTGTCATTAGTAATAATATTACCATGTCCAAAATTCTTATTGCTAATCAAGATAAAAGAAGAAAAAAATAATAATAGAATAATGATAATAACAACAACAACAAAAGCAACTAAATTTAGAATATTGGAATTACAAGAAACCAATTATTATTATTTTGTCTTTTAAAAATTTTATTTATTTTAATGTTGTAATATGTCTATTGCTTCTGATATATATAAAGTATAAAATTGAGATTATCATTTTTCAGGTTTAGATTATTTATTATTATCATTATATTATTGCTGACTGATTTTTCTTTGTATAAATCAACAGTCCTATAACAGAGTTAAAAAAAATAAAAATTCTTTTACTTTGTAATATATGTAACTAATCTAATTTACAAGTCATAATCTTTTCTTCTTTCTTTGTTTGGTCAAAATTATCTTTTATGTACAATTTCAAATTTATTAGTTAATGATTGAAGAATTCCACAAAACAGGATGTCAATTCGATGCATAATAATTAATCTTAAGATTGTAATTAATTTTCATCAATATATATAGAAAAATATTTTATATATCTATCTATTGGCAAACAAAAAAGAGTAAAGAAATAGTATTATTATATTGTGATGATATATTTTATATCATCTATTCATCTGTGTTATTATATAAAATTATTTAAATAAACCAAAAAAGAATCCACTATCTGGTTTTTTTTCATCACTTGGTGGTGGAGGAGTTTTATTTGCTACACTTATTTTTTCTTTTATATTTGTATTTCCTGAAGTTGAGACATCATTTTGTTGTATTGGTAAGTTTTTGTTATTTTTTGCATTGCCACTACTACCATTTTTTATATTTTCACAATCATTTTCTGGAGTTGTATCTTTTTGTGTAATATTAAAATCTGTTATAGTGTCTGTTGCTGTTCCACAAATGAATATATCCTTGCCTGGGCCTCCTATTAGTGTATCGTTGCCTGGACCTCCTATTAACATATCATTTCCTCTATCACCATATATTCTGTCATTTCCTTCTGCACCTTCTAGATGATCATTTCCTGATTTTCCCCTTAGAACATCTCTTCCCTCATTACCATATATTATATCATCTCCACTTCCACCACTGATATCATCTCCTGCTTCTTTTCCTGCAAGAGTATCATTGCCATTCAGTCCTTTGATAACATCTTTATTTACTGTACCAGTAATATTATCTGCATTTTCAGTTCCATTGATATCTTCTGCCCATGCACTATCAATAACATTATATTTTTTGTCCTCTTGTTGTTTAATGAGGTCAGATTCTATAAAGATAACAGAAAAGAAAGAAAGCATACATAACAGAGATACATAGAAAAATTTTTTTTGGAATTCTATTTTGTTATTAATATTCATTTTTTTTCTTATCGTAGTAAAAGTATGAACAATTAAAAAGAGTATTGGAAGATAATTCCATAAAAATTGATATTAGATTTATACTTAAAGATTTCTTTAAATTAAGGCTCTGTAGAAACCATCTACGATAATTACACATTTATCATTCTATGAAGTTTGTATGCAAAACATCTAAATGTCAATTTTCTGCTCCGCATACTTATTAATCTAGATATTATATCTGTTGCTGTAAAACATCTATTGCACCAATAGATAGATAGTGTAGAATATCTTTTTATCTTTAATTTAGGCCCATTTGTATATATTACTATAATTTAAAAAATTGTAAATTAATGGAATGTTGTATCGTAAGATATTTTGGATAATTGCAAAAATAGTCTCAAATAGTATGCCTCAACAAGCCAGTCTGCAAACATTTAAAACAGAAATTAGCTTCAATAATAAGCGAATTAAATAAAATCAGAGAAGATAGATTAAAGAAAATACATTTTCTTCATCTATAGTATCGCTGCCTCCTTTACCATCAGATATAGGTTCAAGAATAATAGAAGCTAATAAATCTTTAGAGGAACAACAAAGTTTTAATGAAATGGTGAAAGAATTAATAATAGAAAAAGAGAATAATTTAAAATTAAATCCACAATATCATTGTGTATAATGAAGAATTACATTCTCTTGTGTATCCAAAACATTTGAAATTCTGGTTTATTTCTTTTGGGTTATTTGCCATTTTAGGGGTAATTATTCCCTTGATGCATCAATGGTGGTCTCCATATTTTAAGTATAGTCTTGATGCTTTTGCTTTTATTATGTTCTAATTGATTTCATTATTATCTTTGTATATATATCATCAGAAATATCTTCAATTTTTAAAAAATCTAATAGTACTAAATTGGAAGAACTAAAATCCTATGATGATGAAGGTATTTTTTTAAATTATTTTAATTTCGTATATAGATA
>CAWIYT010000242.1:0-58196 GCA_963840085.1 uncultured Nitrososphaerales archaeon
AATATCAAAACAATCACAATATCTTGAAAAAAGAATATAATAACATTATGCCAATTACTCTATTGGAGAAAGTTATATTCTAATTTTATTAACTGATTTGTACTCATAAATGATAATTATTTTATTTTAAAATTAAGAATTAATTAATTAATTAAATAAATATTATATCTTATTATATGGTAATATATTACTTTATCAATAAGTAATGTTATAACTTTTACAATAAGACTAACAAAAATTATGACTGACGATCCTAAGGTGAGTATTTTTAGTGAATTATCTAATTACAATTAATTTTTTCAAAGGAATTGTAATCTGTTATTATCTGTTTGGGATATCCACATACAAAAAATTGATTTGGATATCAATCATTTAATATATCATTCTGAATAGCTGGTTCTTTTAAATCACTATTAAGAGTTTTCTTATTTTTATCCATTGAAGAAACAGAAACATCTTTCTTAACGTCTTTATCATCGTCTTTATTTTTATTATCCATTTTTGCAAAAGATAATTCAGAGGAAGATATAATTAAGATACTTGTTACAAATGTAATAACAATAACCAAATGTAGATGATTAATGTAATTTTTATTTAAGTTCATATTTAAATATCCATTTCAAATTAAATATTTATCAATTCTGTATAATTGTTATAAAAAACTTGATAAATACTTTCGAATTAAAAAGGTCATGAAATTACATATATAAAAGAAAACAGGGTACATCTGCATACAAATAATTTTAGATTTTGTATTATAAAGGTCATTAGGATAACACAATAACAGATATTATAGGATTTATCTCTATTGTATATGTGAAATATATCTATAAAATTATATTCCTGATTTGCAATTAAAATTAAATTAACTTAATAAACAATATTGTATTTGTAAATCTAGATTCTCTCAATATATAGCTATCCAGTATACAAAAGATACTGTAAAGGAATTATCGAAAATTGGATCTAATACTATATAAAAACATTCCAATTAGTTACCAGCGATAATATTACAAATCCCAAGATAGAATGATATTACAAATGAAATTATTGAAGTACATAATATATATCACTATTATAAAAGATTATTGATACAAGTCTGTAACATAAATGAGTGTTAGAGAATGGAAATGTGTAACATCTATAGGTCGAATCTTTAATCTCAAGATGGATTTGAGCAATTAGTGGTAAAAGTAGTATAATAAGACGTTAATTTTTGGTTGATAAATTTATTCTATATTTGTTTAGAAAAAAATTTTATATTCTCTTTTTGTAATATATATATATACTTAGTTCCTATTACACATAAAGAAAAAAAATTTGAATAAAAGCATCTTTATCATATTATTATCTTTGTCTATTATTTCTTCTTTTGCACTTTTTACTTTTTGTAATGTTTATGCACAACAACAAGGAAAACAACAACAACAACTTCTTAGTGAAGAAAATATTATTCTTTATGATCCTAATTTAAAAATTGAATTAGTAACATCTGGACTTGACTTTCCTACTACCATGGCATTTTTAGGTCCAGATGACTTTTTAATTCTTGAAAAAAATACTGGCAATGTGAAAAGAGTAATAAATAGAACTCTCATTGAAAAACCACTTTTACATGTTAATACAAATATAAAAGATGAACGTGGTTTGCTAGGAATTGCTGTTAGCAAGAAGAAAGATTTTTATGATAACCCCTTTTATATAGAAAATAAAAAGCTAACACATAATGTCTTTCTTTACTATATTGAATGTAATGAGAAAAATCTGAATTGTGAGAATCGGATTTATAAATATGATTTAGATAATCAAAAGAATGTCCTTGTAAATCCAAAATTATTAGTTGGTGTACCTTCATTTCCTGATCCTTCTCATATTGGAGGAATAATAGATATTGGACCTGATGAAAATCTTTATGTTACTGTAGGGAATTTCCAAAATACTATTCCATCAGTGGTATACAAAACTCCCACTCAAAATTATGAGAATAGTCATGCTATTGATGGCAGAGCTGGTATTTTAAGAATGACCCAGGATGGTTATCCAGTTTTATATCCTAACGGTAGTGGAGTAATTGGAGATAAATATCCTCTTAACGCTTATTATGCATATGGAATTAGAAATAGTTTTGGAATTGATTTTGATCCTGTAACAGGGAAGTTATGGGATACTGAAAATGGACCACAATTTGGCGATGAGATTAACTTGGTAGAACCTGGATTCAATAGTGGTTCTGATAGAGTATATGGTATTTGGGAAGCTAATGAAATGGGAGATATGTTAAAGAACAAAAAAGGTGAGTCTATAGTAGTAGGAGATAATCCACAAAATCTAGTTTATTTTAATGGGAAAGGACATTATAGTCCTCCAGAATTCATATGGGGTAAAACAATTGCTCCAACTGCCTTGTCATTTCTTGATTCAGACAAATTGGGCTCTAACTATAAAGATGACATATTTGTTGGATCTGCAGATGGTGGTCGTCTATTTCATTTCGATCTAAATGAAAATAGAAATGGGTTAGTTTTAAAAGGTAATTTAACAGATAAAATAGCACTAACTAATACAGAATTTGGAGATATATTATTTGCCGAAGGTTTTATTATTATTACAGACGTAAAACAAGGTCCAGATGGTTATCTCTACATTGTTTCAGGACTAAAACAGTCAAAAACAGAAAAGTTTGGGGCTGTTTTTAGGATAATGCCATTAGAAGTCAAAAATACTATATCAGACAATACAATAAAACAAGAACATATGAAAAAAAGTAATGATGGTGATGATGATAAAAGAAAGTATAATACTACTTATACTAATTTAGATCCAAAAATAGAAAATGCACCTAAAAAAATGGATACAAATATACTTTCGGCAATAGCACCAAAGTTAGCAAATACAACTAAAATAATAGATACAAAAGCATGGGATAAACTCTTTGTGCAACAGAAAGTAAAACAATAGAAAAAGAGAGAAAATATTTTTTGAAATATGGGCGCAATAATTATTTTATAATAGTATTAGCCAATAGACTTGATTTTAGAAAGTTATGAATGAATATCTCAATTTATTAGATCTGATTTATAAATAGTTGAATATCATTATGTTTCTTAAATAAAATGATGGCTACATTTCGAAGATATGTTTTATCAGTTTTATTATTTTTATCTATAGTACTACTTGTTTTCTTTAGTTATTCTAATATTCATGCACAAAAACAAAAAGAAGCTCAAGGTATTGATGGAATCACTCTCTCTGATCCAAACTTAAAATTAGAATTAGTAACATCTGGACTTGACTTTCCTACTACTATGGCATTTTTAGGTCCGGATGACTTTTTAATTCTAGAGAAAGCAGGGACAGTAAAAAGAGTTACTAACGGTCAAGTATTGGATAAACCACTTTTACAGATTGATGTAAGTGTAAAAGATGAGCGTGGATTGTTAGGAATTGCTGTTAGTGAAAAGAAAAACCCTAACGGTACATCCATTCCAAATAAAGACATATCTCACAATGTTTTTCTTTACTATGTTGTATGTAAAGAGAAAAATACCGATTGTAAGAATCAAATTTATAGATATGAGTTGGATAATAAAAACAATGTTCTTGTAAATCCAAAATTATTGTTAAGTCTTCCTTCTTTCCCTGATCCAGCTCATATTGGCGGGATAATAGATATTGGACCTGATGAAAATCTTTATGTTACTGTAGGGAATTTCCAGCATACTATTCCATCAGAAATTTACAAAACAAAGACTCAAAACTTTGAGGATGGGGAACCTGTTGACGGAAGAGCTGGTATTTTAAGGATAACACAAGACGGCAAACCAGTTCTATCTGATAACGGTGAAGGAATACTTGGAAATGAGTATCCCCTTAACTTGTATTATGCATATGGAGTAAAAAATAGTTTTGGTATTGATTTTGATCCTGTAACAGGAAAGTTATGGATTACAGAAAATGGACCTAAATTTGGCGATGAAATTAATCTGGTAGAACCTGGTTTCAATAGTGGTTCTGATAAAATATTCGGAATATGGAAAGCTGATGATGAAGGTAAAAAAATGAAGATAGATGGCAAAAAGGATCAATATGTAACGGTAGGAAATAATCCACAAGATCTAGTTTATTTTAATGGAAAGGGACATTATAGACCTCCAGAATTCATATGGGATAAATCAGTAGCTCCAACTGCATTATTATTTCTTGATTCAGATAAATTGGGCTCTCAATATCAAAATGATATGTTTGTTGGATCAGTAGATGGTGGTCGTCTATTTCATTTCAATCTAAATGAAAATAGAAATGGACTGGATTTAAAAGGTAATTTAGCCGATAAAATAGCTACAGATAGTACAGAATATAATGATATATTATTTGCAGAAGGTTTTAGTATTATTACAGACCTAAAACAAGGCCCTGATGGCTATCTTTATGTTGTTTCAGGACTAAAGCAATCGAAATCAGAAAAGCTAGGTGCTGTTTATAGAATGATACCTGTTTGATAATTAATAGCATACGCTCTTATTTCTGAATGTTTCAGCTACTTGTAACAAAGAATCTCCATGAATCTTTCTTTCCTGGTCTTTGTTCTATTATTATGAATAAACTGAAATACCTTGGAATATACCTGTAAATTGTACTTGTTTACACCCATGAACTTTCTTATCCATAACTGGTAGAGATTGCTTCTGCATTCACAGTTATTTACATGAATGGTACCATTTGCATATTCTTTTTGTGAATGAGTTACACTTTTGTGTATGAAACCATGTTCTTCCAGCTGGTCATATGCTCTATATTCATCTGTAAATATGGTGGAACCATATTCAACTCTGGTACATATAATATCAAGAAGTGACTGTTGTACAGGAACATCAAAGTATGTTATTCCATTCCTTTGGTGAATGCATGTTATCATTGGATAATCCTTGTAAAATGTACCTCTTCCCTTCCATGGTTTGAGCCCTCTTTTTCTGGGTTTTCTTCCTGATTTTACTATTTCATCATGATATGATCTACCTTTGAGTCCTGCCTTGATATAAAATTCATCACCTTCAGCAAGACCACCAAGTTTAATAGAGGAGGATAATAATAATATTTTTTCCATAACTGTTCTTATGAATCTATAGCATCTTGGAAATGGTACAACTACCTCAAGTGATATCTCTCTTATTGAACATCCAGGCCAGAGTACAAAGTATAGATACATTGTCAAAAACCATGTCTTCAATGGTGTATGTGAATAATGAAATACGGTACCAGTTTTATCGTTGAACCCTCTTTCACACTGCTTGCAAAAGTACTTTTGGTATGAACGGTAGTGACCATCCTCTTCTTTATGTTATAAGACTGGCAACGTGGACATATTACACAGTCATTCCATTGAACCTTTCTAAGTAAACTGGTACACCAACTTTCATCAGGAAGTGAAGTAGTTAATGTAAACACATCTTTAATTTGTGTTATCCAGCTTTAAGCTTGGCTGAAACATTCAGAAATAAGAGCGAAAATTTTAACCCTCTCTTTATTATTCAATTAACTGCTTATTCATTAGATCTTTTGCGTAATTAGATAAAGTCTACACTATATTTTCATTGTAATCAATTACAGTTATTATTATCTCCTAGTACTGTGTATTATTCTATAGTTAATCAAACCAGAAACAATATCAGACATTACATCATATCTCTTTACTCTATTTCTGTATCTACTTCCCATTGGTCCTGTTAAGTTAAGCAAAAAAAAGGGCTATAGCTGGGAATGTCCTCTCATATTCTATTGAGTTTATCTTCTAAACGTGAGAGAACATCCAGCGAGATAGTTATGTATGGATTATATTTGTATTTTCTGGGGTTAAGTTTTCGTAATGTATCAAGAGCAATAGAACCATTTATACAGAGAAGTCATGTTGCTGTCTGGGAATGGGTACAAAAGTTCAATCCCAAACAGATCTATCCATGTAAAAGAGTATCTGCATTTCTGATAGATGAAACAATGATACAAATCGGAAATACAAAATCATGGTTATGGGTAGCAGTTGAACCAGTACATAGAGTTATCCTTGGTGTTTACATCTCCAGACATAGAAATATGCTTGTTACTGAACACTTTCTATATTCGTTAGTTGAAAAATATGGTAGACATATTGTTTATTCAGATGATGGTAGTTGGTATCCTGAAGCATGTAATTCTTTGAGATTAGAACATCGGTTACATTCACCTTATGAAAAGAGCATAATTGAAAGAGCCATTGAATATGTAAAGGATAGAACAGAACAATTCGATGATTGTTACCCTTGTAGAAAATTTGACTGTAATCTATCACATGTCTATAACTGGATTCAATTATTTGTATTCATGCACAATGGTATAAGGAGATCTCATCTAAAATTTCGATTATTGATGTACCTTGTAGGAGGTGATACAAGTCATTAACTTAACACCACCTTCCCATTATACCAAATTTCTTTATCCTGCAGATAGTATGTTCAACAATTACCCTCTGTCTGCTATGTCTCTTGTTGTATCTCTTTTCTTTTTTGGTGAGTTCAATATTACGTTTCTTTTTTATTGATAATACTGCTTTAAGATCAGGAAAATCATTTTCTATTCCATGGTATCCAAGATCAAAATAGTTTTTAACTTGTGATGGTGTTATTGGATGTTCATCTTTGTAAACTGTATAATCATGATTTTTTCCTTTCTTATGCTGTTTTGATTTATACAGTATTGTTCCTTCTTTGTTGACCATATATTGTGTCTTTACAGTATGTTTTTTCTTCTTTCCAGAATAGTATTCTTTCTTTTTCTTGTTATCTTTGGGTCTTTGTATTTCCTGTTCGGTAATATCTATAAATGCCTTGAATTCAGGAAAGTACTTTTCTACTTCTTGTACAGTTCTTAATCTTCTAGTAATATTGTACAGTCTATCTGGTAATGGAATACATCTTTTAACTGGTGGTTCTATGTGTCTTATATCTCTGTACACGTTACTCTGGTCCAGATCAAATAGAAATCCCGATAATGTATATGTGTTATGTACAGTCTGTAGTATACAAGTAACATGAGAAATCTGTCTTGTACTGTCAGTTTGAAATGATTTCCTGCGCCTATTTTTCTTGTCCTTTTTCTTTTAGATAGACGTTTTATCTCGTATTGTGGATATCTAGATTCTACCTCCTTGTAAATTGAATCAAATTCTGATAGTTCCAGTCCAGTAAACGATTTGAATAATGATGGTTTTCTGGATAATCTGGAATAATTTAGCAAATCTACGAAATAACTGCTAAAAAAGAGGAATATAGCTGTAATCTTGTCTATTGCACAAGAGATCTATTGTAAAAGAATGACTGGCCAATCAGTAACTGTCGCATTACCTGAAGTAATTTGGAAAATCATTGAAAATTATTTTAAACTGAATGGCGAATCAGATTCTGAAATCCTTTTCAACATCATTAAGAATCACCTAGCCCAGAATGGATATCTTCCAGATGTTGACAGCCTTCAACAGGAATGGATATCTTCCAGATGTTGACAGCCTTCAACAGGAATGGATATCTTCCAGATGTTGACAGCCTTCAACAGGAATGGATATCTTCCAGATGTTGACAGCCTTCAACAGGGAAATAGACTAAAAGAATTTGTTGACATTCAGCAGGATATGATCATAACTTTACTAGAGTTGTTAGAAAAAAAGGGATTGATAACTCAACAGAAATGGGCTCAAATAATGCAAGAAAGAATAATAAAAAATGCTAGATCTTTTTACTAAAAAATAATAAATAATTTTTTTTATTATAACAAGAGAATAATTTATTGTTATGACTGTCATAAATGTTTATAGTATTATGATTCTGTATAGCTATACTAATTAACATACAAAATTTTATAGGAAAAAGTTTTTAAAATATAGTACCTTTATGTGGGACATATACAAAGCTATCTTCAAAAAACTTTTTTTTAAACTAAACTAAATTTATTTTTATTATTAGTAGTTTTTTTGTTAGCTTATTAGTATTAGATTCTAGTTGTTATGTAGTAGATGAAATCACAAAGTTATAGGATGTCCAATGATAAAGTCTGGAAGCAAATTCGCCAAAGAGCATCTGATCCTTTCAAATATTATAAGGTTTCAAATATGGAGATCGCTTATTACCCTCTGGATTTTATGAAAGTCAGACTTATGGAGCATAATATAAATGCTGGATTGGTTTTGTCATAGCAAAAGAAAAATGGGAATGGGATAAAATAGAAATTTAGCCAAAAGAATCCAAAATATAAAAAAAGAACTCGGAATTCCGGTAACTGATTTCTCGGATTGGGAGATTGAATAACAAAATAGTTTAGACTATCATGATTGTTAGTTATTACAATAGATAATCAGTATAGTAAAAAGATACTCATCACAATCAGATGTCTATTTCTATGAATTAAATAATAAGACTTGGAAGAATTTTGGAGATAACATTAGTAAACTATCATAATAAATTGATGGACAAATAGCATATTGGGGATCAGATGTTATATTGGCTCATAGAATTGTTGATTATGCCAAAGGAGGGTATATATATTGTAGTTCTAAGGTGCATCAAAAGATGAAAAATACTAAATTTGGAAAATTCCTTGATCTGAAATGTCCAACTATTTTCAAACACAATTTAAAAACCAATCTTTATCTATTTTATAATAGTCAAGACAAAGAAATTTTTGAGAATTTGAATATTCGTCTTTGTAAAAAGAAAAAGTGAGTTGTGCTTAAAGTAATTTTTATCTAAAGAGAATATAGTAATTGTTCCACTTATGATCATAATAATTTATTAAAGATACCAAATACGATTGATAAAATATTTTTTGTTTTTATGACAATGAAAGATTTGAGATGATAATTATATGAATATATAAAATAGTTAGGGTAACAAAAATAAAGAAAAAAAATTGGTGATTTAAAATTTTCTTTCTTTTCAATTAAAATTATCATAATTATTTTTATAATTTTTTTATTCTATTTCTTCTAAATACTTGAAACGTTGAAATAAACGATTAAAGAAAGAAAAATTATTTGACTAGTCTACTAAAGATCTAACTTACTCCAATTAGATAAATTATAAAAATATATCTTAAATTCTATTTTTTTCTGCTCTTCTTTTTTTTTCTTGATTGACTTTTTTATTGAATACATAGTAGCAGTACTAGTTGTTGTTGTTATTTTTTCCTCATTCTGCTTTGATAATCGAAAGAATGGTTGTAGTGTTGCTACGACAGGAAGAGCTCCCTCTAAATGTGATTTACTTTTGAGTTTAGTAATATCTGAACCTTTAATATGGGGTAATTTAGAACTTGCTTTTATTTGTATATACAATAAAATTAAATCTTTTTTTGCCATGAGATCTGCAGGTCCTCTACTTCCTTTTGATAATTTAACTTGCCATCCTTTGGAAATAAGATATAGAGCAATTATGAATTCTGCATCTCTTCCAAATTGACTTGGTGAATATGATTTTTTACTCAAATAATATATTTATTAAAATATAATAGATCTATCTTATTATGATATCTTTATTAAAAGAATATTATAGAAAATAAAAAGGGATAATATCAATTTCTGTTAATTTTTTTTGAGAGTGAGTGCAATGTTTTTTTATATATTGTTCTTTATTATTGGTTGTTATTGTTATTGTTATCTTTATTTTGCCATATTCCAAATACATTATTTTGAGGATTTTTTAATACAGCAAAGTATCCTTCAGTTATTTCATGTTTATCTATCAAGACTTGTGAACCATACTCTGCTAGCAACACTAGAATGTCCTTTCAAATATATGTTCTATCTCTGTATTCGTGGACCAGACCTGTTTTTGCTCCATCTATATAAATTTCAATTTTTATAAATAATTTCTATTATACAAAATATGCAGAGGAGGGTATATACTATTCTAGTAAATATATTTATTACAATTAATATAAAAAAAGAAGTAATTGATTTTTTTTATCTTAAATAATGAATTATCTCATATATTTATTTAAGAAATCTAATGTTTTTTGCCATGCATGGGCAGTTTCCTTTGGAGCATAATTATCACCAGATGGATTTGCAAATGCATGTCCTACTCCTTCGTAGATGTAAATCTCATTAGGGATTCCTGTACTAGTTAGTACCTTCTCAAAATTTTTTACATCATTGACAGAAATAGATTGATCTTGATCTCCAAATATTCCTAATACTGGCCACTTTATCTTTGAAATTGATTCTTGATCAGATACCAAATTACCATAATATATTATCGTTGCTGCTAAAGGATAGTCTGATTCTGTGTTTAATGCTAGTTGCAGCGACTGTCCACCTCCAAAACACCAACCAAGTGAGGCTATTTTAGAAGAATTTACATTCTCTAAAGAAGCTAGGTATCTTACCGCACTTTGAAGATTGCTTATTGCTTCAGTAGGATTGTTCCTTACTTTACTCATTAAGGTCTTGGCAATATCTGGGGAACCGGTTACTTGACCATTATACAAATCTACCGCTAAAACAACATATCCTTCTTTTGCCAGAGAGTTGGCCATATTCTTAATATTTTCATTAAGCCCCCACCATTCATGGATCATGACTATTCCAGGCAATTTTTTATCCATTAAATTTTTAGTATTATTTTCTATAATGGGATATGCCAAGTATCCTGATGTTTTATCGTAATAATTGACATTCTTGTTCTCAATGGAAAAAGAAGATTTTATTGAATTTTGAAGTTCTTTAATTTCTTCACCTTTAATTGTTAAAGGTTCAGCAGACGCAATATCTATATAATTATGAATTAAATTTGGTACAAATACAATTAAGGTAAACATTATTAACAATGATGAAATGCTTAACTGAATATTTGCCATATCTTATTTTAGGTTAAGAATAATATTTAACTTTTCAATAATTAAAATTTTTATAAAATACTATTGTTGTAGTTTATTTACTGTTATTGTATTTGTATCTTCTTCTTTTATCTCTCTCTCTCATCCAAATTTTTCACTCTGAGATAATTATAATTATAAATTTGTAAAACTTGGCTTTACTTATTTTTATTATTGCTATAAAAAGTATTAATAGATATGATGATGATAATGATGAATAAAGATTAATTATCTTCTTTATCCATCATTGCAACAGAAACCGCATTCACAAATTTTGTCGCCAAAGAATTCACAGGTAGCTATTTTTGTATTTTTATTTGTCATTGTTTTAATTAACTATTTTAGTTATTTAAGGAAGATTAAAGTAATATTATGTAAAATCATAAAAATTATAAAAAATCATATATTTTATTGAAAATTCAGGATTTTTATGATCTAAAATTACTACAAAAAAACCTATATTATTGTAAAAAATTATAGTTAAAATTAAAGAAAATTATACCTTCTTTAGTTTATCAGCATCAAATGTTTTGGCATTGTTCCAAATTTCTATAAAATAGTCAAGACACCATTCATGAAATAATCCATCATCACTAGAGACATTACTACAAAATATAAAATTCATGTCGACATGGCCTTTTGATAATGGAAACATTACTAACGCCTGATTTTCAGTTAAAACCATTCCTAAATTTGTTCTGCTAACCATTCTTCTTTCTATTATTCCTTTATGTAATAATTGACTATATCCTTCATTTTTCAAAAACTCTTCACTTTTTTTTGGAATAAGTGCATCAATAGGTAAAATATGTTTAAATTTTAAACCTCTCTCTCTTACAATGGGAATTGCAGTATGGATGAGATCAAGAGGAACTTGAGGTAGGATACTATAAATATACTTTTCACAATTTTGATACATTCTCTTTATATATTCTATAACAGCCACAAATCCAGAGATAAAGTCACTTTTTTCTAAAGCACCAATTCTCTGAATAAATTTTATAGGAATATTGTGAAAATTATGTTCAGAAAAGAATCTTTTGTGCTTTGAGAGAAAATTAATTGCAGATATATTCTTTATGATCATATCTCCCAATACAGTTAATGAAAAATATCCTTTGAAATCTTTTTGAATTATATTGGAATTCATCAATTTGTTTAAATTCCTATGTGTTTCTTGTGTAGTAATTTTTAATTCCTTTGCTATTGATGATATTGTTTTTTTATTATTGTTCGATATGATATATAATATAGCTAATCTTTGAGAATTAGCTAATGATGAAAATATTTCTTCAGTTTCCTCAAATATTGAATAATTAAAGATAGTTCCTTCTTCTTCTTTTTCTTCTACCAATTTCATTTATATTAATAACGCATCAGATATCTATATTACTCTAGTAGTAATATCAGTGATATTTATTATTGTTATTATTATAAATTTGCTTTCAACAAAAGATATGGAATTTCATCTAAATTTTATCATTTTAAGAAATTTGTAAAGAAGGATTAATCATATTTATATATATAAATGGCTCTGTTAATTTAAGATAATATTCACCTCCTCTAACTCAAAATCATTATTATTATTTGTTATTGTATCATTATACATGGATACAAAGAATTGTATCCAATTATGTACATGAAATAAATTACATTCATCTTTTTGCATACATGGATAGTAATCATCAAAACTTTCTATTCTGTCTTTCAAATACTGGTTGACTCTTTCCATCAAACTTTTCTGAAATGGTGAGTGTAGATAGTGTTTCAATCCAATTACTTCACATGCTTCATCATACCATGTACCTCCATCTGTGTATACAGTATGTTTTCCATAGTTTGATACAAGAGATCTAATGAATTTTTCAGCAACAAACATGTTTCTCTCTTCTGAGATGTAGATTCCAAGCAGAACTGTGTATTGGTTCAATACATATCCATAGCCAGAAATGCTGGTTACCAATTTGAATAACTGTTTCGTCTATGATAAAGGCAGATACTCTTTTTCTTTTGTTGTAGATTTGGCATGAACCAAATCTTTGAATCCAATTCCATACAGATACGTAACTTCTTTGTTTATCTTTAAAGAGTATTAATGCTTTAGACGTATTTCTTAAACTCAACCCAAGAAAATACAGATACAGAGAATACATTACGATAATTGAGGATGTTCTTTATTTCTTTCAAACCTAATTTTCATATAATAAATAGAATGTTCTTAGCTATAGCTTTTGCTGCTTAAATTAACAGAGCCATATAAATAAATCAAAAATAATGACATCAGGAAAATATTTTAATAGAAATGTATTAGCATTAGATCATCGATATATCAGTCACTTTGTACAAGAAACCTATGACCAAATAGTTGTTTTTGGAAACGGAAACAAAAGATATGATATATATTCCTCTTTCTGAAATTAAATTTGTTAGTAAAAATGTCCTGTAGGATTAAATATGGTACAATTAGAACAAAAATATAAAAAAATAGAAACTCACCTTTATCTAATGGAAAAGATATTATTCATCTAATAAAAGCTATCAAATTTTGTTTTAGCAACATATGTGAAGATAAATATGATAAAAATCATTATTTAATAAAGGTGTAAGGTTAAAAAAAGAAGATCATGTTGGACACGTAATGAAAATAACAAATGATACTCTTATAATATTTGTCCACTGAAACGATATAGATGCACGATGACCAAAATCAAAAATATTAGCAGTTGGTCATAACGTTATACTAGGTTTGGATCGGTCCCTTTTGTATGCATTCAAAGTAAATTGATAGAAAAAAAGAGAAGAACATTCGTTATTGTCAATCTTTATCAAATGAAAATGGGGATTATTAAATTGTAAAAATAAAATATAAAAAAATACTATTTCAAATGTATTTTTGAAAAGGAAATAATAATAATAAGGTAAAAATAAGTATGTTATTGTTGTTATCTTTTTTGTTTTTTTTTTGTTGATTGTTTAAAAACTAGCTAAGAAGGCTTTCTAGCCTTTACCAACACGAGAACAGCAACAGCACCCATCATTCCTCCTAAAATTAAAAGTACTTGAATTGGAAATCCACCCGTTGCAGTAGCAGCTCCTGATGGTCCTTGTGGGCTAACAAAAGCAATTTCAGCATTATTGACGTTTTTTACTTGTGCAAAGCCAGATATTTGTATCTGTGCACTTGGAGGAGGTGTATTTGATCCGATGGTGACACTAGAACCATCTATATTTGCAGTTGCTGATGCTTCTTTTGCTGAATGTGTTCCTTCTCTAAAACTACTCTCTCCAAGTGAAAAAACTGATACTACTCTAGATTCCTCTGTTATCCCTGCACCAGCTGCAGAAGCCTGACTACCAGTGGGATCAAAGAGGAAATGCCATCTATCCATAGGCATACCTATTTCTTCATAATCTAATAGAGGAGTGTTGAAGATTTGCTTAGCTTCTTCTACAGATTCAAGTTTTTGAGCTACTTCTGGAAAGAGAGCTTGGATGGGTCCAATTGGGAAATTAATATCAAACTTTCCATACTCAGGTACGTTCACAGTTAATGGATCTTTTACAATAGCACTTCTCCAATCAAGATCAATTGCTCGTGTAGTTCCATTAGTAGGAAGCACATAGTTTGACATATGTGGTGCAAATTTTACCTTGTATGAAATTTGGGCACTATCTACATCTCCTCTAATCTGAGCAGCATAGTCTAATTTAGAATCCGAGAGTTGTATAGGACTTTTTTTCTCTGTTAAAAAAGCTTCGTTAATAGCTCTTTGTATTTCATCCATGCCTGGACTAGTCGAATTGAGTATGAAATGTACTCGTTCATTTGTACCATTAAAAACTTTTGATAGCTCGCTTCCAGGTTCATATGTAAGCTTGATAAACCTAATGCTAGTAAAAATGGGATCGGCCTGATCACTTTGAGGATGAAGAAAAACTTCCATTTGTGAAGCAAATGATTGAGAAATAGCAGTAGGAATCAAAATTAACCCCATTATCCAATAAGATAAAAAGATCCTTCCGATCACAATAATTCTCTCCTTTTGTCGAATATAACCTTATTGTTGTATTTCTTGTACTTTAAAAATAGAAATTATAAAATTACTCTTATATATTATATAATAACAACCGAAAATTTTAGATTATCAATTTCTATTAAAATTATTATTTGATAACAATTCTAGCCGGAGGAACTGGCTCGATAAAAATTATCCGCGGACTAGCTAGCTGTACCTCTAATTTATCAATTATTTCTAATATTGGTGATAATTTTTGGTTTAATGGTTTGTATGTTTGTCCAGATATTGATACATGTATTTATGGATTAGCAGGTATACTAGATAAAAATCGCGGGTGGGGAATTGAAAATGACACTTTTTACTATCTTAACGTTCTAAAGGTATTAGGAGAAGAATCATGGTTTAAAATAGGCGATAAAGATCTTCTTACTCATATTATAAGAACAAAAATGCTTTCAAAAGGCTTCTCCTTGTCAAAAATAGTAAGATGGATTGCCTTTCACCAATACAACATTCAAAACAGCATAATCCCAGCTTCAAACGTACATATCGAGACAAGAATAGTTACAAATAGAGGAGATATGAATATCCAAGAATTTTGGGTAAAAAATAAAGCAAAACCAAGAGTATTGGATGTTTATTATAAAAATAGTGAACAAGCAAAATGCAATAAAGATGCATTAAGAATTCTTAGGTCATCTGATATTATTATTCTTGCTCCAGCAAACCCAGTTTCCAGTATAGGACCAATTCTTTCACTAACTCAAATTAAAAAGGAATTGATAAAGCGAAGGGATAAGGTTATTGCTATATCTCCAATTATAGGAAAAAAAGCAATAAGCGGGCCAGCTGGTAAATACCTTAAGGCTAAGGGCATAGAGTCTTCTTGCCGTGGTATCGCAAAATTTTATTCACAGTTGATTTCAAAAATGATTATAGATCATACAGACGCAAATTTTTCTAATGAAATAATTAAAATGGGTATTTCTACTTTTAAAACTAATATTTTGATGAATAGTGCAAAAGAAGAAAAAAGATTGGCAAAATTCATTTTAAAGGTAATGAATTGTTGTTGATGATGATTATGATGATGAAGAAGAAAAAAAAGAAAATAGCTGCTGTTATTCCTATGAAAAATCTTGATTTTGCCAAATCGCGATTATCAACTATTTTAACATTGCAACAACGAAAAAACCTTGCATTATTTCTTTTAAATATTACAATCAAAACATTAAAAGAATCTCGATTGATTACTAAAATTATTGTAGTGTCAAGCGATAAAACTATTGAAGAATTCTCTTTTGAAAATAGATTAAAATTTATTAAAGATTCTGATAATGGTGTTAATAATGCTGTTATACTAGCTGATCGTTATTGTATTAATAATGATATAGATGCTAATATTATAATTCCACACGATCTTCCTTTTATTTCGGCCAAAGAAATAGATCAAATTTGTAATATTTCCGAGAAGTATCCTAAATGTATTATTATATGCCCATCAAAACGATTTGATGGTACAAATATATTGTTTAGAAAACCGCCAAATGTGATCAAGACTTTTTATGATGATAATAGCTATATGAATCATTTAAAAGAGGCACAAAAACTCAATATTCCAATAGAATCATTAGATTTAGACAATCTTATGTTTGACATTGATACTAAAGAAGATCTAATAGAATTATCTATACTGCAAAACTGGAAACCTTTTTTAAAAGATTTTAATTTGAAAGGTAAATATAGTTAAAAAATTTAGCAATATCCTTTTCATTAAAATTACTTTATTAATATTTTTTATTAATTTTCCTATATTAATAGAAAAACCAAGTGATGCAAATTAATTTTTAAACCATTTCAAGTTAACTATATTAAGTCTATATTGCAATTCCAAAACATGAAAGCAGCTGTTTTTAGAGAATATAATAAAGATCCTATGCAAAACGTTAAAATCGAAGATATTGATACTCCAAAATTAAAGCCCAATGAGGTTATGATAAAAGTAGAAGAAGCAGCCTATAATTATAATGATTTATGGGCAATTTGGGGAGATCCAGTCAAAGTTCCTTTACCTCATATTTCTGGCAGTGATGTTGCAGGAACTGTTGTTGAAGTGGGAGAAGATGTAACAGGATTTAGAACTGGTGATAGAGTTGTTTCACATTCCAATCTTAGTTGCAGAATCTGTGATATGTGTACTTCAGGAAGAGAATACGATTGTAATCAAAGAAATATTTGGGGATTTCAAACAGGACCATTATGGGGCGGATTTTCACAATATACTCATTTACCAGAGGTTAATGTTGCAAAGTTGCCTGATGCTGTTTCCTTCGAAGATGCAGCCGCAATATCTATGGTTGGAATGACAGCCTGGCACATGTTAGTTGATCGTGCAAAAATCAAACCTGGTCAAACAGTTCTCATAATGGGAGGAACTAGTGGTGTAGGTATGGCAGGAATTCAAATTGCAAAATTGTATAATTGTGATGTTATTGCAACTGCCGGTAATCAAGAAAAAATGGACGCTTGTTTAAAACTAGGCGCTGATCAAGTTGTAAATCATAGAGAACCTGATTGGTCTAAAAAAGTTAGAAATTTAACAAATAAACAAGGTGTAGATGTTGTTTTTGAACATATAGGAAAATCTGTTTTTCCCCAAGAAGTGTCATTATTAAAGATGGGTGGAACGTTAGTTGCAACAGGTGCAACCACAGGGTATGACTCAACAATTGATCTTAGGTATTTGTTCTTTAAAGGTACCAATCTATTAGGTTCTACTCAAGGTACAAAATCAGGACTAGAAAATGTAATTTATTGGACAGGAAAAGGAAAAATTAAACCTCTTATTGCTACCAAATTACCATTCTCTGAAATGGTAAAAGGACACACTATGATGGCAAATGCTGAGCAAATCGGTAAAATATTAACTAATCCCCAAGAACTATAAATTTTTTTTTCTTTTATTTTATTATTATTTTTAATTGTGATAGTTTAATGATGTTTAGAACACTATTATTCATACCCGGAAATAATAAGAAATTTCTGGATAAATCAAAATTCATTTATCCTGATATATTATGTTTTGATCTTGAAGATTCAGTACCTATTTCAGAAAAATCAATAGCTAGAGATTTGATTAGCCAAACTTTATATTCTTATAATAATGAGTTAAATGTTAAGGACACAAATAATAATAATAATAATAAAGTTAATCAAGGTACTAATAATGATGACAACAACTATTCACCTCAACTTTTTGTTAGGATTAATTCATTTGAATCTGGACTATATGAACAAGATTTAGAGTCGATGATTTGTGATCAATTAGATGGTATTGTAATTCCAAAAGTAAATTCTGAGACCGAACTAGAAAAAATTATTGTAATTATTGAAAATCTAGAAAAACAAAGGGATATACACAAAACAATTAAATTAATTCCATCGATAGAATCATCACAAGGAGTAGTAAATTGTTATGATATTGCAAAATTTAATTCTAGAGTGTGCTCAATAATTTTTGGCGTTTTTGATTATTTATATGACATGAAACTAGATTATGTAGATGAAGGAATAGAATATAGTTATGCTAGAGCAAAAATACCCGTGGATGCACGAGCAGCAGGAATTTCAGCGTTGGATTCAATATGGCAGAAAGTGGATGATATAGATGGCCTTCAAAGAGATGCTAAAACTGCCAAAAGGCTTGGTTATGGTGGTAAAAGTATCATTCATCCTAAACATATTGAACCTGTTCATAAGGTGTTTGTTCCGTCACAAAATGAAATTGAATGGGCAAAAAAAGTTATGGCAACATTGAAACAAATTCAAGAACAAGGAGACAAACGTGGTGCTTTTAAAGTTGATGGTAAAATGATAGATGCAGTACATTTTAAACAAGCAAAACTTATTCTAGATCATATTTCAAAAGGTATATAGCTATATACATTTTTATATTCTCTCTCTTTCTTTTTTAGTCTAAGATAGAAAAGATTATTTTCAGTGCATAAATTCAATATCTTATAATGGTTATTCTGCCAATAGATTCTGGAAGATATGGTAGTAAAGAAATTAAAAAAATTTTTGAGGAGCAAAAACGATTAGACTATATCCTTGAATTTGAAGCAGCAGCGGCCTTAGCTCAATCAAGTATTGGAATAATTCCTCTTTATGCCGCTGAAGAGATCAATATTCAAGCCAAATCTGGAAAAATCACTCTTTCCAGAGTGAAAGAATTAGAGTCTACAACTGATCATGATATGGCTGCATTAGTAAATGCTCTAAGTGAACAATGTTCTGCTGATACAAAACCTTGGGTACATTTTGGTTTAACAAGTAATGATATTATAGATACAACTACGTCGATGCAATTAAGAGATGCTCTTTTAATTATTGAACCAAAAATTAAAGAATTAGCTAGAATTTTATCAGAAAAGATCGGTAAAATACAAAAATCAGCCTGCAGTAGGAAGAACTCATGGTCAACATGCAAGTATCATTCCTTTTGGATTGAAATTTGCCGTATGGGCAATTGAAATGATAAAACATTTAGAGAGGATAAAAGAAGGAAAAAAGCGTTTTTTAATGTGTAAAACCTTGGGAGTTGTGGGAACAGGATCATTAATGGGCAACAAAGCATTAGAGGTTCAACAAATAGTCGCTTCTTTGTTGAATCTTTATCCTATAGATGCCGCTACACAAGTAATTCCAAGAGAAAGATTGGCAGAAGTGCAATTTCTTATTGCACTAATAGGTACATCATTAGATAAAATTGCAATTGAAATTAGAAATTTACAGCGAACAGAGATAGATGAAGTCGCAGAATCTTTTAAAAGTGGGCAAATGGGAAGTAGTGCAGTTCCTGTAAAAAAAAATCCTATAAAAAGCGAACGAGTATCCTCTTTAGCAAAACTTTTACGATCACTTTTGAATGTATCTATGGAAAATATTAGTCTATGGCATGAACGCGATTTAACAAATTCAGCAAATGAACGATTTACTATACCGATGGGAACAATTCTTTTGGATGAAATGTTAACTACCATGATAAAAGTTGTAAAAGATTTATCTATTAACATTGAAAAAATATCTTCAAATCTAAATATCACAAAAGGTCAGATTTATGCTGAATTTGTTTTAGAATCTCTTGTAAAGAAAGGTATTCCCAGAATTGAGGCATATAGAGATATACAGAGAGTTGCATTTGAGGCTAAGGAGTGTAGTAAAGAATTTATTCAAGCAATA
This sequence comes from uncultured Nitrososphaerales archaeon, assembly GCA_963840085.1. GTDB lineage: Archaea > Thermoproteota > Nitrososphaeria > Nitrososphaerales > Nitrososphaeraceae > TH1177. The sequence goes on from CAWIYT010000242.1 coordinate 20,157, forward strand.
AAAGATGATCCTATTCTTTCGAAAAATTTTTCTGAAAGAGAATTAGCAGATCTTTTTACTCCGGAACAACATTTTGCTTCGGGAATACAGATTATAGAAAATGTATCTTCTATTGTTCAGAATGAACTCAGCTTTTTCAAAGTAATAAGCCAAATTAATTTTCAAAAGATTATCTATATATTATTATATTTTTCACCAATGTATTAATAGTAATAAAATAAGTTGCTAAATTCATTTTTATTTCTTATTATTATAATCGAGTTCAATAGGATAAAAACAAATATACAGCATTTAAATTTTAATGATTTATTTTGGTCATTAATTTTAGTTTTATATCTTTATCAGTGTTAATAATATTTATCAAGTTCTTATGGATCAGCGTTCCATATTGAAGTGCTTTTTTTGGTTTCATTGCAGATTCTATTGGAACATTTAAAGAAACTGCTATTTCTCTTAGAATATGTTTTCTAAGATAATCATTGGCACTTAATATTTTCTTCTCTATGGGTATTTTCTTTGCAAAATCTATAAAGCTCGGAGTCAAAAAAGGTTGTTTAATTTTAACATTGAATTCCTTCGAGAAAGTATCTATTTCATCCACAAGAGTTAACTCATTTTTAATTTTTTGTTCCATAAAATTTTTTAGTTCTTCTTGGCCCTGTATTAATACTTGTCTATATTTGTCATATCCACAAAACAATTCGTCAAAACCATTGGCTGTTAAAACGAGTTTACATCCATGTAAATAAGAAAGTATCGATATAAAATAAAATGCAATACAATTTTCAATATGGGAAATGTTATTACATTTAAGATTATCAATAACCTTGTTTACTATCAGATTGAATTCCTTATTGTGTATTTCATATATAAAGTGTATCATATTTAATTCATTAGCCATTTTCTTAGAGAATTCAAGGTCATGTGAAAAAGGAAAACCTATTGATAATAAAATAACTTTTTCTTTATAGATATTTTTTGAAATCTTTGCAAGCAATGAACTATCAATTCCTCCTGAAAATGCAATACCAAAGTAATCTTCTGTTCCAATACAGTTATTAATAGAATCAACGATTTTTTTTAAAAGTTCCAAAGATGACATTTATGAGTTTAGAGACATTATAATTTATTTCATTTCATTTTTTTATATCTATTTATCTCCCTTTAGTTCGTAACTCTTTAAAGGAAAATATTGTCTTCCTTGTTTACCATTATTTTTAGATATCTTCTTTATCTTATATAATGGGCTTAGATTTTTATATATAGATATCAAATATTTCTCATAGTGTCAACAAAACGTAATCTTATTGAAAATGATATTAAATATCTTAATAATAAAGGTGAGTATCTATCAAATAGAACTCAATTATCTTTATCAAATTTATTGAGTTTTCTTGACAAAAATTATAAATTAAATTCTCAAATTAAACTTCCTGATGGTGAAATTATCACTGTAGATTTTAAAACAGATGATGAAAAATACATTGAAGTTATAGATTCATATAATGATTTGGTAAAATTTAATAGAATAAAGAATATTTATCCAAAATTGAAAATCGTTGCAATAGGCTCTTCAAAATATGCAGGCAAGTTGAGTGAATTTGAATCAATATTTTTCTTTGATTCAAAATATGAAAAAATTGGATCTATCTTTATTGAAGATCCTTCTCTTTCATTTGATTATGCTCATATTTTACCTTTAGTTAAAAAATGTTCTATTCTTCATGGACATACATCTACAGTAATGGTAGAAATCATTGGTAAAATGGAAAATGGTTTAGTAATTGATTTTAGTGAAGCTAAAAGGTTAATAAAAGAAGCAATAAATGATTTAGATCACAAGTTTTTTATAAATAGTAAATATTTATTCAAAGAAGATGATCTTTACTATTATGTCAAATTTGATGGACCTCAGGGATATTTTGATTTACAAATGCCAAAATCAACCGTTTATCTTTTACCAGATGAGGCGACAGTAGAAAACCTTTCTAAAGAAATTATCAGAATTTTAGCACCAAAAATGCCAAAAAATATCGATGCATTAGGTGTTTATATTTATGAAGGTGTAAATAAAGGAGCTCATATTTTAGCTAATGTGCAGTAATTATAATAATGTATACATATTCAAATTATGATATTTATTACCTCTAGTATAATTAGATTTTGATACATCAAATACACCAAATATGACTTATTTTTTTTATGAAAAGATATTAACGTTAATAACCATATAAAATTATTAAAACTAAAATAGAGAATGGAGCCGATAATTACTACAAAATCTTGGAACCGTGAAAATGAATCACAAATTTTAAAGTCATGGGATTTAGAAGATCTTTATTCTTTTACATTAAAAAAGAATGATGATGATGATAATAGTATATATGTCATTGATACCCCTCCTCCATATCCATCAGGAAAACCATGGCATATTGGGGCTGCAGCCCATTATGCTCAAATAGATATGATTGCTAGAACTGCAAGGATGAATGGTTATAATGTGATGTTTCCTATTGGAATAGACAGGAATGGACTTCCAGTTGAAATTTATACAGAAAAAAAATACAAAGTCAGAATGCGGCAAGTGTCTAGAGAAAAATTTTTAGAATTATGCAAGACTGCCCTCGATGACCTTGAAAATGATATGATTGAAATAATGAAAAATCTTGGTTTAAGCGGAAATTTTAAAAATTATTATAGAACAGATTCAATAACATTTAGGACTTTAACTCAAAAAACCTTTATTGATTTATGGAATAAAGGATTGATCTATATTTCAAATAGGCCCAATAATTACTGTATTGATTGTGGTACTACGATAGCAGATGCAGAAATAATCTATGAAGATCTTCCTACAAGCCTTGTTTACATGTATTTTAGTGTAGCTGACGATAAATATAAAGAAAAATTAGTAGTAGCGTCTACTCGTCCTGAATTACTTTTTGCTTGTCAAGCGGTAATAATAAATCCAAAAGATCTAGAACATTCGCATTTAATTGGAAAAGAAGTCATAGTACCTCTGTTTAATAGAAAGGTTCCGATTCTAACTCATCATTCTGCAAAACTTGATTTTGGTTCCGGAGTTGTTATGGTTTGTAGCTATGGTGATCACAATGACGTTCAGGTTTTTAGAGAATTAAATCTCAAAGAAATTGTCTCTCTTGATGAAAATGGATATACTACTACTTCTGCAGAAAAGTATAAAAATTTAAAATTAAAACATGCAAGAGAAAAAATAATTGATGATTTGAAAAGTGAAGGTTTTATTGAAAAAGAAGAAAAAATTATGCATAGAACACCTATCTGCGAAAGAAGTAAGACTCCAGTCGAAATTATACCTTTACATGATTATTATCTTAAACAATTAGACTATATACCAATTCTTGAAGAATTTACTGAACAAATGAATTTTTTTCCTAAAGTTCATAAACAAATCTTAAAAAATTGGTTAAATGCAGTTTCAATTGACTGGCCTATATCAAGAAGAAGATTCTATGGTACGGAAATACCAATCTGGTTTTGTAAAAATTGTAGATCACCAACTGTACCAGAAGCTGGTGTCTATTATCAGCCATGGAAAGAAAAACCACCTTTTGATAAATGTGCAAATTGTGGATTTCATGAATTTATTGGAGAAGAAAAGACATTCGATACTTGGATGGATTCGAGTATTACGCCTTTATATATATCAAAATTTTCTAATGATGATGAATATTTTAAGAGGACATATCCAGCAACAATTAGACCTCAAGCAAAGGATATTATAAGAACTTGGCTCTACTATACAATGCTTAGATGTTATCAATTAACAGAAAAATTACCATGGCCTAATGTTTGGATAATGGGTTATGGTGTAGATGAAACAGGTAAAAAGATGAGTAAAAGTAAAGGGAATGTTGTTGATCCTTTTCCAATAATTCAAAGATATGGTGCAGATACATTTAGGTTTTGGTCCGCAAGCGAAACTAATTTGGGCCAAGATTTTCGCTGCTCTGAACAAAGTATTTCTAATTCACAAAAATTTCTCTCAAAGCTATGGAATCTAGGTAGGTTTCTATCATCTTTTGAAGTCCCCAAGGAATTTTTGAACGATTCTTTGAAGATTGATCTTTTACATACAGATAAATGGATTTTATCTGAATTGGATAAATTAATAAATATATGCATAGAAGGATATAATACTTATAACTTTTTTATTCCTGCAACGAGCATAAGAGATTTCACCTGGAATCTTTTTGCTTCTCATTATGTTGAAATGATTAAAGGAAGAGTATATGATAATGAGAATAAGAATTTTCAACTATCGTCACTATATGCTCTTCATAAATGTTTCTCAATAATCCTTTTATTACTTGCGCCAATTTGTCCCTTCATCACTGAAAAGTTATGGAAAACACTTTATTCTCCAGAGAGTATTCATATCCAGCTATTTCCCAAATCTAATAATTTCTTTAATGATTTTGAAAAATATACCGAAAAAATAATAGAGTTTAATTCTCTTGTATGGAACAAGAAAAAGGAGTCAATCAATCCAAATACCGGTAGACCATTGTCGCTAAAAGATGCTATTTCAATTGATGTGCCATCAGAATTAAATGAATTTAAACAAGATTTAAAATCTATGCATAACCTTATACAATAAAATTTTTTATTTGTCCATTTATATAGAATTGAAAATAAAAAGGTAAAATAAATGATCGCAAAATAATATTAATTATTATTAAATATCAATTTTCCCATTTAACATATCTAAAGAATCTTCAGCTATATCTATTGCTGTATGGGAATCAATATTCGGTTCCATGGTAATTAGTACTACCTTTTTATCCAAATATAATGTAATTATAGAGATTTTCTGCCTTTCAATATAAGAGAATCTTGCTTTTCCCAAAGTAGCATCAAATCTCTCTCTCATGGATCTTCTAATAGCTGTTTGAGCCAAATACAACTCTTCTCCTGCTACATCTACTATTGAATCAATGCCTTTTTTCATTCCTCCTGCAAGAAGAGTGCCAGTTTCATCTACCACTCCTGCATATCTTATGTCATCATGCAAAGCAAATATAGATTTACATAATTTGTTGTAATCCATTGTTATACTAACTAATAATTCTATTATTGAATGTTATTTAATGTTATGATTATACTTTCATAGAATTATACCCATCCTAACTTGAGCTTAAATTTTACATACAAGAAAAAAATATATCGAAAGATAAGGAAAATACGATTCTTTGTAAATTTTCTCAATCTACTTAATCGATATTTTACAAATGACACGGGGAGTACACAGTATATACATAATAACCTTCTCTTAAAGGTTACCAAAAATCAATATTATCAGACATTCGTGATCAAATTTTTAGATAAATATATTATATTAGATTAAAATTGAGAAATAAAAAGTATTAGAGCATAAAAAGAAAAATTAAGAAAGCTATAAAAAAATAAATCGATATTTTTAATTGGTTGTCGTGAATAGATAATGTATATTAATCCTATGAAGTAAGTTATATATAGTAACCATGATATGGTCTTTTAAAATAAAATAATATCTTAATATTTATTTAGTTTCACTGATATTAATCCAATATTAAAAATAAAATAAAATATTTATTATAAAATGAAAAAACTGATGTATGGGTAAAAAAATAATAATTCTTGGAGGAGGCTTTGGTGGACTTTGTATTTCAAATATTTTAAGACAAAACTTGGATATTACTCATGAAATTATAGTTATTGATAAAAAAGACTATTTCATGATGGGATTAACAAATCTATGGATACTAGATGGACAACGAAGTTTAGAAGATTCTAAAATTCCTCTGAGTAACTTAGAATTGAAGGGTATTAAATATATTCAAGATATAGTAACCATGATTGATGTAAAATCAAAAATAATAAAAACACTCCATCATCTTGATCCTTTTAAATATGATTTTCTTGTTATTGCTTTAGGAGCTGAATTGGCTACAGATGTAATTCCTGGATTCGATGAATATGGTGGTTTTAATTTATACGACGGAGAATGTATACCTTGTCTAAGGAAAAAAATTCTATCTTTAGAAAAAGGACGAATTGCTATTGCAATAATGGGAATTCCATATAAATGTCCCCCAGCACCTTACGAAGCTGCTTTTATAACTGATAAATTGTTACGTAATATTAATAGAAGAGAAAAAATTGAAATAGATATATACTTTCCTTCTAAAGTACCTCTTCCAGTAGCTGGGCAACAACCAAATTTAGATTTAATCTCTCTTTTGAAGAAACAAAACATAAATGTGTCCCCTAATTGTTCATTGAAAAAAGTGGATAGTCATTATTTACAATTTGATAATAAGCAAAAGAAAAAGTACAGTATACTCATTGGAATACCATTTCATTTTTTACCTCCTGTACTATCAACATCGGGATTACTAGAAAACGAACATAATTGGATATCAGTAGATAAATTTACCTTAAAAACAAAATTTAATGATGTATTTGCTATAGGTGATGTTACCGAAATTAAAATAAATGATGTTGTATCTGTACCTAAAGCAGGTATCTTCGCTGAAGGTCAAGCTGAGATTTGTAGCTTCTCAAATAATAAATAAAATAAATACTATTACAGAAGAAGAGAATAATATAATAAAGTTTGATGGTAAAGGATTTTGTTTTATCGATACTGGAAATGGAAAAGCAGGATATATTGATACTAACTTTTACAACAGCGGGGGACCTATAACGGTTTTAAAAGAACCATCCATACAATATTATAAGCAAAAAATTAGTTTTGAAAGCCAAAGAATAAAAGAATGGCTATGATTGTCTTAAATTACTTTATTTCTGCTATCAAAAATTAGAATTAGGCTTATTTACTTTAATATTTCTAGTATAATTATTCCGGATTTATCTTTATTGTATCATTATCCTCATTGATTTTTCTGCTTGAACAAAAATATTCTTAACTTCAATTTTTATATTTTCAACACTTATATTATAAAATCTATTGTTTCAGTCTTACCACAATTGAATTTTCTCCAACTTTACATATTATTCCGTCAAATTTTACAAATATTAAAAAGAGTATTGTTTAAAAGTAATTTATATTTGTACAAATTATTTTATTTTATTTTATTTTTTGCAGGATTATTTTCTTTTTCAATCACTTTTAATTCAATTTTTTTTAGAAATATAAAATATAACAATAAAATTATAAATTATTTATATAACCTATCTCGTAAAAAAATGATACAAGTTTTTGTACATATTTATTTTCCCTATTGATGGAATAAACACTATTTCCAATTTTTTGTTCTTTTACCCATTCAATTTTAATTAGTTCAGCAAGATTTCTCTTTATATCTTCTCTTTTGAGATGAGTTTTTTTATGTAGAGCGTATATAGTTATTAATTTTTTTTCTTCTGATAATGCTCTTAATATTTTTATTTTTCCAATACTTCCTAATCCTTGCTCTACAATATCTTTGATATTATATATGTCATTCATTTAGAATCAAAATTGGAATCTATTTTACTAATTAATACCTTTTCTAGGTTTTCTATTGATGAAGATATTAAACTAATTTTTTTTAAAGATATAATTTTTATAATCTTTTTCTCCGCAAGATCATCTAAAATATTTTCTATATCTAGTTTTCTAATTTTATATTTTTCTGCAAGCTCCAAACTTTGTATTCTTATCTCTTTTAAATCCACATAGTCTTTATTTTTTATCTTCAATCCTCTTATCATTCCTAGCAATATAATCATCTCACTATTTGATAATTCCTTAATATCTTCGTCAGTAATTCCATTATAGATTTGTCTATTAATTTTTCTGATTTGTTCTAATAATATTCGTTCTGTTCCTTCTGATTCAGCAAGATTTCCTGCATATGATAGTAAATCTAAGGCATATCTAATATCTCCATTGACAATAGGAGAAATTATTATTTTTGTTATCCAGTCGATTATATCTGTACCAATAACATTATCTTTAAAGGCCTCTTTTGATCGTCTAATAAGGATATCACTTACTTGCTCAATTGTATAGGTAGGAAATTCAATGTATGCTCTTCCCATTGAGCTCAATTCAGCCTTGTCTAATTTTTCATAAAATTCAGTACTTCTAGCAATAAAAATAACTCCTTTTACATTACATTTTTTAGTAGGATCAAATTCATTCAATCTTGTAAGGTCATAAATTATTCCTATTTCTTTTGAAATTTTGATCAGATAATCTATTTCATCAAGTATGATTAAAGAGTACATATTATTCATAATTAAATAATCTAGCATTTGTCTAAGCATTTCTTCTGCACTAAGACCTTGTGCAGGCAATTCTGGAGCTATACAACTTAACAGGTATTTGTAAATTGCATACTTATTTCCGCCGTGTAATTTTAGATTGATGTACACTATTTTGATAATTATTTTATTATTTTTTAATTCGTTTTCCAAAATAACTGAAGATCTCATTACTGTCGATGTTTTACCTATCCCTGCTGGACCAATTATTTGTAAGACAGTTAAAGGAAATTTATCTGGATCATATTTTATATCTATAAATGTTCTAACAAGAAGATCTATTTGTTTCTCTCTGTGAATGATCTCTTTAGGTATATATCTAGGAGATAACTTTTTTCGGTCTTTAAAAATAATACTTTCATACATATATTATAATAAATTCGCTATTTGTTATGAGTATTATTAACTATTCTTTGTAACAAATCTTTCATTTTAAATCTTTATTTTAGATTCAATTTATGCTTTGAGATTTTTTTTGCTTTAATAAAGTCTACAAAGTAGAATAAATAAGTTCGTTCATTTATTTTCAATATCCATGGGATGAAAGCTTCTTTTTTTAAATATGATTCATTTATCTCAAAACCATTTTCTTCAATTAGATTTCTAAATGATATAGCGTCATATTTTTTGTCTAATTTTTTTTCTCTATTAAAATCATAGGGATCTGTTATTACGATATCACTTTGTGGTTTTAATAACCAGTGACAAGCAGATAATAGTTTCTTTATATCCACTAACTCAATTAGATTAATTGCTATTATGAGGTCAAATTTCATTGGATGGAAAGGAGGAGATTCTGCATCAGCTACACAAAATTCTGCATTTCCTTGTCTGAATTCTTGCATATACTTGCGAGCTTCTTTTATAAATGAAAATGAAAGATCTATTCCTACTACAAATGAATATTTCTGAGCAAGCTGCAATGTAGTTTTACCCATGGCACATCCTATGTCTAGAGCAATTCCATCTATCTTTGGATTTATACTATTGATAACACGATCGTAAAGTTCATTAGGGTTTGGACTTCCCTTTAAAGATTTGATTAATCTATCCTCCTTGTGGTTATCCTGTTGAAACCATTTATACGGCATATACCAAATTCCGCCATCTTCATATCTACTAGTTTTGTTAGGCAAAAGTATTGATTTTCCAATTTCCTTTAAATATTCCCTCATTTCTTTTGAGCTACAATTTAACAACCATCTTCCGTACATTTCTGTTCTATTTTGAATATACTCTGAAATATTTTTTACAACTATTGCTATACCTTCAATAATTGGATATTTTATATCACATTCAGTACAATATAAAAATCCTTCAATACATTCATTTTTATTATCACTAGTAAAATTATTTAATTTTAAACGAATCTGTTTATCTGAATGGTTTAAACAAACGAGGTGATTGACAAATTGAACCTTCATAAGTTTGTTAAATCACATATAAAGTATAATAACTTACCATTTTTATTATAAAGGAAAAAAGAAATCTAAATTGTTAAAAATTTTAAGTTACTACTACGGTTCCTCTTGCTATTCCATTTCTTGTTTCGTCAGGAATAGCTAAATCTGGATATGTTATACCTTTTATATGTATCTCTATTTGGTAAATTCCCTTTGAGGGAAATTTGATTATTTGCGAATCTTTGGCATTATTTGCAACCAAGTCTTGTTTTGTAACAACTTTAGTACCTGACTTGTCATAAACTATAATATCATATTTGATGTCTCCTTTTATTTCTTCAGCAGAAAGAGCATCAGAAAAATCTAATTGTACATTTGTATCTTGATTGGATAAAATTTGCTCATCCCAATTGAACTTTACTAGAATGCCTCCAATATCTGATACCACTTCTGATGTAGTTTCAGCTATTTTTTGTTCAGCAGGAGAAAGACTAAAAGTCATTGTACTAGCATTATTATTAGTATTATTAGAATTATTATTTATTGTTTTAGCAATTTTTATAATGTCTGCTTTATTTAGCAATAAATGGATTATAAAATTATTTTCTTCAGTAAATGGATCTAATGCTATTGATCTTCCTACCAAAGGATTTCCATTAGCTAAAGCATCAAAAGCATTTGTTTCACTAAACTTTTTAAGTGTTTTGGGTATCTTTATTTCTTCATGAACAAAAATATTGTTGTCTTGTATTCTTTTTAAGTCCCAATTAAAAGGCATTATCCATGACATGTTACTTTGTTGAGAATCATATTTAAAGTTCTGAATTTGGTCATAATATGATATTAGAGTTACATTATAATTTTTGCCACTCTCCATTATATCGTCTCTATATACATCACCTACACTAAGCCATGAATCAAACCTTGGAGCATTTTCTGGTGTAAATATATTTCTAGGATTATCTATTCCAAATATTTCTATTGTAAAATGATATAGTCCTCCTTCTAAAAGTAACGGACCATTAATGGTAATATCTCCTGTCTCACTAGTCCATCCACCAAGAAAAGGTTCAGTAGAACCAAAGACACTAATAGATTCACTAGAAGTAGGATTAATCTTTAACTTTAAAGGACCTATAGGAGAATGAAAAAGATCTCTCATTAATAACTTGCCATCTTTTTCAACTGCTATAAAATAGGAAACAAATTTAATATTTTCATCAGTTTTTGCATCAAATAATCTTAATTCAAAAAATGCATTTTCTTTGCTATCCGAGGTCAAAATAGGAGGATTAATTTTAGTATAAAGACTGGCTTCTCTATCACCAACAGTGGCAGGAGGTAATTTTTCTTCGAATAAACCATCAGAAAAAGCACTATGAATTGGATTCAATAATAGAAGATTTAATGTAAAAAAAAATACGAATAATTGAATAGAGAATAAAAAGTTCGCTTTTTGCTAATCCATAACAAAATTATTGTATAAAAATTGTTTTTAAAAATCTTTCTTTTGAAAATTAGATGATGTGACCATATAATAACGATAAACGGTTTTCGCATTCATATACTAATCTAGAAATAACAACATGGGCTTCTAATTGTTCATTTGTAATAGCATAAGTCATATGAAATCTTTCTCTTATATTTTGAGAAAATTGTCCACTTGGAAAACCTCCTATTATAAAGGCTAATTTTTTGTTGTCTATTTCTATATTTTCATTTACAATAGTTTTTAGGTCTTTTAAAATACCTGTACTTGAAAATCCTATTACTTTGTGAGGATGAATAACCTTCTCTAGCAAATTATCAAAAGTCATATTTTTCTCAATTCTTAATAAATATCTATATCTATTGTCATCTTTTACATTCTCTTTAATCTCTTTTTCTTGAAATAATTTTATCATTAATCCTTCAAATCTTCTAAATGATTTCGGTAGACTAACTTGTTCACCAATAAAAATTACTTTATTGTCTATAGTATGAACATATACATTTACCAAGTTCCTCAGGAAAAGAGGTGTTGATAATATTGACATTAAACATATATGTACAAGAATCTGGTCGGCCTCTTTTCCAAATAAAGTCGATTTTTTCTTCTCTCATTGCATTATAATGGTAGCTCTTATCAAGAAGAACTTCATTGGCAGACTTGCCGACTTTTTTTAAATAGTTTAATATTAAATAATTATTTCTTAATTCTTTTGGGATTATTTCAAGTGCAGATTCTGCTAATATTATAGAAATTTGACATATCAATATCATCTTTTAGCTTTCATGTCTTTAATATTTGATTAATGTATTTGTGATCTGATTATTTTCTAAATATCTTTATATAAAGATAAAATTTTTATTTTAATATAGTTATTATATACTTAAAATTTTGGGAAAACAAGCGGCAAAATTATTGGCGCAAGAAAGAATCTTGATATTGATTAAAAGTGCTTGTCAAAAAATAGATGATGATTATGAATTAGCCAATAGTCAAGCTCAACTTGCAAAAAAAATTGCAAAAAGACTGAGACTAAAACTTCCTTATAATATACGTCAGTTATATTGTAAAAAATGTAAACATTTTATTGTTCCCGGATCTAATTGTAGAGTTAGAATTGGTCGATCAAAAATTAAGGCATTAAGAATAACATGTCTATTATGCAACAATGTTTATAGGAAATTGCTTTGATAAAGGTTGTAATTAGATTTGATGAGAATAAGGATTTATAGGGGTTTAAGAATTATTGTGATACTATAATGGCTAAAGTTTATGATGTTCCATCTGATAGGTTTATTGAAAAATTAGCTACGTATTTAAAAAATGATAAAAAAATTGAACCACCTTCCTGGTCCTATTTTACAAAGACAGGTTCTCATAGTGAAAAAATTCCCCAAAATAAAGATTGGTGGTACATTCGATGTGCTTCACTATTACGAAAAGTCTATATTCATGGACCTATTAGCGTTGAGGATTTAAGAAGTAAATATGGAGGAAATAAACAAAGAGGGTACAGTCTTGCTCATCATGTGGATGCTAGTGGAGGAATTATACGAACCGGTCTAAAACAATTGGAAAGTTCTGGTTATGTTGTTAAGAAAAATAATGGAAGAATAATATCGGATGATGGAATGAAAAGAGTAGATAGAATAGCAACAGAACTTCATAAAGAGTTACAAAAAACAAAGCCTGAATTGAGTAGGTATTCTTAATAAATTAAAATAAAAATGTCTAGTCGAAATCAAAATCCTAATGATGAAGAAGCAAGAAAGCAAGAAGCAGAAGCAGAAGCTATGCGACAAAGAGTATTACTAGTACTCTTGGAACCATCTGCAAGACAGCGACTAGCAAATGTTAGAATAGTCAAACCAGAATTAGCTGCTGCTGTAGAAAATTATCTTATAAATGCTGCATCCACGGGGAGACTTAATCGCGCATTAACTGATGATGAACTGAAACAGATACTATTGAATCTTCAAGCACCAAAAAAAGACTTTAAAATTAATAGAATATAAAGATTAATTGATATTTTTAAAAATAAAAAAAACTATTGTCATCATATATGAGTATTTAAGAAATTGGTTGATTATATTCATCCAAACATTCTTTTAAAATCCATTAAATGGATGACCACAGAAATCACATTAAATGATTTTAGATCAAAAACAGGAATTGAGAGTGTCACTGTATTAAAACAACTACTAAAATTTTTATTTCAAAATAAAATTGGATCATTATCAGACAAAAATGGGAAAAAGACACTCTTATTTTCAGACATGAGATCGAATTAAAGCTTCATTACTATCCTTACAATTAGGATGTGATATTCAAGAATGCTCCAAATTACTATCGTGGAAAGATTTTGAACATTTCACTTGTGAACTTTTGAATCTATTTGAATATATTACTAGAGTTAATATTGTATTGTCTAAACCTAGAGCTCAGTTAGATGTAATTGGTATAAAAAATAATTTTGCAATCACTATTGACTGTAAACATTGGAAATATAATAATAAAACAAGCCTCTCCATATATGCTGAAAAACAAATAAGAAGGACCTTACTATGGTTACAAAGAGAAAAGAAAATAACAAAAGTTCTTCCAATGATAATAACCTTACATTCTTCTAACTTTGGATTTATTAATGGAGTTCCTATTGTTCCAATATTGAGTTTAAAATCTTTTTTAAATGAATTTGATAAATATGAAGATTCAATTACATTAATAAAGAAGAAAAAATAATTTAGAAAAATACTGAATTTGCTATATACAAAAAGAAAAAAGGTATTCTAAATTAATTTATTATTATGTTGGACGTCTTAGACCTGATGCTATTACGTATGCCAGACCTACTGCTAATCCAAATGTCAATGGTATCCATACGCCGAAGCTGTCCATATTAATAGGTACACTCCCGATACTGAGCTGTTGTATTAAATTACCAAATATGTCCATTTTCTTTTATTGATTAGAAAAAGGTTGCTTATAAGCGTTTAAAATTTAAAATTTATTACAAAAATATTTAATTGATTAGATACGTCTTTTATTAAAAGATAATAATAGATAGATAAAGTTGTTTATTCGTATTTTCAGTATATCATAAAAAAAGATAATATAGTAAGGTAATATATAAAATTCTGAATTAGAATTAATATATTAGTTTTCCTTAAATAACCCTAATTAGTTAAAGGTTCAATATGAAGATGCAAAAGGAAATGCGCAAATTCTGTCCAAAATGTAAGAATCATACAGTTCAAGCAGTATCTATCTATAAAAAAGGAAAAGACAGAAAAACAGCTTTAGGTGCACGAAGACATGCAGAAGACAAAAAAGGATATGGAGGTCAGAAATTTCCTGAATTAAAAAGAACCGCTAAAACAACTAAAAAGATTACGTTAAGATATACTTGTAAAACATGTCAGCGCAAATCAATGAGAGAAGGTATGCGCATGCGAAAATTAGAAATTAGTTCATAAATACAGAGAGAAGTGATTGTAAATTATGAAAGAAAATATATTAATACCAAAACCAAATAGTACTTTTCTTCATATTCAGTGTTCAAAATGTGAAGAAAAAAATATAGTTTATTCGCATACCACTTCTAATATCTATTGCAAGTCCTGTAATGAATTATTGGCTGAGAGATCTGGTGGTCGAGCAAAAATTCACGGAAATTTGCTAAATCCTTTGGATTAACTCTAATATCTTAAAGATTTAATTTATTTATTTTTATTATATTCTAATCTTTTAATAAAATTTTTTGCAATATCTAGATCTTTTTTCTCATTGACATTTACAGCTATTCCAATACGATTCAGGATTACCAATCTTTCTTTAATCAGCTCAGAATCATAATTTTCTTCTTTCTTAAGATTAAAGATCGCAATACCTGAATAGCAATAATTCCTTTTTCTATATTCAAATACAATACTGGGTTTAATGCCTATTTGGTCAATAATTTTTTTATTGAATATGATTGTATTACATGTTTTGTTAAAATCACATTTACTTAAGATTTCCATTATATCTATTTGTGAAAGTAAAGGAAGATCTGCAGATATTATAAATATACTAGAATCAAAAAATTTTTTTATAATAAATGACAAATCAGAAGAATATCCATTACCATTACCTTCTATAATTTGTATATGTATATCATGTTTATAGTTGTATTTTTGTAAAAATTTTCTTGTTCTTATACTATTTTGAGTTATACAAGCTCCAATTTTATCAAAACAATCAGATTTAATTAGAGCTTCAATAACATATTCAATTATCTTTTTATCTTTTATCTTTAGCAATGGTTTTTCTGTCTTGTAATATCTTTTCATCCTACTTCCTTCTCCTCCACACATAATTATTGCAATAAGTTTTTTTTTATTAGAAATTTGTGTCAGTTTTTTTGCCAATTCTTTAAAAAACTGAGTAAATTAGATAAATAAAAAACCTTGAAATTTCATTAGTTGCACCAATTACATCTCCTGATATTCCACCAAATGATCTATTTGCTATTAATGATAGAACAATACTGATTACTAACATTGTTAATAAACTTGCTATCTCATGGTAAAAATTGAAGCCAAAAAGTATTATGCTTGTTATTAAAATTAAATTTGAGACTAGAAATTTTTTTTTATTTTTCATTTCTTTTATAAATATTGAATTCATTCCTATCCATGCAGATTTTCCAATATGGCATTGTAAAACCATACTATATTTCGATAGAACTTCAGCTATAATTATAACAGAGAACAATTTTATTTTTTCTTCTATATTAGAAACAAAAATTATCATTCCAATTATATAGAAAATTAAGACTACTGTTCCAGCTGTGCCAGTTCGAGGATCTGCCATTACTTTGTGTTTAAGTTCATTCGATCCTTTAGCCATTAATCCGTCAGCAAGATCAGACAAGGCATCGCTATGATGAAGACCAGTTATTCCTATGATAGTTGCAGTAATGATAAATCCTAGCATAAAGCTCTGAAGATAAGAAAATAATAAAAAAGATAAAACCCCTATTGCTATCCCAACTATAAGTCCTACTAAAGGAAACAAATACATATTTTTAGCTACATATCTTAGATCATAAGTTTTAATTGGAATTATTGTTAAAAATGAAAAGGCTGAAAAAATATTATTATATACCAAATAAAAAATTCCACCAATTTAAATAACCCATAATAAATATAAGAGGAGTGACAATAACCATACTGAAAACAAGACTTGTAATTTTCATTATTTTTATGGCCATTTTGCATTTTTCTATAGATATTTTTTCTAACGGTTCTCCTATAGAATAATGATCTAATTTTTCTAGTCTTATTCTTAATGCACCAGCTAAAATAGAAATAGGATGACCTGAATTGATGCTAATAGTATGATTTCTTTCTTTTTTGAATACATCAATGGAATTTTTCCAATCTGCCTTAGAAATAATTGCTGCAAATATCATTAGGACTGCAGTAGTCCTTGCTGGAATATAATTTGCATAAGTATCGGCTTTAGCTGCCATCCATCCTATTTTTTCAAAATATTCTTCCTTGTATCCGATCATAGAATCTAAAGTATTGATTACTCGAAAAATAAAGGCACCTGTAGAACCAAATATAGAAAAATAAAATAATGGAGATAGAATTCCATCCACTGTACTATCTGCAATAGATTCTATTGCTCCGGATAGAATATGTTGTTCATCAAGGTTTTTAGTATTTCTACTTACAATCATAGATAAATTTTTCCTAGCATTTTCAATATCATTATTTTGTAAAGCTATGGTAATTGCATTGATATGTTTTTCCATGCCTTTAATTGCTATTACAGAATACAAAATGAATATTGAAAAAACCATCATTAATATAATATTGATATTATAAAGATAAACTAAGATACTTTGTATTAGAATAGCAAAAAAAGTAATAGTTATAGTAGTAAAAATTATTCCATTTTTCTTCTCATAATTTCTTTTTTTCTCGTTTTTAACCTTGGGAATAAAATAGTTGATATACTTTCCTAGCCAAGCTACAGGGTGTACTTTGTTATTGGGATCCCCAAATATCCAATCCGTCGTTACGGATATTAAAAGGATAATGATAAAGTCAACTGAGGATATCATTTTTCTATTTTTAATACTTGCTTTAAGATAAATTGCAAATTTAATCTATTTTCAATACTTGAAGCTAGCAATTCTATTTGTTCGTCTAATTGTCTTTTTGAATACAATTTCTCAGTATTTTTTAAATTATCATTATTAGTTCCATCAAGAGAATCTTCTGGAGGTAAAAAAAATTCTATTTTAGGAATAATACCCAAACTGATCATTTTTGTGCTATGTTCAATAAATCTTATTGCATCTTCGAGCAAATTTTCATCTCCACGGAATTTATTAATAATAAATCCTTTGGTTAATCGTTGGTGTTTTATTTTTAACAGTTTTATTGTTCCATATAGGCTAGCAAAACATCCGCCTCTCTCGATATCCGCGACCATTATCACAGGAGAATTTATTTTTTCAGCAAGTAACATATTAGCGATATCATATTTTGCAATATTAATTTCAGCTGGAGAACCTGCTCCTTCTATTAGTATTATATCGTTTTTTTTCCTTAACTTATTCAAAGCATTCAATACAATTGGAAAGCCTTTTTCTAAAACAAATTCTGTATAATATTTTTTTGCAGACATTTCTTGATAAAATTTTCCTTCTACAAATATCCTGCTTTTATCATTTCCAATAGGAACTAATAAAATAGGATTTATTTGCCATTCTGGTTTTTTCCTAGAAGCAAATGATTGTATAGCCTGTATTCGAGATATTTTATATGTACTAGAAATACTATGGATTTTTGATGACATATTCTGAGCTTTAAA
Source organism: uncultured Nitrososphaerales archaeon (assembly GCA_963840085.1). Classification (GTDB taxonomy): domain Archaea; phylum Thermoproteota; class Nitrososphaeria; order Nitrososphaerales; family Nitrososphaeraceae; genus TH1177. The sequence goes on from CAWIYT010000242.1 coordinate 38,214, forward strand.
AGGAGATACATTGTAACCTAAGTTAGATAAAATTCTACATAATGCTATTACAATAGTACTTTTTCCTGCTCCCGAAGAAGTTCCTTGCACCATTAATACTTTAGCATCCATTGAGATTCTTCATCTTCCTTCTCTTTAGAATTAGTTTATTCTTAAATAACTTTGTATTTATCCAAATTGTTATCAATATCATAAATTGCTTTTAACAACATTAGATTATCCTTATGAGTTCTTACAGCTACTCTTATAAAGTCATTAGACATTCCAGTAAAAGTAGAACAGTCTCTCACAAGGATTCCATGAAAATTTAGCATTATTTTTTGATAAATTGTAGAATTAACATTTCTCAATTTAATAAGAAAAAAATTAACTTCTGATCTTAAAGCATTAGCGTAGCTATCTTTCTTGTTGATTTTGTTATACATATAATCTCTTTCCTTTTGAATGATTTTTTTTGTCTTACATAGATGTTCTTGATCATGTAATGCTGCAATTCCTGCAATTTGGGCAATTCCATTTACATTCCAGCTTATTTGATATGGTTTTAATTGTTGAATTAATTTTGGATTAGCAATCAAATAACCTAAACGCAGTCCTGCTAGTCCATATGACTTTGTCATAGATCTTAGTATTGCTAGGTTATCAAATTCTTTTATTTTTGATATCATTGTTTTTTTTTCTATATCATTTAAGAAGTCAATAAAACTCTCATCAACGAGTAAAATTGTTTTCGAATTGTTAATAGAAGAGAGAATTTTTTCTATCACTTCCGTGTTTACCAACCCAGTAGGATTATTAGGATTGCAAAGAAAAATCAAACTGTTAGAATTTTTTTTTATTTTTTCTATAATTAAATCTGGTTCTATCTGTAATTTTTTTGACAATGGAACATAATCAATTTTCATTCTACATCTTTTAGACGCAAGTTCATATTCACAAAATGTAGGTGATGGTATAATAGAATTTTTTGACGAAATACATCTTACAAAATTATGAATGATTTCTGTTGCCCCATTTCCAATATTTATCCAATTTTGATCAATACCATGTTGTATATATTCTGCAATACTTTCTTTAAGTAAAGTACAATTTGGATCAGGATATACATTAGATATTTGTTTTATATTTTTCTTAATTTCTTTTAAAACATATCTTGAAATACCTAAAGGATTTATATTTGAACTAAAATCAATCTTTACTTTTAAAAAATTCATAGTTGAATATATGCCGCCATGTGAACAAGAATCACGATTATGTGAAGTTCCTTTTTCTATATTATTTAAAGGAATTACATTGTTAATATTGCTAAAATTTTCCAAAACTTCAGTATCAACGATAAAGGTATCATTGATTATCTAAATATTTTTTTAAAACTGAATAAAGATTATAAAAAGTCTTTGAAATAGCATTATTATGTTAAAAGTGGCACTTATAGGTTCTACAGGTGCAGTGGGTCAAGAGTTTGTTATTGCACTAAAGAATCATCCATGGTTTGAATTAACAGCAGTTGCTTCCTCACAAAGATCTGCTGGCAAGCGATATATTGATGCTCTTCGTGATCAAAGTACAGGAATTTTAAAATGGCATAATAAAGAACAAGTTCCAGAGTATATAAAAGACAAGATAATAAATAGCGTAGAAGAAATAAATCCTAAAGAATATGATTTGATATTTACAGCACTTGAGTCTTCTGACGCTCAAATCATTGAGCCAAAATTTGCTGAGACTACACCTGTAATCAGTACCGCAGCTGCATTTAGATACGAAAATGATGTACCAATACTAATTCCAGGAATAAATGATGATCATATCGAATTATTAAATGTACAGAAGAAAAATAGAAATTGGAAAGGCTATATTTGTCCTCTTCCCAATTGTACTACAACAGGATTAGCAATTACATTGAAGCCAATACTTGATAATTTTGGGATTAAATCTATTTTTATGACTTCTATGCAGGCTCTCTCAGGTGCAGGAAGATCACCAGGTGTTATTGCACTTGATATAATAGATAATGTTATACCTTTTATTCCAAAGGAAGAAGAAAAGGTTCAAGTAGAGACAAAAAAGATCTTAGGTACCTTAATCAATGATTCAATTTCTTCATCAATGATCAAAGTCAGTTGTACCTGCACAAGAGTACCTGTAATGGATGGACATACTGAAACTGTATTTGTTGAGACAAAAAACTATTCAGATCCGGAACAAGTTAAAGAATCTATGGTAAAGTTTTCTAAATCTATAAAAATCAAAGACTTACCCTCTTCTCCAAGTGAATATATAGTAGTTCATGATGATCCTACTAGGCCTCAACCAAGGATTGATAGAGAAATTAATGATGGAATGACTACGTTCGTAGGTCGATTAAGGAAAGATACAGTATTTGATAATGGTATAAAATATGTATTGCTTTCACATAATGAAAAAATGGGTTCTGCAAAAGGCGCAGTACTTTTAGCTGAATTGCTTAAAACTAAAAATATGATTTAGCTTTTATATTTTCTTTATAATTTGATTTGAAGATATAAATATAAAAACATATGATAAATTAGCTTGGGTAATAACGAGTTGATATCTAAATAGTGATCCGCGAAGTGACCATCATCAACAGGGTCAAAAATTATTATGAATTAACAAAACCAAAAATATGGTATTTATTAGTATTTACTGCCTTTGGGTCAGCTTTGACTGCTTCTTTCTTATTTGATATACAATTAAGTCCTTTGACTTGGATATTACTTCTTGCAGGAGTTGCGGCTGGTTCAGCTGCTGCTGATACCCTTACCGGTTATAATGATCGTGATATTGATGCTATAATGGATAGAACTAAAGATAGACCCATACCATCGGGAAGAATTTCCCCAAAGAATGCTTTAATCTTTGGTTTGGTTTTAACTGCTATTGCATTAATATTTTCATGGTTTATTAATATATGGGCATTTTTATTAATGTTGTTTGGTTTATTTGACAATATTATAGTTTATAGTAAATGGCTAAAGAGACGTAGCCAATTCAATATTATTCTCGGTGGTTTTTCAGGAGGAGCGCCAGCATTAATTGGATATGTTACTGTAACAACTCAAAATATAGAGATAGGTTTAGTTATGGCTGGTCTTGTATTTTTATGGATACCAACACATATCTGGAGTTTAGCTTTACATGTGCGAAAAGACTATCAGAAAGCCAAAGTTCCTATGTTACCAGTAGTTTCTGAAGAGAAAAAATCGGTAAGAATAATTGCAGGAACTACCTTGTTAATGATTTTATTCAGTATAGTTCCTTTCTTCTTTAATCAATTTGGACAAATATATTTAATTACTGTAAGTTTAAGTGGTGCTATAATGATGGGTCTTTCTTTGTGGCTATTAATAAAACCAACAGAAAAGGCCTCATGGACTGTTTTTAAATTTTCTAGTCCTTATCTTACAGCTGTTTTTATAGCATTTATGGTCGATGCATTTTTTCATTAAAAACGATTCTAATTAATTAATTTATTTACATTTTGCTAATCAGCAGTTACTAATCTTATAGTAGAAGAAGTAAATTATTAAATAATATTCATATATTATTATAATCAATGTCTGCCAATCATGAAACAGACTCTGCAATAGAAAATATAAAGTCATGGGAAGTAGAATGGTCATCATCGATTGAAGAGTTTAATGACTATTCAAAAGCTCTTTATCTTTTTAATCTAAAATCAAATCAAGGTGAAGATGCAATATTATATGAAATTCAAACGTCTAAAGTAGATGGCTCTATAGTAAAAAGAATTCCAATTCTAAATACTAAACAATCCAAAAAAAGAAAAGAGGAATTAGAAAAAAAAAGTCAAAAACAGATTCACCAACCAAAAAAACAACAACAAGCATCAACACAAAGTAAAAATAAAATTGGAGATATCAAATATAGAATAATAATTCTGGTAATTATAGTAATTGCATTTTTAATTTTACTATATGTTTTAAGTCAATTAGTTACATCATCTACTACTAAATTAGATTCTCATTTTTTACTTAGTTCCTTGATCAATAATAATAATATAGTTTTTCCTTTGCTTTCTTATCCTCTATTCTTTTAATCATTATTTTAAAACAACTATTAATATAAATAATATAGACAATGTTTATATCTTCTAGCTCATTTAAAAAAAATTTTTTCATTACTATTAAGAATAATAAAAAGATTATAATAATTCTAAATGGGAATTATTATAATCTAAAAGAATATAAAATAAGCCAAAAATTATTTAATCTTATTCATAAAAAGAGAAAAAAAATTATTTGCTTGTTAGATTAAAGATCTCATCTAAAGTTATTGAATATGGCTTTTTGCCGCTGACCTTAAATCGAATAGAGTTACCTTTGAACTCAGATTGTTGTATATATCCTAATTTCTTAAAAATAGACAGTGCAATTTTTCCTCTCTGTCTATTATTGCCACATGCAATTCTATCTTTGTCTTGTATGTCCTGAAGTATAAAAGTTCCTTCTTTGTTTTCTTCTGAAACTGATATTACTGCTCTCCATAAACGAGCTATATATGAATTGGGATCATTGAGTGATCCCATATGGATAATTTTAGAACTTCCTATTGGCTTCGTTATTAATTGTGCAGCAAAATTCATTCTGTCTGTTTCTTTAAAATATATTCTATAAACAGTTTGATTCTTAAATTTTCTATATTCTTCATTATCAAACCAGTAAACATATCCGCTAGGATCGGGTAGAAAAGGTTGAACAATTTTTTTTTCATTTACTGAATCCATATAATTAACATTATCGTGGTCATGAATTTTCTTAGCTTTTTCTTTTCTAATCCTAGTATTTTTATCAATACTAATTATCATTTGAGCCTCTGATAGACTTTCAAAATTTACAATATACTTTTTTTTCTTATTTGATTCAATTAACATTATTATTCCATCATCAATTAAATCTCTCAATGCCCTATCCAAATTGATATCGTAATGCTTTCCGAGTTCTTTTAAAATTTGCTCATGGTAGATCGCATTATGTACTCCTTCACCAATTAGTTGATATAAGAACCATCTTTTCCATTCTTCAACACTGAGCATTGATATTAAAAGCTATTTTTTACGAATATATAAGCATAAAGATAAATAATTATGGAGATTCTGCTAGTAATATAATTTTTTTTTATTATTTAGTTTATTAAAAATAAACGACCTTTCTAAAATCTTAGTATGTTATTAAACTTGTAATATTTTAACAAAAAAAATACTGAATGGCATTTTTATTCAACTTAGTTTATTTAATAGTTGTTTTAAAATAATTTAATGCCTTTAATTACTGTATCGATGTATCCAGGTAGATCTGAAGAAAAAAAAGATTATTTGCAGAAAAAATAACAAATTTAGCAGTTGAGATTTTAAAAACAAAACCAGAGCATGTGATAGTTGTATTTGATGAAAACCCAAAGGAGAATTGGTATTTGGAGGGAAAAAACCTATAGATGATATAAAACAATCTCCTTTGACTTCCCATTTTTTAGTTTACTTTCTTAGGAGTAAATATTTAAAACTAATTGTTAAATATCAACTATATTTTCCATTTCAGTTAAAGCTTTAATTTCTTTACATCTTTTTCTTAGAGAAACAGTAGAAATATCAGCCACTTGACAAATTTCTACTTGTCTAATAAATTCATCGCAAATCTGAGAAGCTAAATATATAACTGCACCTGCTATTGCCCGAGGATTTTTACCAATTGAAATACCTTTTTGCTCTACTTTGGAAAATATTTGTAATGCTTCTCTTTTAGTTTTTTCACTTAATTTCAATCTATTACAAATAATTGTAACATAATCTGGACCTTTAGTAGCAGGAATATGAAGCTCTAGTTCATTTAATATGAGTTTATAGTGAGCCATTAATTCTTTGCTTGATATGTTACAAATTTCAGCAATATCTAAAATAGTTTTAGGAGTTGAAGCTTCTCGACATGCGGCATACAGAGACGCCCCGACTAACCCAATCGTAGATCTCCCCTTAGCTAATTTTTTAACTGCAGCCTTTCTATAAATATATGCAGCACTTTCAATTACTGCATGATTAACACAAAGCTTGTCTCCAAAATTATTTAAAAATTTTAAGGCTTTTTCTAAGTTTCTAGATACAGAATCATTAAGTTGAGAGCGGCTATTCCATGTTCTGAGTCTTTGAATTTCCATTTTTTGTTTTGGTTGTAAAGCTTTACCTCTAGCATCTGTATCACCCATTCCTATTAATGTTGATAATCCTTTATGATGTACCGCTAAAGATTCAGGCATTCCTGTTCTAGCTCTATCATTATAATCTGATTGAATAATGTAGCCTTGAATATTCTCATTAGTTAATAAATCATTGTTAATTACAAATCCACAAGAAGAACAAACAAATTCATTTGCAGAATTATCAAAAATTATAGAGTCCTTATGACATTGGGCACAATATGAAGGGCTCTTTGGATTTATTTTATCTGACTTTTGCTGTCCTCCGCTCTCTTCCATCAAAGGTTCATAGAACTCTATTATTTTATTTATATGTTTTCTAGAAACTAGAAATTCAAAAATTATTGCAAAAATAATAGAAAAGATCTTATATATTTTTTCAATATGAAGATTATTTAGGTTACTTATATTATATTCGAAAGAAATCTAACTTTGTTGAATAACAATGTTTTACATTATTTTTTTATAGAAGAGATAAAAATACTCTTATTTCTGTTTCATATATAAATTTCTCAGAGAAAAATGAACTAGTTAAATGTTGGAAAAGTCTTCTCTAATCCAAATGTGGGTAAGTCAATTTTGATTTTGGAAATTCACTATAAGGGTATGTTATCGTCATATATTGAATTCTACAGAGTAGATAACACTACTATAAAATAATGAATATATTAAGAAAATAATCAACATAAATCTCTATTTACTATAGAAAAAAATAATTGTAATGAGTTATTTGTTATTAATTCTAAATTAAAATCCTCTAGGTTTAAAGTAATAATTAGATGAATTTCTTTTTATTCCAAAACTTAATATCAAATCTTCATTTATATTATCCCAACTCGCTTCAAATTTACGAGAATCTATTTGTATATCATCCCTTATGCCTTGGTAGCTCAGCCTGGTAGAGCGTTTCCTTGGTAAGGAAAAGGTCGCGAGTCCAAAAGTGTGGAATCACACGGGAATTCTCGCCCAAGGCTCTGAATCCTGTTATCAACAATGACGAATTTCATAATATAAATTACAATTCTATTAAAAATCAGCAAAAAGAAATCTTACCAAATACAGTAAGAACCTTACCAAATATAGTAAGATTTTCCTTACCAACGAATCGCTCAACTAGGCTGAACTACCCAGACACTAGTCAAACTTGCAATTTTAACAATGACTTTTGGAAAAGCTTTGAAGAATACCTGAATAATAATTATAGGAAAAGTAGTATAAAGTCTAGATTCCTATACGCAAAGCAATATTATCGAATTATTTTAGATGGAAATGCACAATCGCTTATTGTATTACCAAATAATAAAAGATTACAGGTAATGAAATCATTGTCTGTTTTATCAAAGTTTATGGGGTGTTATGATAAGTGGAAGAATATTAAAGATAGATATCAGTTGAAATGGTCTAATGAAAACTCTATAGATACTTTCAAAAAAATCATCAATGAGAATAATAGTTTCAATAATCTACTAGAATGGCTTAAGAATACATTTTGTCAAATATCGGAAACACATCGAAACCTTCTCATTTATTGCACTTTAACTGGACTAAGACCAGATGAGGCATGCCAGTCTATAAGATTGGTAAAAGAAAACATCGATAGTTATCATGACAAAGACAAAATGATTCTAAAGCATTTTGAATTTCCTGAAATATTTATCAGAAGAACCAAACAAGCCTATGTCAGTATCGCAAATGATTTGATTATTAAGATTGCCAATGATTCTGGTAATCATTCGTATAATGCTTTAAGATGCCATTTAAAGACGAAAGAAAATACAAATGAACATGAACTATTGTAGGAAAATATTTGCTACCTTTATGAGAAATAATGGATTGCAATCAGAAATTATTGATTTGCTACAGGGACGAATACCTAAATCGGTATTTGTAAGACATTATTACCTATTAACTAAAGACTACAACAAAGATGTTATATCGCCTTTATTATACAAGTTACATGAAGTCATAACTAAATAAAAATACAAGTATAAAAATAAATTTTTTCCTTTATTGAGAGACATCCATAAAAAGGCATCAATAGATTTACTAACTTTAAGTCACATCTGTTATTAAGAAATTTCAAAATATAACGTTGGAGAATGGTTATGAATCAAAATGTTTTGAAGTCTTAAAAATTGAAGATAAAGTAGACCTTGACATCAAACCTGTTTGCAATCTTTTTCTACATATCTTAAGTTCAAAGCCATTCATAAGAGGTATTGCCCTATGAAATAAGACCAAATCGTATAATTGGGGATTGAAGGAACCTAACGTATCCTACGAATTTGAAATGTATCGACTAGAAACTATGTTCTTCCAATTCAATTTTAACTTATAAAAAACCTAACTCTTCATTTACTAACATAATTCTTCTGCAAGGATGTTTTGTAGTTGGTATTAAATTGTTTTCTTTACGGAATTCTTATCCAAAGACAAGAACATTGAGTTAAAATGTAGTATTTTCTTTTTAGATAAATAATACATAACCAAGAAAATTATATTAATTCGTTTTTAGAACAAAATATGATGAGGCCATATTACAAACTCATCATCATCTAAAAGAATTATTCTGGCTTTATCATCTTTTTTTATATTTGCTTCTACTATATCTCTAGCTGATACTCAAAAAGCTAGTAATTCAACAGAAATAGATACATTATTCGAGACAGCCGATACTTTGTACAGCCAAAAAAAATATGATGAAGCAATCAAGTACTATGACAAAATCCTGGCGATAAATGCATCAGAGATTGATGCTCTCAATCACAAAGGTCTTGCTCTATGGGAGTTACACAAATATAATGAAGCACTCTCGTATTTTGACCAAATTCTCGTAATAAATCCATCCAATGTAAAGGCTTTGAATAACAAAGGTCTTGCTTTATTGGGATTGGAAAAAAATGATGAGGCAATACGGTATTTTGACCAACTACTCCATATGAATTCATCCGATATTTATGCTCTAATTAACAAAGGAGGTGCTTTATTGGGATTGGAAAAAAATGAAGAGGCAATACGGTATTTTGACCAAGCTCTATCTATTAATGCATCAGATGTTTATGCAATAAATAACAAGGCAGAAGCTTTAGCTGAAATGGGAAAGAATGAAGAGGCACTTTCAGTTATAGAAAAAACAGCTAAAGATAATCCTAATGATGAATATTTGCAAAGTACTATGGCTTTTATACTGGCTAACATGGGAAAAGAAGATGAAGCCAGAGTATATTACGAGAAAGCCTTAAAAATAAATTCTAATTTAACTGAAATATTATATGAAAAAGAATTAGATGTATTCAACAGGGTTATGGGTAATAAAACAATATCACAACAACAACAATAAGTGTAAATTTTATTAATTTTTCTATTTTTTATATATTACCAATAATCAACTATACAAAATCTTTTTTATTATCTATAAAATTGGTATTAGATATAAAAGGTATTATTTTTATTCTCCGCCATCAAATTTTGGTTTTAATTTTCTGGCGGCTTCAGCATTATCTATTCCCATCATTCCAGTATCAGCAATGTAAAATATACCGACTATTACAACTGTAATTGCAACGTTGATACCTAATGCTACTAATGTTGGATGTGGAACCTTCAAATTACTTTGAATGTGAGCTTTCATGGTTCTGACTATCTTTAGAATCATTTTACTTCGTAATTGAAAGGCCTTTCAAATATATATGCAAAGCTAGTTAATTTTTCTATTAGTTATAACCAGAAAATTGTTTACATAAAAAGTTAATTCCTTATTCTTCTATAACAATTTATGACCGACAAAATCAGATTTGAAAAGAGTTATATGATGTCGTAACAGACAAAGGTAAAAAAATTTTCTTGAAAAAATAATAATAAAAGAGTATAAATAGATTTACTAACTCTTCACTTAATTATTATGGATATTTTTTTCTTTATGAAACTAAAATTATAAAATTCCATACAATATGTTTTATTGATTAAACTCTTTTCGTAAGAACTCTGGATAAACTACATTTAGCAATGGTTCAATGAAATATGAATAAGCATTAATTGTCTTTGCATGTTTCTTTTTGATTGAATCAAATTTTTTTATTATTTCTGATTTGTCCCAATCTAGTCTTTCTTGGGTTTCTTTTAATACTTGATTTTTATTTTTCTTCTGATATTCTCTTCTAATATTGTTACAATGAACAAACCATTTTTTAGTTCTACTTTTTCCCCACAAATTTTCATACCATATTATTTCGTCACTTCTAGGTTTACGAATACCTTTCCAGGTATATTCTAAATATATGTGTACATGACCTTCTAAAGTCGAACAATCTGCTAACAGTTCCTTTAATGAGTTATCTACAATTGTATATCTTTCTTCATTAAGAATCTCTAATTGTAATGATTTAATTTTCTTTATCAAATTTTGATTTTCCAATAATTTAAAATGTTGAATTACTTCATCTTTTGTAAAATCTATTTGTTGATATACAAGTCCAAATTCTCTAATTGTTCTAAACTCTGAAGGAGAAATTCCCGGTAACATATAATCGTATTCGTACTTTCCTTCCTTTCCTGAACCCTTCAAGTAATCTTTTCGAGTAAAACTTATTTCTGATTGTGCATGAATCCACATATTTAACTCATAGAAATTGTCCTTGAATATAGCTCTTCCCTGATATTCTAATTCATTTTTACTAATTCTAAGCTTCTCTAAAAAAGTATTATACTTATCCTCATCTTTTAATTTTCTGGTTTTATTATAAGAAAATGTCATATAGTAAAATAATAATCTATATGCTTTTTCAATAGATGTTTCAACTTTCATTATAGGTAATTTTAAATCACATCTAATTTTTGCATCTTTAGTTAAGGAATAAAATACAGGTTTTCCACGATGCCATTCGTCTCTCTTTTGTCAGTACTGGTCGAATTGCATATCTTGATTGTTTATTGTTAGATGGTTCAACCATGGCATTTAATCTATTTGAATAAGTTTCAAAAGAAATAGTATATTTAATAGACTTTGCTACATCTTCCTTTAATTTTCCATATGTTCTTTCACCTTTTTCATGCAATATTTCAATAATTGTCTTATCTATTTCTTCATTGTATCGTCTCAATACGTAGTACTACGGTTTACTTTTATATAAAATGTGATTTAACATAATTTAAATACAAAATGACAAAAAAAGGAAAAACAATAAGAATATCAAAGGAAACCTATGAAAAACTTGCTAGTCAAGGTAATCTTCAAGATTCATTTGATTCCGTAATATGTAGACTTATCGAAAAACAAAATGGAATTACAAAATGAATCAAAAACAAATCCTTCTACCACTTGAAGTTCATTGCTGTCCATTTAAACATAATGATTTATGCCCACGGAAATGGAGTGCTAAATTTATTAATTACGAAATAATTTGCAATTGTGAATGTCATAATAAGAAAACAGTGTTAGGAAGAGATGAGAACCTATTACCTAACACAATAAATCTATCATCTAGCAGGAGTAGCAAAGAAGATGAATTATAATTACATTAATCCTGAAGATAAATATTCTTATAAAGATTTACTCGAGAATACTCATGATTTTTATACAGAGTCAGGTCTTATAGATAATTTCTTTTTAGATTTATGTAAAACAAAGATAGATACAGACATTAGAGGAAGTCCAATAAATATTTCTGTAATAATTCCTAATGAAGGAGGTACAAATCAAGTACAAATAAACAAATATTTTGATTATGCCATTAGAAATGAAGCAAGCATCATTCTGGGTAAGTCCATTTATCCTTTTATAATCAATAAAGAGGATATTAGACCAGATATTATAAATGAATTAGAAAGTTTACCTCCCTTTATTGCACAGAACATAATAAAGCAATCAGTATTAAGAATATTTGAAATTACAAGTCCAAAAATATGTTACTTTAGCATAGCTCCACGATTAAAAGTTGAGATTAGGTGATTAAAAAAATGAATATGACTTTCAATTCTGACAATATATTTTCTGGAAAAAAGTTAGAACATGATAAGATTATTGAATCTATAAATTATTTGACTAACCGATATAATTTCGCTACATTAAAAGATACTGATGAAATCTATTACTATGATTCAAATAGAGGCATTTATGTTAAGGGAGGAGAAGTTTTTATAAAACGTGAATTAGCTGCCATGCAAACATATATGCCTATACATCAGGTTAATGAAATAATTAATACTATAAAATCAAAAACATATACAGACAGAAAAGAATTTGATTCAAAAATTGAATGGCTTGCATGTAAAGACTGTATGATAAATTTGCTTAATGGAGAAACTCAATCTCATTCACCTGATTTTATGGCAACTTTACAAATTCCAGTCACATATAAAAAAATACCAGATTTACCAAACAATCAATTTCTATGTCCCAAAATAATGAAATTTCTCCATGAAATAGTATCGGATAAAAGAGATGTTGAGACAATTATCGATTTCATGGCTTATTGTTTATGGCGAGAAATGAAATTTCATAAATTATTATTATTAAATGGTGAAGGTAGAAATGGAAAAGGTACATTATGTAAACTAATTACATGTTTTTTTGGAAGGGAAAATGTATCAAGCGAAAGTCTAGACCAGTTATTAAATGGGCGCTTTTCTCCTTCACAACTAAATGGAAAATTGGTAAATATTGATGCTGATACTTCAAAGGAAATATCAAAGAAACTAGGAATCTTAAAGAAATTAACTGGAAATGATTTGATAAGTGCTGAAGAAAAATTTAAATCTCCATTTAATTTCGTCAATCATGCTAAACTTATTCAAGTTACAAATAAACTTCCAGAGATAAAAGAAGATACAATAGCAATCTTTTCGAGACTTATAATTATTGATTTCTCTAAGACTTTTATTAAAAATGCAAATCCCGATTTGATAAAAGAATTAACTACAGAAGAAGAATTGTCTGGTCTTCTTCACGTTCTGCTGAAAAGATTACCACGAGTTTTAAAAAGTGGAATATCTTATTCAAAACCTATTGAGACTTTAGAACAATATCAATTACGTATGAATTCTGTAAAATATTTTGCAGATAATTATTTGGAAAAAGTGCAAGAGTCTAAAGTTAAAAAAGAAGTTGTTTACAAAAAATACAAAGAATTTTGCTTCAAAAATAAAATAACACCAAAAGCAGAATATAAATTCAGTCAGGAACTTGTAAGAATGGGTTTTGAGTATAAACAGCTACGTGACTGGAGGTACATATAGGCCATACTATTGGATAAACTTGAGAATGAAAGAAAAGTGAAAGTAGTAATAATGAATTCTAAACCTGTCATAACTGTCTTAACTATTTTTCATTATTCTTATTACTATTTATCTATATTACTATTATCATTATAATTATTAATATTATTATTATCATATTATAAAATAGAATAATAGAAAAGGTTAAGGCACTTAAGACAATTATGTCATGATTAGATTCTTAATTGTTATATTTATATAGACAGTTAAATAGATAAAAAGTATTGGCTAGATTGGTAAGGAATCTGTTTCCCTTCTAAGGAAATACTACAATAGTTATAATTCTATGCGTCTTTATCGAATCTATTTTTATTTAATGAACCTAGATTTAATAAAATAAATTTATTTTCTAAGTTATTAGAATAATTCTATGACATGTATGATGAAGTTATCCTAATAATAATAGTAATTATAATTCGGTTTATTCAATGGTATTAAAGGTTGTAAACTATAACCTGAAGGAAAATAATACAATAAACTCATTATTTTATGTTCCAATCTATTTATCTCAGGGCTGATTGGACTGTATTGCATATTTTCATCTAGTCCTCAATTTATGGATTCATCATTGCTATCTATATTATCAAGCTCATTTAATGCATCAGTCACTGCATCATTTTTGCTATTCAAAGCATCAGCATGATTAGGGTCAATCTCTAATACTTTATTAAAATATTGTATTGCTTCATTGTATTTGCCAAGCTCATTTAACGCAACACCTTTGTTATATAAAGCATCAATATCATTAGGATTTATCTCCAATGCCCTATCATAATATCCTATTGCTTCGTTGTAGTTACCAAGGATAACAAAGGCAACACCTTTGCTATTTAAAGCATCAATATCATTAGTGTCAATCTCCAATGACTTATTATCTTCATTTGTTCCTATTGGAAATATATCAAAGGAAGAAACCATTCTTTCAAAGACAGGATTTGTTTCTGTGGGGTCATTTGAATAAGCTCCTTCTTGTCCAGCAATCTGCAGCTTTTCTTTAACTAACTTTAATTGTTCTTCTAATGATGTATTGCCAACTCGTTCCCCACCATTAGAATTAGACCATAACATAACAGCATACCATTTACCATTTACAATTGTCATATATTCTGTAATTTTTTGTTTTTGAAAAAAATTAAATTCACTATTTATACCAATTAGCATATGTTTTCTAATTATCAATTTTAGCAAGCAAATAGTTTCTCATATTCAGATTGAATCTTTTTGTTCTAAAATATGAGGATATTTTCTTTTTAAAATCTGTAAATGATGAATAATGTTGTAGGACTAGAAGATCGTTTTTGGCTATATGCCATATCTCTTCTAATACCATAAATTCTGGAGATGCAGTTGGAAGATATACTGGGATCAAATTATCTTTATTGTCAGCAAAATATTGTAGTACCTTTTTTGATCTGTAATGTTGTTTTGCCTTATCCAGGAACAGATAGCATTTTGGAAATTTTCTATGAATTTGTTTTAGGTAATCCAAAAAAGTATTCTCATCAAACCAGTCATCCTGTCTAAACAATTGTTTTCCTTCTAAACTGGTAGCACCAAATAAGACTGATTCCTGATGATCCGGTAATCCTTACAACTGGTCTTTCATCTTTGCTTATCCATACTTTCCGTACGAGTGAGTCATAGAAAAAGAATGATTCATCTATAGATACTACAGTGAATCCTTCTTCTTCTTCTTGGATAGTATCCAATAGTATCTTTCTTGCTCTTTTTTAAAACGCTCTTTTTCCTCCTTCGACGCTGTGTTTACATGTACTTTTCGTGGTACTTTCTGTTTGAATCCCCACTTGTGCATGAGTCTGTAAATGTGGGTATAATGGTATCTTGTACCTCCACTTTTTCTGATAATCAAATCTTCTACCTGTTTAGTAGTCCATCCTTGTTTGTTGGATGCTAATTCATTTTTTATCTCATGTATCTTCTCTTCTGGTATATCTTGATGTCTACCGCTTTTTGGTCTATTTTTTAATCCCTCTACTCCTTCTTGGGAAAATCTATCCAACCAGTATAATCCCCAGGGCCTACTTCTATGTAATTCATCAGCAGCATAAGCAGGAATTACATTTTCATATTTTACTTTTATTACAAGTAGCATTCTTTCCTTTACCTTGATATTAGTTTCCTTCTTGTATAATCTAATCAATTCATCTTTTGAATACTTCACATTATTTTGACATTAAACACAATAAGCAGGATTACAAATAGCTTTTACTCTTGATTGAATGTGATAATAATGAAATCTGATTAGAAAATATATGCTAATTGGTATAGATAGTTTTTTTGTTGTTATTTTTTGATTATTTTCTTCTTTTTTAGATTCTAATCTTTTCTTTCTATCATATTCTTTTATTATTCTAGAAATATCTCTAAATGAGAGATGAACTCCTCCCTTAGAAATTTCACGGATAGTCTGACCTTGTAAATGTAAATCTATTACTCTTCTTTCTCAAATTTGTTCAAAAGAATTTCAGACATTCTCTACTATATCTTTATAAAAAAAGAAGTACTTAAATGGTAACATTGTTATCTTATGTTATCAACTAGTTTCTATTGTTATCATTTACATTTCATCCTTCATGATGGATTTAACTAAATTATTTATAATAGTACATAACCAATAAAACAAAATCTTTAACCATGTTTATATTATTAATAAATATTGGATAGAGAAGAAATTCTTAGAAGCTTATTTACTAAGGCCATTGAAGATACTATAGAAACTTTACCTTATACAATTCAAGTATTTCAGAACCAATCATTATATGATTTAAAGAAAAGTGTAACTAATGATTTAGATTTTCTTTTAGGTGTATTCTTTGCACAAGTACTTTTGTTTTATTCTGTTTAGGCTTTGTAAACTCTCCGGTAAAGCCAACAACTAGCATAGATAAAGATAGAAGAGAAACTTTCTTTCCATTATTTATTGAGCTTTTAATGATTGAATTAATAATCATATTGGATTACAATATTAGTTGTCTTCCAAGCTTTAGCTTTTTCTATATTTGTAACAATCCTTATATTTTTGCTAGAAGTTATTTGATTAAATGAAGAATTTTGATATATGTAAAAGATGTCGTCATCTAAGAGAGAATCATCTTTATGGTGTAGGTTATATTGGTGACAATAAATGTATGACATGTAGTTGTCCCAATTTATGGTGTAGGTTATATTGGTGACAATAAATGTATGACATGTAGTTGTCCTCAATTTATGGAATAAATCAACCGACTTTTTACAGCTTTATTTTAAAGTAGAATCAACCGAAATTTTTTTGTAATTCTTTATGTTTTGTTTTTCAAATAAAAGATGTAATAATTTTTATTGATACTTTAATCATATATTTATATCATTTAATTGTTGAAATATAATGTAGATATATATACAGAGAATTATTTATGATAGACTATCAGATATCCATTAGTGAGAAGAATATTATATATTCAAATATTCCTCAGTTTTATTATACTTTTGATAGGAATTATTTCTTTCCTAAAATTTCAAGATGATAGAATAATATTTGAAAGAATAATTGCACAAGAAGATATACCAATAAAAAATAACAATTCTCTATTATTACAAGATAATCAAACAGAATTATCAATTTATAATAAGAATATAATAATAGTCCAACTTTTAGCAAATCACTTGGAAACTAAACTCAATAAATCTGCTGCAATATTAGAATTAGCAAGTGAGTTTCCTCAAATTAAGGCTCTGCCTAATGCAAGTTTAATCAATCCTTCTTTCCATGGTATTCCAAAAGATGCAGATATGGAAATAAGACAAGTAACACAAAATATTTTATCCATTGATAAGGATTTTGGAAGAATTTTCTATTTAATGCCAAATGGTGATATGTACTTTGAAGAGCCTTTTTCGGTGCAAGAGAAACTCACGAGAGATAATCTTGCATTTAGGGATTATTACAAGGGAGCGATTTCTACTGGCGATACTTTTCTTGGAAATGTGATAATATTTGCCTCTTCTGGCCTTCCTCAAGTCAATATACTATACCATTATACTCTTCTGCTAATGATAATAGTAGTAGTAATGTCAACAATACTGAGAATTTGATAGGATTGCTTATAGGTGACCAGGACATTCCTACAATTAACAAGTTTTTACAATCTCTTCCACTAACAGAAAATGAAACTGCAATATACGTAGATAACAATGGCCAAATTATTGCCAGCTCATCATCATCGTTATCACCTTTATCGCATATTAGTAATCAAGGTCGATCATCAGCAGATGATGGTGATGGTAATATCTCTTCCCTTCAATCTTTCAAAGATGTTATAGCTGGCAAATCAGGATATAACATTGAAAATATTAATGATAAAGATATGTTAATTGTATATTCACCAGTAAAATTCAAATCAACAACAAGGGGAGTACTCTTTATTTCTCCTTTATCAAATAATAATAATAAATCAATCACTTAATTGCAAAATCTAATCTTAATATTATTCAAAAGTAAATCTTAATTTATCTTTTTATTTACTATAAAACAGACTCTTATTTTTGCACCGCTATCGGTATTACTCTCGACCAGCTCACTCAATATGTAGATGAATCCAAGTGTAAAAAGGCGAATCTGATTAATATTATTTTGTATTATGTATCTATATCAAAAGAAATAGTAAGAATAAAAATTTAAGACTTTAACCAATCTCTTACTACTATATTTATAGCACCATCATCAAGTAAGGAACCTTCATCATTTCTAAAACCAATATATCCACAGTGATTGTCTCCCCACATTTTCACTGGATTAACATCTTCAAAACATTCTTCTACGTTATCATCTCCATCTGCATCAGAAAAAGGAGGTATTTCGTATGCCACATTTTTATCAATATAATTAGGATGAACAGTCTCTTTTGTGACTCCAACTAAACCTAGTGGTTGATGAGATTCAAGCAATTGATTAACTTTTAATCCATCATCTTCAGGGTCGTATAAATTGTAAAATTTATCTACTACCTTCTCTGTTGCATTTCCTAAAAGCGTATTATCTACTATCAACTTGTTGTTAATTGCTGCACCAAGAAAATGTACAGATGCTATTTTACTATTCTTCCAGTTAGAATTCTTATCAAGAATAACTAAAGCACTATCAACTACTGCTGCACCTAACGAATGATCTATTAAATGAATCTCAGTACTTGGACATTTATTATGGAAACTAATAATATAATCTGCAAGTTTTGGTCCATTCTCTTTAGCATTAGTTTTAGCCATTTCCCATAGAACTTTGGAATCCCAACTGAATCCAACAAGAGGTATTCTAAGATTATTATAATTTAATGACGTTTGTATTCTATTAAATTCTTCTTTGGCTTCAGTATCGTCTCTATTATAACCATGAATATAAATGGCAACGTTGGATGGACTTCTGAGCCAAATTTAGTCAGAGTAAAATTAACAACGAAAGGAGAGTAAAATGGAATCTCTTTAATGCGTGTATTACCTCATATATCGGTGAAAGTTTTTTATCTGATAAATAATTATCATATGCTGATGCTTCTTATGCGATTAATATAATCAAAGAACTATTACAGTTAAGATTATTGGAATTATAACAGAATACTTTTTTATCTGTTTTAGCATATAGTGAAAAAAGAATTTTGATTGTATAAAAAGATTTTGGGCATCAAATGTAGGTCTATAGTTAATATAGTAATTGTGACCTCAAATTTTAGGATAATTATTAACAATAACTACACAAGTGAAATGTTAATTAATTCAAATGTTCTTTATATAATATTCAAATATTAAGAACAAATTATTTAGACAAAAATTCTTTGGTTAACAAAATTTTAGTTTCTTATAAAATGCTATTGGTAAGTTTACATTATGTTTCTCATTTACTGGTAACGCCATTTTCAAATGTGGAAAATCTTTTTCTATTGTAAGGATAATAATATAATATGTTGAAATTAACAAAATTCAAAATCTGTATCATAGGAATGATTACAGGAATAACTCTAATTGGTGCGCTACCTTTTATAAGATTGGCATGTAGTCATTGTTAGAAGAAGACAAACCCAAACCTATGTACATTCAAACAAACAGGATTACAAAAAAATCTCAATATTTTAATAGGTAGCATATCATCTAAATTTTTTCATCCTATTAAAATAATGAGAATATAGTTTTCTTTTTAACTTTTTTCGGCGCCGAAAAAGTTGTGATTTTTTCCTTGATATCTATTATCTATTGTCTTCAAATTGATGTTAACATAAAAAAAAAGAAGATAAAAAATCTTTTATAATTATGTATTGAGTATATTATATGAGAACTTTACGGTTATTAAATCTTCATTGTAATAAAACTGATGATAAATAATACTAAATTAAATGAGACTTTTCTTTCTGTTGAAAATGGGAGATTTCATGTATTTGGACCACAATCAATGATGAATGGAAGTGATTGGAAGGTAAATACAGATATTCAATT
>CAWIYT010000243.1:0-10998 GCA_963840085.1 uncultured Nitrososphaerales archaeon
AGATAGAAACATTAAACCATAATGATCAAAAATAAATCTGATGCTATTGCAGCCTTAGCAGATAAAATTGATGAATTGGTATTAGAAATTGAACGATTAAAAACGAAAAATAGATAATTGAATTTATCTTCAATTTCTCTTTATAGTAATTTTATAATTTGGTAAATAAATGATTAGTTACTGCTAAATTATAGCATCGTAAAATAGAAATATAATAGAAATTTAGCAATTCAAAATAATAGGAAAAATCATTTTGTATCTTCAGAAATTACAAATTTTATTCAATTATTTATCATTTCCTCTTTTAAAATTATTGCTATTATAGTTCTCTTGTATAGTAAATACAATTATTATCATATGGATATACCAAATAATCAAACCTACTCTAATCAAACCGAAATAAGAAAATTGCAAGGAATACATGGAAATTCAACATATACAATAGTACTCCCAAAAGAATTTGTTTCAATCTTGAATCTTGCAAAAGGTGACTACCTCAAGTGTAGGATCTCAGATCATCAATTGATGATAGAAAAAGCAGAAGTCTAAAAAAAAAGGTTAGGTTGTGTGTAAATATGAGTAACTACTAAGGGTAATATATATTTTAGTAATCAATGGGCTGATTTTTGGCATTATAAAAGAGGAATCAATATTTTTCCGTTAGATAATGATAAAAGAACATATGAGGATTGGTCTAAGTATCAAGATGAGCCTATTCCTGATGAACTTCATGAAGAGATGGAAAAGAAATGGTCGATATGCAAAAGGCATAATATTAATGCCAGGAAAAGTATGGAGAGGAGAAAACAAGGATTTATTTTTTGTTGGCATAGATTTTGATAAAGAATTAGGAATAAAAGAATTTTGTAATATATTTGGATCAAATACTTCTTCCATTGATGAACTAAGGCAAAAGTTCATAGTTGAACAACATGCTAAGTGATCCTAATAGTCTACATCTCTATTTTTATTCAGAAATTCCATTTACAGATAAAAGCTCTGATACTATTTTGGGTATAGAAATAAAAAGTAACTGTAAAGGTTTGATGTGTGCTACACCTTCATATCACTCTGAAACAGACTCTAGATGGCAGATTAAAGGTACAGATTCACCAATAACCTTGAAATCTGACGAAGCATTAAGACTAATGTCCAATATAAATAATATTTGTAATAAATATATAATTTCATATCTTGACCAAAAAGAAGGGAGAAATAGTAGTAGTTATATAAGTCCAGAAATTAGAAAAATGTTAGACTCCTTAGAGATAAACTATGATATTGTTATTCAGGAGGGAGAAAGACACAATACATTGATATCAATTGCTAATTCTCTTTTATTCAACTACTGGGCTAAGGAATCTGATAATGAAAATAAAGAAGCAAAAATAGAAGACGAACTATTGGATTTTTTATATGATATTAACAATAAACTTTGCAAACCAGAACCAATACCTGAAAAAGAATTGAAAATTATATGGTTAAGTGCTCAAAATTTTGTAAAAAATAATAAAACTAATATCAAGAAAAATAGAAAATATAAATCTAAAACAGACAGAATAACCATTAAGCAAGCCACAGAGCAACTAATGAATAAATATCATTTTTTGACGATAGAAGAATCTAAAGATATTCTGTTCTATGAAAATGGTGTCTATAAAAAAGGTGGAGATATTATCATTGAAAAAGAACTAGAACTAATGTACGGATATTCCTTAAAGGCTTCTCATATATCTTCCATTAAAGGTCACATTATAAGAAGGACATATATAAAATCAAATGAATTTGATAAGGATTTAAACATCGTCAACCTTAGAAATGGACTCTTCCATATTAAATTGAACATCTTGCAACCTCATTCACATAAATATCCTTCACTTAACCAAAAAAATATTATATATGATCCAAATGCTAAGCCAAAACTGTTTGGTAAATTCTTGCAACAAGTGCTTCATCCAAAGGATATTAGAACTGCAATAGACATGTTTGCATATACTTTTTTGCGAACCAATCCCTATGAACTAATTTGTATTCTTTTAGGTATTGGAGCAAATGGTAAGAATGTTTTTACAGGTATGATTACATCTTTACACGGATCAGAAAATGTCAGTTATATATCTCTTAAATCAATACTTGAGAATCAATTTGCATTAGCAGGTTTAGAGAATAAAGATGTTAATATTGATACTGAAATGCCCCAGGGTATTTTGAAAGATATTTCTATCTTGAAGAAATTAACAGGCAAGCAACCAATATCAGTTGAGAAAAAAGGAATAGATGCTTACAGCGCACTCTTACATCCAAAACTTTTCTTTTGTACTAATACAATTCCTTCTATTACTGATAATTCTGATGCTCGATTTCGACGACAAGTTATTATTACTTTTCCCAATCAGTTTGAAGAAGGAAAAAATGCCGATCCTAAATTGCTAGAGAAATTAACAACAGAAGAGGAGAAATCAGGTGTTTTCAATGTGTTAATGAAAGCATTAAGAACAATTCAGAAAAATGACATTATATATCTTAACGAAAAGACAATACAGGAGAGGCGTCAAAAAGATGAATTTGTATCAGATCCTATAGGTTCATTCATTAAGGATGTACTAGCCAAGGACTCTGTATATAATGATGACTATACTACTAAAGAAGTATTTTACAATGCATACAAAAATTTCTGCAAATATCACAGATTACCTATTGAAAGCGAAGAGAATTTTGGTAAGATATTAAAGAATATATATAAATTTGAAGACGGAAGAAAAACGATTAATAAAATAAGAAAGACAGTGTGGCTAGGTGTAAAATTAGTAAAATGGGTTAATACAGATTTAAGGCAACAGATCCTTATTATGACAAAACTAGATGATGAGACAGATAAACATACTGTTGATGAAGATTATTATGATGATGCTAATGAAATCGGTACCTTATGATTTTGATAAAGTAGTGTTACAATTCTTTTATTTAATTCATGGACTAATGATTATACAACAAACAGTATCAGTATGCAAATGGCATGGGTGGCATGGTTGGCATGGTTGCCATGGTAAAACTCTAGTAAATGATTTTTTTAACTATGATTGTAAAATTTACAATATTTATTAAAAAAATTCCAAAAATGAAAGAAATTTTTTCATACAATGGAATTTGCCCATGCCAACTATGCCAACCCTGTCAGTTAAAAGTAATTATAATGAAAATGTACAATATATCATTTATATTACAGTTATTAAAACAAATTAAAATTTACTTTGAATTTATAACATGCAATATCAATCCAAATTTCTAAAATGTTCTTAATTATATATTTAAATAAAGATTGATTTTTACTCTAAGAGATTTGATCTAATACTATTATCATCATTTATTTTTTTTATTTTATAATAAATCTTTCAAAATAAATCCAATGATCTATTTATACATATAATTATAAAATTCGATTTTTTTCTTTAATTGTAATTTGAATACTTCTACAAAATAATCAGTATAGACCTAAAAATTTTGATTCTATAAATAATAACAAAACTTTTTAGGTTATTTTAGTACAATATAGTTCAGATTTTGTCATCGATATCATCAAATATACAAAAAGAACTTAAAAGAGCAAATCGGTCACGTATACAATGGCGAATGAATGAGATACAGTATAGACTTGTCAAAGGAGAAAAAGACAAGGATATTATGCGTACTGTATTGTTGTCTGAGAGAAACTATTACAAATACAAGAAAAAGATATCATTACATTTAGAAGAAATACAGAAAGAAAGAACAGATAGTGCTATATGGTTAGAAGTCCAAACACTTAAAGACCGTATGTCAAATTTATATCATACTTTATTTGATAGAATTCAGCATCCCCACACTAAAACAAGTGATTTACCTAATTTAGTATCTACAGCAGAATCAATAGCCATAAATATTTTGAAACTTGAATCGGCAAGTATCACTGCTATAAAACAATCAAATACGATATTAGAAAATCATATAAAAACACAATTACCGTCAAGATCCAAATACCAACCAGAACTCCCAAAAATAGTTTATAATAATAATAGCAGAGGATCAGAGGATTTAGAAGATAATAATAATACCATTAGCGAAAATAAAATTAATAGTGAGATTATTTACAATGATTGATCTCTATTATAATATGTCTTAAGAAATGGGAAAGTTTGAAGCAAGAATTAGAACGTGAATCTAATAATACTATTGTTGTAAAAGAAGAAAAGGTGTGAATAACGAAATTGAGATACGGTGACAACACAGGACTCGGCCGACTCATAACTATGAAAGAGATTACCAATAATAATAATGATGATGATAATGATAATAATAAAGAATCAAAAGTTCAAAAGCCTACCAGAATCATGAAAATCTCAGAACATACATATCGCATGTTTGTAGGCCACGCAAAACAATTCTACGATGTAGAAACATATGATATTATACTAGAAAATTTAATGCGGGACTTCGATTTTCACAACCAGAATAAATCTTGGCGTGATATAAATGAAAGTTAATTAACTAAGAATATTTTTTAAATAGATATTAATTATTAAAAGAGAATTTTTTAATTACATCTAATATTTTATTTTTTACTATCTGAATTATCTTGTACATTAGACTCCTAATCTATCTTTAATCTCTTCTTCTTTAGGTTTTACATTTATGAATCCTTTTATATCTTTTAACTCATTACTTATATTTTCACGTTCATCTGCTTGAAAATCACTAACTATATTTTTTATATTTGCAAATAAATCATCTATTTCTTTTGGAGGAACATATTCTGGAATATCAATAGCCCTATTATAATCTCTCTTTTTAAATACAGAATCAAGTTCTTCTTTTACAAAATTCCAAAATCTCTCATTACCTACTACTCTAAGAACACTATCAATTTCTATACGTTTTTTATGTTTACCACTATCTAGATAATCTATCATATTATTCCATTCTGTTTCACTATATGGTGAAGGTATTTCATAATCCATTTTTTTAAGACCTTGTGAAGTGATTATCATTCTTATTACCTTCTTCCTCTACATCCTCTTCATCCAAATCTAGTTTTTCAAGTGTCTCTAAAGTCTATACCTATTCTATGAGCATTTGGTAAAACAGTGGAAATAAGTAATCCTGAAGAATCAAAATCTGTCAAAATTGCAATATTACATTCTTCTTCTTCAGCAAGTTCTGACAATTCTTTAGCATATTCTGTAAGAAATCCTCTAGTGTTTAATATTGCAATACCTTTTTCATCTGCAAATGGTGCTAGTACATCTGCTACACCTTCCTTCTCTATAATCAACAAATCAGTGCCTTTTTTTGCCAATTCTTCTAACTGATCAAAACCAACTCCAAGAGATTCACCTTTAAAATATAATTGTGCTCTTTCTGCAGCAATTATTCCTAATTCATGTCTTTTATATCCATATTCTTTGCATACTTCTTGAATTTTACTAGTTATGTATTTTCGAGTATTTGTGCTTATAACTGTCGCTCCTTTATCAAGTAATATTGGTCTTAAATAATAGAATACTGTACTTTGGGTCCATCTACCTATCTTTTTCATTCTAGGATTGTCTTTAACTTCCTGTATACGTTCTTCAATTAAATCTCTTAACTCATCAATAATATCTCCTTTTTTTAATCCATTTTTATTTTTGGATGAGATAACTTTTAAAGAAATTAAATATTTCCTGTGCACTAGAAGCAAATGGGTTTAAATGAATATCTTGTTTTACTTTGATTTCTATAACCAATCCTTAGGAGATATTAAATTTATATAAACAAGATTACCATTTCCATGTTTATGTTTTTTAGAATCAAGAGAAAATCCACAATCTTCAAGGATATCAGTAATAGAATAGTCTGATTTTATATTTTTAGTATTTTTATTTTTCCAAGTGAATATTTTTTCTTTTGATTTACTAAAAAATGGATTATAAGTTAAAGAATGAGAATAATTAATATTTGAATTTAAATAGTAATGTCTTTATCGATTTGAAGGTGAATCCGCAACAACAATTTCTAACATAAATGGAAATTCTATACCATTTTCATCAGGTGGATAATAATCAGGTAATTTTTTTATATTCTATACTTTCATCATCAATTCTAAATATTTTTTTGACTCTATCTTTTATTGCCTGTTCTCTCTTTTTTGAATCAAAAGGAACTTTTAACTGTTCACTTTTATTTTTTGGAGGTGGAATTTTTCTTAATCTTTGATAAATACTTTCTAAGTTTTTTTTATTAGGATCTACTAGAAGAATTTAATATTTCTAATAATTCTTCTATTTTAATATTAGTACCTTCTCTGAAATTTTTTTGAACATATTTAGCAATATTTAAATTCGTTTTATCTTCAAAACTATAAATTAATCTTTCAAATTCAGGTAGTGAATAATAATAAATACTCTGATAATTACTCCAATTTTCAATACTTTGTGTACCATTATATATTGTACCTGAGAACTACGTGATTTTAGATGAATATCAGTTTTAAAAGTTATATGTGTATTAAATAAATATAATTTAATTAAAAGTAGATTTGATCTCATCAATAATCAGAAAATTTTTTTTGGAATAGAACAGTAATTTCAGTAAATTTATCATTAGTTATTTTCTTCTTTTATTAGATTCAATTTCTTTTATATCTATCTCTGGTATTTCTCCAAGTCTTTTAATTTCAGAAAGATTAGTAATTCCTAATTTCGAATATTTTCTCATTAGAAACATTAATGATTAAAGGATAATTCCAACTTTCATTATTGTTTTCAATAGCAAAAGCATAAGGAATAATTAAAACTTCTTTTAATCCATCTCCTAATGCTCCACGTTTTATAATATATTGGTGTCTTTTACTGCTGAAATATCTTTGAAAATTAAAGATTTTATCTAATCGTTCTTTGGTAAAAAATTGGTTTGAATTAGACGAATTTTTGATTTTAATTTTGATTATTTCATTTTCTTCTTCTGAAACTTCTATGTTAACAAAAGGACTTTGTCCATCTATTAACAAAATCCTTTGTATTAGATTCAATAAAATCTAATGCGTTATCAATTAATTCTTTACATATGAATTTACCAAACGTTCAATCATTATCAATTCCAGTTTTAGTCCTAACTCCTTCAATTGAAGTATAATCTGTTGTCTGACTTTCATCTGAAAAGGAATCGTAATCGTTATCTTCTTCTTGTTGCTGTTGTTACCATTCATATCTATCTATCAACCTTTCAATAATCTTTAGAATTTAGGAGGGGGGTCTATTTTTAAGATTTTTGTAACCATGGCAGGAAAAGTGTAAAATTCTGACCCCCTCATTCCTCCTGTTCCTTTTGTTCTGCTTCTGCTAAAATTTTAGTCAAGACATCATTAAATGAATCTCCTGCCTTGCCTAAATCTTTCAATTTTTGATAAACTTCTTGATTTACAGTAATATGTTTTAACTTTATCATATGTTTAATCTATTATATTAGTCTATAACTTAAAGTTCTTTCGGTTAATTAAAAATAATTTACTAAAAGTAGTTACTTATATTAGTGGTAAATGTATATAATGTTACTCTGTTTAAGATATAATTAGCATTGTATAATTGTATAAAGAAAAGGCTCTGTTAAGTTAAGGAAAATTTATGAAATAAATTGAAAAATTCTTCTGAAATTGAGCACAGAACATAATCTGAAAGTAGAATATACCTATTACCTTATCCTTAAGTTAACAGGGTCAAAATTTCTCTCTATCCATCTATTTTAGATTTCAAAGAGGCATTAATATTGTTATCATCAACTATCAAATTGTTTTTCTTATTATAATTATTATTGAAATTAACAATGAATACTCATTTACCAATCAACAACAAATAAAATCAAAGATATTATCGATTATCGATTACAATCAATGATTTTTTTATTATAATATATAGTCCAAAATAAAAAACTTTCAAGAATTATACATGCATTTACGTTTATGATAATGTCCCTTAATTCTAACATTAAACATAATCTAATAATGTCATTTGTCTAAATTGAATATCTTTTTTACTATTGTTATCTATTGCTATCAAATTTGATACTCTTAACCCTACTTTTCGTATAGGCAATATTTTTTTAGTAATAGTTTTTTTTGAATTGGTAGTTGATGTGATGATGATGATAAACTATCTTCCAGAATAAACTTATTCAAAAGTTCCTCTATTATAGATTCAATACTTTTCCTCTCAGTTTGATAATTAGAATAAGATTTTTCTCGAGTTTCAATACTAAAATCAGTTCTTACTAATTTTATTCCTACTGTTCTAAATTGATACTTGTTATTCTTTATTCTTTCAATTAGTTCATCAATCAATTCATACAGAGATTGTTTTATCATTTTTCTATCTAATGTAAAATTTTCTAAAGTAGTTTCATTGCTTAATGAGATATGATTTCCTCTTGGAATAACTGGATCATTGTCTTCTCCATTTGCAACTTGCCACATCCATGTTCCTATCTTTTTTCCAAATCTTTCAATCAATATTTGAACATCAGTATTTGCTAAATCTCCTATAGTTTTGATATTCATTTTTTCTTTCAGGATCTTTTGTGTCTTTGATCCAATTCCTGAAATTCTTTCAACTTCCAAAGTGTTCAAAAAGTCTTTCAATTCATCAACAGGTACAATAGTTAGACCATCTGGTTTTTGATAATCTGATGCAATTTTAGCAACGGATTTTGTTGGTGCTACACCTATAGATGTTAATAATCCACCACATTTTTCTTTTATAGATTTTTTAATTTCTAGAGCGTATTCTTCTACTGTTGATAGACTATTAGTATTATAAGAAGAAAAAGAAGATATTTTATTTGTACAATCTAAATATGCTTCATCAATACTTGCTTGCTCAAAAGTGTCAGCATATCCTTCTAATATTTCCATCACAGTATGAGATATCTTGCTGTAAAATTTTTTGTCTACTGTATTTAATATTAAGTGAGGACATAATTCTAATGCTTTGTATAAGGGCATTGCTGATTGCACTCCAAGTTTCTTAGCCTCATAAGAACATGTTGCTACTACACCTTTTGTAATGTTGTTATTATCTTGATTTGTCATTATCACTGCATGTGGTTTGCCTTTTAATGTTGGATTTTTAATTTCCTCACAGGAAGAAAAAAATGAATTCATATCAACATGAAATATTGCTTTGCCCACCCATCTTTCTTTAGGGTTTAGATTTTTATTTTTCTTCTCTTTGACTCCATCCTTTAATATTTGATAATCTACAATAGGAAATGGCTTTATTTTATTTTTCAAATTTATCATTTCTGCAAATAATTTTGCAGTCATTGGCCCAAATCCTGCATAATGATTATTTGCTGCTATTATAGCAGTTTTAACATTTTTTTCATTCTTTTGGATATCTTTGATTATATTTGCCCACAGTTGCATTTCTCTTGTTCTGTCTTTTTTTATTTTACCAAAGTCTCCTTCATCAATACTCCTATCTCCTATTAGTCTCAAATATAGAAAATCAGATGTTAAAACTGGAGGTGTAACTAAAATATCTTGTTGACTCCAAACAAGACAATAATTTTTTTCTTTCAAATAGTTATAAAAAAGTTCATTGAACCAAGTATGATGTCTTACCTCAATCGCATATCTAAAAGATGGATCCAAAATATATTCTAAATTTTTTATCAAATCTAGACCTTCTGCAATCTGTAAAGATGGAGGTAACTGAATCAAAAAAACAAGGATTTTGTCATATAGAGGTTCCATAGCATCATAAAATTTCTCTATATCTTTTCCTACATCTTTTAATCGCTTATCATGAGTAATAACTTTTGGAAATTTCACAGCAAATCTGAAATTATCAGGAGTTCTTTTATTCCAATTGTTAACCATGAATATAGAAGGAATTCTATAGAAAGTAGAATCTATTTCAACAAAATCAAAAATTTTAGAATAGTATGAAAGCCAATATCTATTATCTAGATCTTGTGGATAGTAGAAAGAGCCTTTCCATCCATCATAACTCCAACCAGAACAGCCTAGATAATATTCCAATACGTACTGTTAGTGTAAATAAAGCAAAAACTATTTTTTAAAAATGTATTAGTTTTTTGTTCTATAATTATCTTTGATTGTAAAACTAAATTACAAAAAACAAGAACAAAATCATCAGTGATAAATGTTGGAATATGGAAAAGAATTACTAATAATTACTACTATAATTTCGTTATTTCTGTTCTTTTTAATACTATTTTTTCACCATCAATCAAAAATATCTAAGGTTTCTCCTAATTCTAAATTAAATGCATTAGCAATATTCTTGGGAATGGTTATAATCATTGGTGGATTATCTCCTCCTTTAGCAGCCCTTACATTTACTAGACTACGAACAATCTTCTTTTCATTCAACAAAATATACTCTTTATCTTAAACATCTAAATGTATTCGTTAGTATATTAAAGTATCACTATTATTATACTATTATATATAAGTATGACTATACTATACTAATGATAAATAAATTAATAAAATGTAAAGACTGTTCCTTCAAATTTGATCCATCGAAAGAAGGTAATTCAAGAAAAAGAAAATGTGGAATGTGTTGTTTTGGAGATTCTTATTCTATAAAATCAAAGAAAGAATATGAAAGAAATTTGTTGTTTGCTATGATTGAATCAGAATAATAGTAACTGAAATAAAAAGATCATTATACACCGTATGTAAAAATTATCTTATCATCTTTTCTACCTTTATTATGTTATTTTTTATAGTTTTAGTTTATCTAGGAAATTTAACTATATAATATTTCAATTAAATTCACTCTATTTTACTTTCTTGGTATTATAATCAATTATACAACTTTTAGTTAATTTGTTACTAATTGAATAGTATGCCCATATTAAGAGTGCTATAGATAACAGTCTCAAAGGTGTCTGATAGTTTGATAAGAAAGTTAATGCAGTTACACCTATTCCACCTAATGTCGAAACAAGAAGTAGACC
>CAWIYT010000244.1:0-20085 GCA_963840085.1 uncultured Nitrososphaerales archaeon
TAAAAAATTGTAATAAAAATACTAGAAATATTTTAACTTTAATTGCTTTATAATGTTTCTCTTATATTAGATTTTACATTGTTTTATAGTAGTTGAATCAAAATAAATTTTGTAATTAAGAACAATAAAAATGTGTCCTTATGATTATATAATAATAAGATAACAATCAATTAATGCACAAAAAATCTATATTATGTCTATCATTGATAATCATGTTTTTGTTAGCACCGATTTCAAATCTATCAAGGCAAGTATTTGCAATAGATGATTCTGCTTTTCAAGGTCAAGCAGGTTCGACAGGAATACTGGAATTACCTGATGATCAAGTAATATGTGAAGAATGTATAAAAAATTGGTTAGAATTCTTGAATTCATCACAGCAGGATATTCTCCTTACTGCATTAGTCAATGCAATAAATATTGTCAATTTTGATGGTATGCCTTGTACGAGTGCCACTCCACCCGTAGATGCTGGAGCAACATGTTTAACACCTCTACCACCTGGCTCTGAATATACTACCGCACAACTTGCAGAAATTTGTGAAAACCTAAAGCTTGCTCTTAACTATCTGGTATTTGTACTTGACACTCCTAATCAAAAGGAGGCATTGGCTATAATAGAATATGCTGTAAAACCTGAAACAAATCAAGATATATCTATAATTGTACAGGGACTCTTTGACTGTTTAGAAAGAGTGCTATTGCCACTAACATTCACGTGTAATAACATCTTTGAAAAGAATTTAACAGCTGATGAATTAACAAATTTCTTGCATTATTTGTCAATCATAGAACCACATGGAACTAATAACCTTAAAGAATACTGTCAATTACTTGCAAATTTACAAGAGGATGGACTAACTAATTTTGAGATTAAGGCTTTGATGTTTACCGACTTCTCAACTGCAGGTATCTCTGATAAATTATATGATGTGATTGAGTCTCTACAGACAATACGATTCTTACATTAATGATAAACCATCAAATGTTGCTCAACAAATATGAAATCTAAAAAATACTGGAATCATTACTATAAACTTTAGTCTATAACCATTTATTTTTTATTTTTTGAATTGATTTTAAAATCCATTACATCTCTAATACTTTAATTCAAAAACTTTATCTATTATGTTACCGAACCCTGTTATAATGATAGTTAGAAGCCCTCGTTCTAACGCCTACAAATAAGTTTATAACACTCTAGATCGATTTAATTTTTTGATTAAAAATTTCTGTTACATTGATGTCCAGTAATGTTTACTATTTGAGAGTGACAGTGGATAAATGACCATTAATTTATCATAAGCTTTTTTGATGAAAATATTTACTTCAACAAAAATTTATACTGTGATTTCTTTGAATGAATCTTTTTCTCAATTCTCTCATCAGGTTTATTTCCAAAATTTTTCCATTATTTGTTATTATTGTTGCAGATCCATTATTTTTTATATTATTTAATTTTACTGAACATATTACCTTAGGATGAAGATAATATCATAATCCAGATTAATTATATTTTCACAAATATGATGACTATAATTAATTATCACATTTACATATCACAAAACATAACGAATACAATAACTTTATATTTCATTTTTATTAGTATAAAGTTATTCTTGTCACCAACAAATTCACAAATTCCTCAACTAAGAAAAAAATTTTTTATATTTAAATCAGATTCATAATCACAGACAAAATTTATTAAAAGTGTTAGTATTCGAAATCAGAATACCGCCAAACAATATCATTCTCGTCTTTTATCATTTTGTATTTTACTTAATTCTTGAATTAATTCAGTATTTTTTTTAATAATATCTTGAAAATCATGATATTCATTATCTAAAAACTGAAGATGAACCGTATTGTAATACCTGATAAATGAATAAAGACTTACCACTATTAGAAATTATTTTTATAATAATAATAATATTTACTAATTATTCTATTCGCTCTTATTTCTGAATGTTTCAGCTAGTTGTAACAAAGAATTTCCATGAATCTTTGTTCTCTTGTCTTGGTTCTATTGTTATGAATAAACTGGAATGTTTTGGAGTATACCTGTAAATTGTACTTGTTTACACCCATGAACTTTCTTATCCATAACTGGTACAGGTTGCTTCTGCATTCACAATTATTCACATGAACAATATCATTTGCGTATTCTTTCTGTGAATGGATTACACTTTTGTGTATGAAGCCATGTTCTTCCAGCTGGTCATATGCTCTATATTCATCTGTAAATACAGTTGAACCATACTCTACTCTGGTACATATAATATCAAGAAGTGACTGTCGTACAGGAACATCAAAATATGTCATTCCGTTCCTTCTTTGATGAATACATGTTATCATTGGATGATCCTTGTAAAATGTACCTCTACCTCTCCAAGGCTTTAGCCCTCTTTTCCTGGGTTTTCTTCCTGATTTTACTATCTCATCATGATATGATCTACCTTTCAGTCCTGCCTTGATATAGAATTCATCACCTTCAACATTACCACCGAGTTTAGCAGATGATGATGAGGAAGATGATAACTTTTCCATAACTGTTCTGATAAATCGATAGCATCTTGGAATTGGTATAACTACCTCAAGCGATACCTGTCTTATTGAACATCCGGGCCAGAGTACAAAGTATAGATACATTGCCAAAAACCATATCTTCAATGGTGTATGTGAATAATGAAATACAGTACCTGTTTTGTCATTGAACGATCTTTTACAATGCTTGCAAAAGTACCTTTGGTAGGATCGATACTGACCATCCTTCTTTACGTTATTTGACTTACAATGTGGACATAATATGTAGTCTTTCCATCTGGCCTTTCTCAGTAAACTGGTACACCAACTTTCATCAGGAAGAGATGTGGTTAAAGTAAACACATCCTAATTATGTTTTATGCAGCTTTAAGCTTGGCTGAAACATTTGTCAATAAGAGCGATTCTATTTAACATAATCCATTAGCATTGTATTGATATAAACCTCCAACCATCACTAAATTTTAATATTTGATAATAGGACCCACATTTGATGGATAAGGGTTCGAGTCTCACTCCGAGAATATTGAACTTTGTTTTAACTAACCTATAATTGAAAGACAGAGATTCTAATCACACAAGTACATATTTTTTAATATTATGATAAGAATAATTGATTAAAATATATATTGAATTTGCAAATTATTTTTATATTTCTTATTAAATTTATAATTATTTGATAATCTCTACTTCCAATAAAGAAGATCCTGAAAACGATGGATCAACTTATAAAATTATCACGGATGAACCTGCAAAAGATGCTTCTAGTTTTATAAAGCATAGTGAAAGATTATCTAATATTATTGCAAATTCAACAGCCCAATTCACAGTAGGAATCTTTGGTGGATGGGGAACAGGAAAAACTACTATGATGAAAATGATAAAAAGTGAATTAGAAAAGATACAAATTATTTCATGGAAAAATATCGAACAAGATTCAGAAAGAAATAAACTAAAAAAATTTATCAAAGATATCTATAAAATAGATGGATTGATAATGCAGAATGTAAAAAGGTAAACGATAAAATATTAATTCTGGAAAATCCTAATAATTATAATAAATTTTTAATAGATAATAAAGGTTCATATTCAGTAGAGCAATCAAACAAATTCTCATTACTAATTAATGGAAAAAAAGCAATTCTTAAATCTGATGATGGTAAAATTCTAAAGTTAAAAATAAAAAAGGAAAATGATAACAATGTATTTATTTATCTTACAGATCAACAAATATTAACAATATGGTTTGATGCATGGAAATATGAAAATGAAGAATTCTCTGCTTTAGTTCCATTGGTAAGAACTATAATTTTACATCTGGAAGAATATGTTGCAAAATCTGATCAAAATGTGCAGAAAATTGCAATTACACCAACAGGTATTGCTAAATGCAATGAATCTCCAGATATAGAATGGAGTTACAATAACAGATTTTATCCTATAGAAGATGATGATATTGCTAAGGATCCAGGTTATTGACTGTAAGAATATAGTTCTCCAATCTCCGCTTAATTTCCTCTCTCTTATCTTCTAGAACCTCATAATATACAACTAGAAACATATTATTAGCAATAAAATGAGATTGAGAACCATGAGTTTTACCATTATACTGTTTTATTAAATCTGTTAATACTTCGTATTTCTTTTTAACTTCAGAAATAGAGCCTTATAAAACTTCTAAAGAATTAGCCATTGGTTGTTTAAACTTTGAATTATTATTAGACTAGAATTTCTTATTGGTAGTAGTAGTATTGGTGTTATTTGAATAATAATTTGGTTTTGGCTTATTATTATGGTTTTTATTTGCAGAATTATTATTATTTGACCTATTAGGACATATGTGTTTCTTTTTTGAAAATACTTCAAAGTATGCATTTCCTTGAATATTCCAATAAATCCTAGTACCACAATTATAATTGCAAGGTTTAGGATTAATAGTATTGGTAGAAAAACTTATTTCTTATTTCTTTAATCACTTCTTGATAATTCTATCATTGAAGTTTTATCTTTATTACCATTATTATTATTTATCTCATCATTAGCAACATATCCAACAATCATTTCACTATTCCAATACAAATTTTTGATTTGTGCGTAACTTAGATTATAATAGAAATCTTTTTCCTTATTGTACATGAGATAATCACCTATTTGAAATCTATAACCTTTTGGTTTGTTTACTATTTTGCCATTATTTAATGCAATAATAGTGCTTTCAAATTTATAACTATTAGTTATTTTCAATAAGAAAAAACCACCATATTACAAATTATAATTATATTATGGTTATTACCTATTATAAACAAATTCACGTATTTCAGATAGCACATAATCAATAGTAGTTTCTTCAAGTCTATACATTGCTACTTCATCTCTTAGTTCAGACTGCTTATTTTTGTTTATTGCAATTTTTCTTTTTTCGTCAAGTTCTTCTCTAATTCTATTTATTATTACTAGATATCTTTTTCATTTTGTTGTTGTTGAATTTTATTTCTCTCAATTACAATTCTATATCTTTTCGAAGTCCAATCAATTATTTCTATAATCTTTTGATAACGTTGGAGAAATGTAGGATGCTGATGTGAGTTACGCTCAATTATTTTTTGACATTCATTCCTAACAGATAACAAATGGTTTTCAAAATTGCTGATATTTCCTTCTTCTTGTTCTGTAATAGTATGATGATGTTCATTCTCATATTGATTTATCCAGGGATCAAGATTTGGCATAATTCAAACACAATAACAGTATTTTATTAATAGGAAAGATACTTTGTCAGAGGGAGAGAGGTAGAGAATATAGAAAATGTATAGATGTTGGTTTACACGTCTCAAATTACGAGATAAAAAGATAAAGAGAAGAGAGAAGTGTGTTGAAATTTATAAATAATTTATGAAAAAAGTATAAGATGGTATGAATTACCACAAAACATAACTATAACAAATACTTGTTTAATATTGATTTAGATAATAAATATTAGTAGAAAACTCATTTCATTTTTTCCTTTTCTTCTTTTTCTTTATTCTTCATATCTATACGTACAATCACAACCATTAAAAACATTAACAACATCGCAAGAAGAGGATGAAATAAGTTATTTATAACTAGAATCCATATTACAATAGTAAAAGCAACAATGAATAGTAGAAGAAAAACAGATTTATCTTTTTTACCTAAATTTTTGTATTTATCAATGATATTCATTTTTTATTATTTTCATTTTCTGTTAAATCTAACAGTTTACGGATTATATCATCATAGGTTTCATTCTTCTTTCCCCTATTGGATAATCTTTCATATGTATCATCCTTTACTTTGATTAACTTGGTCAACTGAGTACTCATTGGTATACTATTATTTTGTTTATTAAATATTCAAGTTTACGTTTTTTACCCAATAAACTAAGTTAACTAAGTAAACTATAAATGGGTAAACTGAGTGTACATATATTTATGCAACAACAATTAATTAAACAAAAAAAATTAATAAAATGTAGAAGATGTTCTTATCAATTTGATCCATTAAAAGAAGGCAATTTAAATAAAAGGAAATGTGGAATGTGTTGCTTTGGAGATTCTTATTCTGTTAGATCAAAGAAAGAATATGAAAGAAATTTGTTGTTTGCTATAGTAGGATCACAACAACATTGGCAGAACAATAACTAAAAAAATATAAAACAGAAATAAAAAATTGTTTGTTATTTTTTATCGGTTTGTGCACACATTGTAATACACATTTCCGCATCTGGAGGACAAGGTGACTTGCAAGGATTTTCTGCTACTTGTTGACTAATATAGGTCATTGTCTTAACATTATCATCAACAATAAAGTTTGCTCCTTCTCCAAGAACATTATCAATTTCAAAAAATGTAGTGGCTACTAGTGTATATACTATTGTAGTTATCACAATACATGAAGATGGAATTGCAATAACTGTGGTTTTTTTCATAACCTTTTTTTCTGTACACTATATATACGACATATCTGAATAAAAATGTTTTAACACATTTTTAGACAATAATTTCTGTAAATATATTCGCTATAAAAAAAATGATTTCTCTTATCTTTGGTATATTTTTTCCTTTCTTCTTGTGTTATTACTTTACTACCAGCAACCAGGAGATGCTAAAAAGCCATACTTTGCACAATATTCTGCAGTATTGGAAGATTGACTTGTCATTGTATCATGTACTGCCATGAAAACTAACATACCAATAAAGAATATACTGAAACCACTAAAAACCCATTCCGATACTTTTTTTATTGTATTTTTTTTATTTGTGTTAGTTACTATCCTTGACAACATATATAGAAATATAACTTTTTTTCTATATAATATAATTATTATAATGCATTTTACGAAATGAGAATAATTTGCTCTACTAATACTATCACAACATGCCAAATATTCTCGAGGCAAATCTTCAAACGTTACCAATCTTGTTATCATTAGGTTTATTTGTCTTTGAAATTGTAAAGTGATCTATTATCATGTCATTTTGATATTTTACATAATGATAGCGAAGTAATTCACTTTTATTTGCATAGAACGTTCCCTTTAAGGTATTACCACTAATATCAATATTTAGAAATCCAAAATGTTGATCGTTTTGTTTTGCAACAAATGGTGCTTGTTGTGTAATTGGATAAAGTGATCTTCCGGCAGTTCCTGTTATTAGGTAAATAACTCCATTACTTTTATCATTATTACTATTATAATTATAATTATTTTGATCTCTATTTGCTATGATAGGATCAGAACTATCTCCACCTTTACTATTGTATTTTAATGGAAATGTCCTTTGATAATTGTGATTGTCACTAGTAAATACCAGATCAACGTCATATTTATCAAATAGAGGATGATAAATGTCTCGGATTGTAGAATTACCAGGATGTTGAGAGGGAGAAGTATAGATAGGTGGAGATTCTGCTACAAATCTCCAATCTATTTTTGGATTGGTAGAAGCAGTTTTTAAATCATTTTCAATGAATTGATATTGAGGTGAACCAGGTTTATAATCAATATACGGATTTATAAAAACAAAATGAGCATTATTCATATCAAAAGAATAATATGTTTTTTCTAGGTTCAAAGGTTTCAGATATTGATTAATTACACCTACTACTCCGCTTGTAGTATCACTATATTCATGGTCTCCCATGGCTATCTTCATCTTTGATTTAAATGGCTCAATTATTTTAAACCAACAATCCGCTGATTTACCATAACTTAGATCTCCTACTGCTATTACAAGTTCAGGCTTCTTGCTTTGAATATTTTCTGCTGTTTTTTTAGCAAAATCTTTACAACCCCAATCTGATGCAACTGCAATATTGAAAGGAGAAAATTTTTCTTCTGTTGTTATAGTTTTGTTATCTTGAGGATGAGAAGGAAGAGTAGCAGTAGCATTGGTTTTGCCATTAGGAGTAAGAAGAGGAGATGAGGTTGAGGAGGATGAAGAAGTTGTTTCATTAATCTTATTGGTAACAGATCCATTATTTGTTGTCGTTGAAGTTAGATTTTCTATTGATTTTGTTGTATTGTTAATAGCAGAAGAAGATGAAGGTGAAACTTCGTCTCCACCAAAATTCAGGTATACTACAAGTCCATTTGAATCAAAAGTATTTTTTGCATAAATTTGTGAAATTTCTTTGTCTGTTAATCCTCTATCCCATACTCTAACTTCATCTATATTACCAGTAAAAAATTTGCTTTCGTCTAGTGAATTTGCACCCATTCGTAAAGGTTGATCCCCAGTAGTATCAGGAATTGCTCCATTTGTGGGTTTTGTTGATATTTGTTTTTTTCCATCTATATCTAATCGTAATAAAGAACCATCATAAGATAACAAAACATAATGCCATTTTCCATCGTTATATTTTGCAGTAGACTTTACTTCAAAATCTTCTCCAGACTTAGTTTCAAAACCTCCAGAAATTGTTCCATCTACAGAGAACCAAATACCATAATTCATATTTTCACCTTTTTCATCAGTATTAAATCCACCTTTATTTACTAAATGAGCAGGCTCTATTAGGTTTGTTTGATTAGTTTTAATCCATGCTGCAATAGCAAAATTTTCAAGTGAAAGAGTATCATTATGAGAAATATCCTCAAAATCCTTTTCATCTAATAATAAAAATGGTTCAAATTTGTACTCTAGTATTTTATTATTTGTTACTGTTGTAATATTTGAATTTTGTTGAATACTATTATTATTATTAATATTGATATTCTTTTCTCCATAGATCATACTTATAGATAATAATGCGAAAAGTGTTATAGTTATTGTAAAAATATAAAATTTCATAAGCATTCAATTTTAATTCTTATCATTATTAAATGGTACAGGAATTATCTTCAAAAAAATATTAAGTAAAATAAATATAGTCAATTTTTAGTAATATAAATATGTCGAGGTTTTTATATCAATCAAAATGAATAATAAGTAAACCTTAGATAAAAAATGCCGATAAACCATATAGAAAAAAGAAAGACGTTAGTAAATGATTTAGTTTCATAGATTTTTATTCCCTAAAATAGCATCTTAAACTATTAATTAAAGAAAATTATATAAAAAAGGAAATTTATATTCTATAATATAATAACAGAAATCATAAAAATAGAATAGAAAGTTTAATTTCTCATTTTGGTTCTATTTATTCAGAATGACCATGATCTGCTTTTGGATTATATGGTATAAAGTAGTTGTTTAAGAATCTATAATCAATTCCGGCGCCGACTATATGTTTATCTTCTGACATAGGTCCCCTATCTAGTATAAATCCTGCAGGTACTGCTACATGTTTGAACCAAGCAACCAATTCAGGATGTTTTTCACCATTGTCTGTTGGTACTAGTTCATGATAGTGAACATATCCTTGTTTAGCAAATTCATAAGCAGTTTTATTTGTCCAAGGAGCAATTATAACATCAACTACATATAGTAATTCTTTATCTTTTGCATCAGATGACCACCACTGTTTTTCTCCAAATGGACCAATATTATAATGAAGACCATAAACATGACGAGGCGCATCTTGCCACCAATAGTGACCAGGTGCATCTTTTGTACCGTTGACACCGTCTGCGGGGCCATCAAAATAATATCCTACACCATCTAGATTTACTACAATTCCATGAGTAAAAGTTTGTGACGCTTGGTAGTTAGTTTCATTATTAGAAGATTGAGTTATATTAACTGAAGAATTTGTAATTGAATTTTGAGCCGATACTTCGCTATTATAATTCGCTATACCTATAAAAATTGTAATAGTCGTTATTATTATTGCAAAATTTAATGATTTGTTCATAGACTCATAAGAATCAACAATTCTTATAAATAAACATGTTTGCTCCTTGTTAATTCAGAGGATATTATGGCTTTCGTCTTTATCTTCCTTTACTAATAAATTCAGTAAATTCTTAGGCGATATCGTAGAAGAGATTGTAGGATTGCTATTTTAATTTGTTATCTTCTTTTTACTTTGTCATTTTCTCTCTTAATGACTAATTTATGAGTTGAATTCTTCAATCTTTGTAATTCTATTCTCTGTTTTTCCATCTTCTGAACATATAAAAAAATTTTTTGATAAGACTAAATTTTTATCAAATAATAATTGCATAAATCTGTGAATGCAAGATGGATTCGAATCTTATCCCATCCATCCATAATAATTATGGATTTTAAGTCATACAAGTAAAATGTTAAATCTCATCTTTATCTATCAATATTGTACATTTAATTGCTGTTGATAATAATAAAAGAAATAAATTATTAAATAGTATAATTAAAAAATATCATAAGTTAAGTATCATATTTTAGGCCAACAACCAAAACATCTAAGATATCTTCTTACATTACATAATAGATTATCTTCTGTTTCGTAGTTATAGTTTGCACATATATCTTTCTTGAGATTCCTGTTTACTTTTGTTTCTACTGGATTCAGAAATGGTGCCCGTGTTGGTAGAAATAGTACAGTTAGCCAGTCGTCTGATTGTTTTTCTATAAACTGTTTAGTCTTTTTACTAACATGAAAAGATGCATTGTCTATTACAAGAATAAATCTCTTGATACTTCTCTTGAGTACATATCTTTTGATGCTGTTTAGATGGTTTATGAAATCATTACTGTTTCTTGTTTTGCTTGTTGTAAATTTTATTCCATTCATAGGATAAAGAAGTGTGATGAATACATTGACTTTATCGTTAGATCCTTTATGAAGTATCTTTTGCTGTTCTCCTCTTCTCATATATGTTCTTGTTATGTATGGTTGTAGATGTAACCACGTTTCATCTTCAAATCCTAGTAGAATCTTTTTTTAAAAGAGCTGCCGATATCTTCTTGTACCCTTCTATCTTGTTCTTCTTTTCCTCATAATCTATGCCTTTTTCCAGTTCAAGTTTTGGCTGTTTGTATACTATACCCATATCATGAATTATTCTCCATGTTTGCATGGGACTGACATTCATTTCCAGTAATGTTGAGAGATAAGTAGCCAACAGCCTGATATTCCATGTATTTTTGAGATAGCCAAATGTTTTAGGAGACTTGTTCAATATGATGTCTTTTATCATCTCTTTGTTTTTGTCAGTAGATATTACTGGTTTTCTACCTGCATTCATTCTCTTGTTTCTTATTCCATCTAAACCATATTTTCTGTAATTGTTAATCCAGTCATACACATTACGGTAATTGACACTAAGGTTTTTGGCTATAGTTCTGTAAGGTATTCCTTCCATCTTTTGCTTTATAGCAGACGCTCTTCTGTATTCCTCTTTGTCACGAGTACTCTTCATGAATCTATTCAGTTCCTTTTTCTGAGTATCAGATAATTTCAGAATATAAGATTTGGGCACATATCAATCTAAACATTCAGAGCTAAAGTTCTTTCTATCAGAGTATGTTAAAAATACTAATGCATGTTGATGATATATGAGATACTTAACTTACTCATTCCAACCAATACAATACAAAAGATTCCATACGTGGTCATAATCCCCTCTATTGCTATTAATAACTCCTTAGAAAGAAGGCTATGACAATATAATATTTTACTTATAAATTAATTTGATTTTTCACAAGTTTTTAAATATCATATAGAAACATGAATATACAAATCCAACTAAATGCAGATGAAGTTCCAATGGGGCCATAGCCTAATCATCATCTACTACTGGGTAGGTTGTACTCATTATTAGGCTATGGCTTATTATATTCTTAATTTTACAATAATATAACAAAAGATAGAAATTAAAGATTGGATATAGTAGTATATTAAATTCCTCCGGGCCCGTTATGTATTCTGATTCATAAATTAAAATTAAATTATTTTTTGGGCTCTGTTAAGTTAAGCAAAAATAAGCAAGTAAAGCGAAAATATCAATTAAAATTGAGCACAGAACATGATAGAAAAGTAGAATGTATGACTACTTTAATCCTTAAGTTAACAGGGCCATTTTTTGATAAGGAATTTCTCTCTTTCTTGTTTAATTAAAGGAATGATTTTTTCCATTATTATTTTATCAAAATTATATTGATCAAAATCCATAGTAAAAAGCAAATAATAATTTTCATTGATTGGAATCAAACATCAAACACCTACTCATTCTTGTATATCTTCTAAACAAATAAGTTAATTTACCCATCTTTGATTCGAGGTTGAATCGTGTTTTATGTCTAGTTATTGTTCTAATTGCCCATTCATGATTTTCTTCCATAGTTAGGAATGGTTTTAGTCCTTCTCTATCTCGTTCATTTATGATATTGCCATTTTGATCAGTTATTCCTACCCATCTTATAGACCTATCAGAATTCAAAATATTTTTGGTAAATGTAAAAAGGAATTTCGTATTATCCATCTCTTCGTTTGCCGACATTTTTTTATATCAAGTAAAGTAATTTTTGATTATAATAAAAAAGTTATCAAGATTGATGTGTAAATTAAATCATTAAATCAATAATCAAAAAGACACTTTATCACACACAGAAGTAGAGGAATAGAATAGAGTTAGTAGAAAGAAAAAAAGAGGAGAGTAAAAAAAGATAATCGAAAAATTGCTTACTTATTTGGTTGTATTGTTATTTTTGAATCTGGCATTTCTAGCGATAGTGTTGTATTGGATGTAATTGGAATAGTAATATCCCCTAGAATAAGTTTCTGATCATCTTCCGTTGCTGATTGGCTTGTTGCTAATCCTGGTACATCACCATCTTCTTCTGTACTTACTTCTTCTCCTGTGATTGGTGATGATGATAATGATGATGATGTTTGGTTAGATAATGATGATGATGTTTGGTTACCTTCTA
This sequence comes from uncultured Nitrososphaerales archaeon, assembly GCA_963840085.1. Taxonomy (GTDB): domain Archaea; phylum Thermoproteota; class Nitrososphaeria; order Nitrososphaerales; family Nitrososphaeraceae; genus TH1177. Next base: position 12,858 of record CAWIYT010000244.1, read on the forward strand.
GATCTGATTGTTGTTGTGTTTCAAACATACCTTGTGCAAAGGCTTGTTGTTGTATTTGTGGTGTAGCATATGATGCCACACTTAAAATAAATGCTGTGGAGACTAAAGTCAATAAGATTATATTTTTTGTTTTTGTCTTTGTTGAAACCATGTTATGAATACTCTAAAAGACAAATATTTAAGTTATTTTCACCTTTTTATCATCAAAAAAGAGGAATAAGAAAGGTATGACTGGTAAAGTGGATATAAAAGAAGACGCCACCTCGGAAGAATGAGATACCTTACATATAGATAAAAGAAAAAATATAGCAATATGGTAAATCATAAAATTTTTTAAAACTTAATTATCTGTTTTCTTTCCAACTGTTGTATATTCTTTCACTTAAAACTAATAGTTGATTGGATAGATGAGTCAAAGCATCCTCTTCATTTATCTTGTCGTTTGCTCTCAACGATTGGTTTATTATCTGTAGTTCTTCAATCTATCTGCTCCTTGTCTTTCCAACTGAGAAACATTTAGAAATATTAAATACATTACAATCTTTTGATAAATTAGGGACTAAATTATTAACAATTTAGAATAAATAACAATTAACGTTTATCTAAACTGATAAATTAAGTATTGCTTTTTTTAATTTATTATTACTTATAAATTGGATAAACATGTAATTGATTACTAATATGACAAACATAAGAGAAGAAAATAAAAAATACACTAGTACTATAAAAGATGAAACAGAGAAACTTCTAGACCAACAAAAACAACAGATTTCAGATGCAAAAAATAAATTCAATGAGAATATCACTGAATACCAAAAGAGAAGCAATGAAATTATTGAGAAAAGTATCGATACAACAAGCAAATATCAACAACAAGCCGTTAATACATTCCAATCAATCACAAACCACTTTGTAGAATTGCAAAAGAATCTTCTTGAAACCTATCAATCAGTAATATCAAGATTTTTAGATGTTACATCTAAATCTTATAGAAATAATTCTACATCTCCACAAAGATATGCAGATATTTACAATAAGGCCAACCAAACTATTACAGATAATACGGTAAATGCTACAAGAAGATTAAATGAATTTGTATTAGGATTTACAGAAAGTTTTAACAAATCAATAGAAATTGCACAAAAATACTATAATGATTCTGTTCAGAACTACTTTAACTTTCTCAAGAAAATAGAAAAATCTTCTTCTAACCAATAGATACTTTTTTTATTTTGTTTTAATTTCTAAAATACAATTTTATTAGATGAGTTAACTACTTGTTATATTATAAGGATTAAATGACTACTGATGATCAATTAGAAAATAAGAATCAATATTCTACTACTACTACCACCAAAAAAAAACTTTCTTTTGATATTTTAGATCCTTCTATTGTTGAAAAATTAGAAAAAATGGAAAATATTGGTCCAGGATTTCAAAGCAATAATATTAACACTATCATCAATATTTTATTCAAAAACTGCGATATAGATCTTGTTACATATTTAGATTTTAAATTAAAATTAAGTATTTTAGAAGAATTAATAACAATAGAAGGTAAATTGGATAATATATCAGTTAATGGTTAAATATTAAATCAAAACATTTTTTATTACCAAATTAATACAATGATGACATTAGGCTATGGCTTTTACAAATTAATCTATTTTTATTTGATTAATTAATCGATTGCTCTAGCGATATTAATTATGTAAAGAAAGTAAAAAATTAACAATATTCTAAAAGAAGAAAAAGATGTAGAAGAGTAAGAAGAAAAGGAAAATAAAGAATAAATAAAAAAATTTATTATTTATTTTGTAATTTTATAATATTTAAATTACTATTTAAATAGCAACGAAGCAATCATTATAAGATTTATTGTCTATGATATAACATGCTTGATGATATATTTGGAATGTTTTCACAAAGAAGTGGACTATCCTCTAATATTGCTAGAATGGCACTGCCTTTAGTATCAAAGTTCTTGTTAGGTAATGCTGAACCACAAAGAGCATCAGGATTGATGTCATTATTACCTTCTAGTATAACAAATATGTTTTCAAATGATGAAAGACAAAGATTTACAACTAGTCAGGAAAATGTATCAGAAGATGAGGTTATTGATCGAATTTCTCATGAATGTTGTAATGGTGATAGAGAAAAAGGAAGAATTGCTTATCAAGAAGCATTAAAGGTATTAAGAGAGAAAACAAGACAAAGACAACAACAAGGACAACAACAAGAAGAAGGAGAAGGATTTCTAGATAACATATTAGATAGTCTAAAAGGCGATAATAGGAGAGAGGGGTTATTCTAGTCTTCAACTAACAATTGATGAATAACTTTTTCTATTATACTGATTAAGTATTAAATCAAAATTTCATCTCGAGTTCTTGATTATAGCATCAATTGGTTTAAGATTATATTATTTATTCTTCATTTTTGAATTATTACTATATGCAATAGTTGTTGATGATGGTTGCATGTTTTTTTTTGTAGAATGTATGCATTTTAATATATCAAGATAAAGTTCATTATGTTGATTTGCAACTGTATCCCATTCTAAATTTAATTTAAATTTATTAACTGCTTTTGAATAAAAATGATAATTATTTTCCATTTCGTTTAATGCCTTTGCAAATTCACAAGGATTTCTTTTTACAGTTATTCCTAAGCCTTTCCTGGCAAATTCGTTAAAGAATTGTAAATCTGTTGCAATAAATGGAAGTCCGTGTGCTAAGGCGTCGAACATCACTCCTGAACCAGAACTTACTTTGTAAGGTAATAGAATAACATCTGATGCATAAAACAAAAGCGAAAGATCTTTCTCGCTTAGGAAATCTCTTTGTATATCAATAATTTTTGTTGTATGATTTGACTTGTTTTTAGTTATTAATTCTGGTTTATAATTCTCAATGTTATAGTGATTTTTAGATGAATTAATTACTACTAGCCAATTTGCTGGTACATTAATTTTTTTTAGAATATCCCACCCTTTGGTACTCGTTCTAAAACCTATCGCTAGTGCTATCCTTTTTGTTTTATCAACAGGAAGACCAAATTTTGTTCTTGCTTCTTCTTTTTTTATTTCTGGCAAAACTGGTACAATAGATTGTGCGCCATGATAAATTATATTGTTTTTAATATTAGAATTAAATTCTTTATTATCATAAGCGTGCTGATTATTATTCCTTTTTTCATTAACTAAATTTTGAAGATATTCTGAAAAGACTATCCCACATTTGCTTTTCGATAATTTGTCATTATTTAAATTATGGAATGATTTATAGTTTATCAGCAATTTCCAATATTGAAATAAGTAGTTCATTTTTGATTTTAATTGATTTAATAATCCACTTGTAGTTTTTAATGGTTTAACTATACTCATCCACTGTTTAAAAGTATAGGCAGAATGAAATGTTGTAACAATAGGAATCTCACAAATATCATAAAAAGTGTCAATAGTGGTACAAGTATTTCTTGGATTTATTGAATCCAATTTCAATCCATATAATCCATGTTCAAATTGTATATGAACAATATCTGGTTTTACTTTGTGTACTATTTCTAATAACAGTTCTGAATTATTTTTGTTGAAAGGAAACAAACCAAAAAAATCCCCATCGCCATTCTCATTACAAACCACATAAACAATATTTCCTAATTTACGTAATGCTCTTGTTAAATTATAAGTATATCTTCCAACTCCACCTAACATCGGCGGGTATTCTGTAGATACCATTAATATTGTCAGATTATTTTTGTTGTTGTTATTTTTATCTTGTAATTTTGAAATAGAGAAAATAGATAGATTGTATTTATTATTATTGTAATCGTCTTTATTATTACTTTTATTATTGTTAATACTATTATAATACAAATTGTGTACTAAATTTTACAACTCCTAGTCAAAACAATATATAAAAGTAAAATCATATATATAAAGAGCAGCAATAAGGTTTATTAGTATGAATATGACTAAATTGTTCTCTTAAATTATACGATGATATTTTATTTAGCAACTGCTGATGGCGCCAGTTAAAAGGACAAAGACTTTTTAAATATATTTTTTTTCATAACTCTTAACATCAACAATGAAATGTTGAATCATAATGCTATTTAATTATTGTATTACATTTCTCAAAGTGAGAATTTCAATAATCGATAATATACACATCTCTGATATTACTAAATAATATCATATTTATCTAAAACTCATTGGGCATACTTGACAATTACTGTCATAGCCGACCTTCTAATCCACAAACCTGTTCACTAGTTCGGACTATGATGTGATCTTTTAATTAATTAAATTATCTCAAATTATTAATAGTATATTGGCAAAGTTAATGTGCCAGTAACAATCAAGAATAGACAAATATGTGTACACAATACCTCTATAATCTTCTATTGTTATGGGATGTACTCCTTAGAGCGCTATGGCTTTTACTAATAAATTAAATTAAAAAGTAAGGTTAGATACGGATCCGTGTATCGCGCCTTTAGGCCCATTATTCGAGAAACGATTTGCGGCCCAAAATCTACAATCAATAAAAATAAATTATTTTTTATACCTATCTATTATTTGCTGCTACAGTTTCAAAACGATATCATTTGGGTGTTATATATGGTAGCCTCTGTATGACACCCAAAATCCCTTTAAGTTACTTTTACCTTATAATATCTATTGCCTCTAAAAGATTTGTGGAAAAGGTTTAGAAAAAGGAAGAAAAAGACTGAAAATCCTAACCGGGAGGATAAACCAATTGAAAATGCATAAAGTCAAAATAATTATTTATTGAAAAATATATCATTTTATTTCTTCTCGTTCTAAATGTTTTAAGAAGGAGTTATCCTCAACATTTAATCTTTTTTCCAATTCCTTTAATTTTTCAATACTGTTGAAGATTTGATTGACCATCAAAAATCAGAGAACAACAAGATCAAATAGAGAGAAATAAAGAGTTCATAGATGGTTAATTGATTATATATTATTTCTACCATTTATCTATATGGGAACTGAACCAATTGTAGATCCGTTTATGATTATGATTGCTATTTCTGGATTTTTCTCTGTAACTGTATTAGTATCCTCACTTTTAACAATTAGAAAGAAAAAAATAAAAAAGGAAGACATATTAGAAAATAATATTTAAATTTAATTCCCTTCTTCTAAATTGTTTATTCTTTTGTAAGATTTCTATTCTTCAATTCTTTTGCAAAACGAACATAATCACCTTCAAGAACTGCTATAATCGTATCATGACCACCTCCATCTTTATCTTTTAAATATCTTTTTATTTCATCTTCATTTTCATAATCATTTAGTGTTGTAAAAAGATATATTATTACTATCATTAGAAGTATTAGAAGAACTGATTTTTTCTGGAATTTCTGTTCTTTGTATAACTATTTTTTACGTTTGGCTAATTTTTCTCTAAGGGCTTGTTCAAGAAATTCAGTAGCAGTAATACCTAAATCTATCGCTGCCTTCTTTACTTCTTTCCATAATTCTTGGTCTACGTTAATACTTGTAGGCCCACGCTTTGCTATCATATCAAAGTCTTTCACTATTTCACTATTTATCATTGCTGTTATGCTGTTATATAGTAATAGAATATTCTATTTAACTATATAACTATACTACTATATAGCGTAATATTTATTAAAGTAATAGAGTTATAGTAATATAGTGATATAACTATGAAAACAAAAATAATAAAATGTAGAAATTGTTCCTCTCGATTTGATGCAGAAAAAGAAGGTGATTCAAGAAAAAGAAAATGTGGAATGTGTTGTTTTGGAGATTCTTATTCTATAAGGTCGCAGGAAGAATATGAAAGAAATTTAATATTTGCTATAATTGAATCACAACGACAATAGCAAGGTTGAAAACAAAAAGAATTAAACTATACTAAAAAACATAAAATCTAATTAATATTTTTTGGCTTACACAAATTCGGATTGTAACTAATAACAACAGATAGATTGCTTTTAGAATTAGTATTCAAATTTGATAAATTTATTTATCAGATTATACCTATTATTATACACGGCATTACTATCAGTTCTCTATAGTGGTATAGTTTCAGAAAGGTATTTCATGCCATTGTATGCCTTGTGTTCTTTCATTGTTATTACTAATTGTCATTATAGAGAATGATAGTAATAGTAGTAGTAGATGAAGTTTTTATCATGCAACAAGTTGAAATTGAAATCCTTTTTCAATAAGTAATGTATTTTCCAAGAATTGAATATACCATTAAATTAAAGTTATTTAGAAGCGATTACCATATAGTTACAGTAAAATTGATAAATAAAATTTTTAGATCAGCATAAATATATTATTTTTAAATCATCTGTAATGAGTAAAACACTAATTATATATATATTAGCAACACTAATCGCATTTTCAAGCCTTACAACAATAACAATGCAACCTATAGACATAAGCGCTCAAACTCAACCAATTATCCATCAACAACAATCACCACTACAAACACAACAACAAGGGTCACAACAACAACCATTAACAATAAGCCCATCATGCGGTCAAGTAATAACACAAAATGTTATATTAACTTCTAACCTGAACTGTGCAGATAGTGATGGTCTTATAGTTGGTGCAAGTGATATTGTCATAGATCTTAATGGACATACAATTTCTGGTCCAGATGTAGATAGCCAAGAAAAAACTTCCAGTAAAGTAGGAGTCATGATACCAAATATGAATAATGTTGTAGTCCAGGATGGTACTATTCAGGGATTTCAAGCAGGTATTTTATTGACAGGTTCTCAAAATGTTGAATTAAGCAGCATAGTTTCTAAAGATAACCAAATAGGAGCATTCAGTACTGGTGCAAATATAGTTAATGCACACTTGTCCATACTTATGAATAACCAAATTGGATTTGCAGGGCACTCCACACAACAAGCCACTATAGAGAATAACATACTTTATCAAAATACTTTGGCAGGAATAACATTAGTTAACTCCGATGATGGTGTACTTGCTTTGAATTCTATTACTGAATCTGGAAATGGTATTTATGTAGACAATCAAAGTAACAATAACAATGTTAACAATAACAATGTTCTTTTGAATACAATTGACTTAAACAATGCTAATGGGTTACCAGTAAATACAAATGGCAACATGTATGACCAAAATAATTGTATGACTTCAAATCCAAGTGGTATATGTATAGGTAAGTAAATTAGAAAAAGT
>CAWIYT010000245.1:0-7220 GCA_963840085.1 uncultured Nitrososphaerales archaeon
AACTTATTATTATCAATATTATCGAAATTAGTAGAAGAAAAAGACTTTACAAATTTTTTTTCTTTTAAAATCTTGTAATTGTGTAAAACTATTGACATCATAATAGGATGTATTCTAATAGGATTTACAGCATAAGAACAAGCAGAATTGTATGATTTTGCTATTGAAAACATATCGTCAAATGTTTTTTTGTCGTTCTTGTTAAGATATTTTCTAAAAGATTTCCATTCTTTTTCTTCCAATACAGCAGCAATTCTAAATGATGGTATTGTCCTACCCATGATAATAGTGATTTGCAAAAGAAGATAGAATATAATTAGTAGAATACTTGAAAGAGAGTGAGAGTATTTGTAATATAACAATGTTCTAGAAGAAAGTATTCCAGTCTAGAACAAAATATTACAGAAGAATCTATAACTAACTATTCGTGATCCGAGTTTCCTATTACGTTAGCCTCTTTTTTCGATTCTATTACATCTTTATAAGAAATAGTGTTAAGTGTTTCTTCGATCTCATTATTTTCTTTAGCATCTATATCTTCTTGTCTTTTTCTAACAATGTCATTATTTTTTTCAGTACTCATAATAATATACTATTACTTTATCAACAATATCATTTATTAACACCTGAAAAACCAGAAAAAGAAGGTAATTCTAAAAAAAGAAAATGTGGGCTGTGTTGTTTTGGAGATTCTTATTATATAAGGTCAAAGAAAGAATATGAAAGGAATTTGCTATTTGCTATGATTGAATCACAACAACAATCGCAAAGTTGAAAATAATAAGAATTATACTAAAAAATAAATAAATTTCGTTATTTTTAATTTTGTTCAGAAATTTGATTTCCACAATAAAAACCAATAGGTTGTTTTTAGAATTAGTATTCAATCCAAGTGGTATATGTATATGTAAGTAAACTAAAGAAAAAATATCTTTTTCCAAATCTTTTTATTCATAATTTTCAGAAATATTAATTAGATATCCTTGTAGAAATTCTTAAATAGTTATGATTATCACGTGATTTTTTATTATGCTAAACAAAAAATACTATTACAATTGCAACTATAACTACATTAAATACCTATATCTTTTTATTGCTATCTTTTTTACCGTTAGTATTTTGTATGTTTCTAACTCTTATGATTCTGTCTTGGCTGCTAAAAAAACTGATGAAGATGGTAACAAAAGTGATGATGGTAATGATCAAAAACTTGTCCTTAAAACATCAATTGAGTTATCTAATATAGATAATATTGATGCTACTAAATTCTTAAGAATTACAGGTTTTGTAAATGGGCAAGAAATTAAAAAAGATATTTCAAATTTCTTCAATAGATAAAACAAAGAAAACACTAAATGTTGACTTCAAATTAGATAGTAAAACTGATCTAGTAAATGCAAAGAGCCCCGATGAATTCTTTGTCTGTGCTTATCAAGTTGGAGAGGTAAAAAAAGATCAGAATTCTATTATAAAATTTGATTGTAATGAGGGTGATCTACAAGGTGCAGGAACAACACAAGTAGGTTTATTTAAAACTGGTTCTCAAGTATTTGCAAAAAGTCAAACAGTTCACCAAAAAGCAAACCTAAATCAAACAAATAGTAATTCAGCAAATAACTATGGTGTAGTTAAAATTAAAATTTATGCTCCGTTAGCAGATAAGAAAGATACTAAAAAGTTGATAATTGGTGTTGCATTAAAGGGTCAAATACAATCTCAAGTTATAGACGATGTTCAAGCAGAACTTGATAAAAGTAAAGATAGTACAATAAAGAGAATATTTACCTTTGATAGAAATACTGACTTAGGTCCAATACAAGTTGGTGATAGGTATCATTCTTGTGTTGCTGGTGAAGATTTACGACCACCCGAAGGTTCTGAATGTGAAAAGAGAATTCTAAAGAATCTTGATGCAGTTAGCGGATTGTATGTTAGATAAATAAAAGAATGATGAGGTTAGACTACCAATTCAAATAATAAAAAAGTTGAAGAGTAATTTTTATGAAAATTTGTTTATTCTATTACCGAACCTTTTTATTCTCTTTTTTTAATTTAATTCCTTAAATGAAACAGAAAATGATGATTATTGGGCAAAAGTAGATAAAGACGTTAAAAGAATTTACTTTTGTAATACATAAAAGTTCATATAAACAAAGGAGATAAATTTTTTAAATCCTAAATTAACTTCTTAATGTTCCATATAATGTAAATATATTTGATTTTGCATCATATTTTTCTGTTGTATCAAAATGCCATTTTTTATTATCAAAAATTCTTATTATTGAAGTATCAATACTATCATTATCTTCACAATAGTATACTTTTTGTTTTTCATTTACTATACTTTTATGAATATCAATATAGCAGGTACTTTCTCCTGTTAGAAATTTAAATGAATAATAATCTTTTCCAGATTTGTTAACAATTGAATTATTTGTTACTTGATTTTGTAATTTTGATAAATTATTATAATTTATTGTAAATGGAAATGAATGGTACATAAATGGATAATTATCAGCAGGAAGGCTAAAAATAATGGATGACGAAGGATCATATTCAATTGAACATTGAATATGAGAAGGACAAATCTGATCATATACTTCATTCCCTATTAGGAATTTTGTCACAATGGGATCTGTAGAAGCATTGTGGACTTCCAAAATAAGATCATCTTTTCCTTGATCTGATTTTGTGGATATTTCTGATTTTTGTTGTTCTATTGCAAAACCCTCATATAAAGAGAAAGAATAAGAATAAACAGAAATACTAATAATTATTATTCCTAATATTTTTAGTAAAAATGAAGATTTCATGGATATAAAAATACAACTTTACTCTTATTTGAAATTTCTTCTGATTCTAATATTATGAAATTATAATACTATTTATAATTTTCACTTAACTCATAACATGATATAATTGTTTAATCATATTAATAGATCATCTCAATTTAACTTTATTATTATTATTATTATATATTATAATTATTATTTTTTTCTTTCTTCTATATGGCAATAGAGAATTTTCTTTGATATTTTAAGCCTAAAAAATCATTTATTTTAATATTTCATTTAATTGTGTTTTGCCTTTCAATAATATAGAGGATATTTACAATAGTATTTGAAGAATTGACGATCTTTATTTTACAATCTGATAATGAAAATATTGATTAATAATACCATATTACATATTAATCTTGGATAATAATATTTTTATATTACTTTTAAAGATCAAGAATGCAAATACTATGGTAGAATTATTCAAATACAATATAAAAAAAATAGATAGCATAGCATCGACGTCTAAATTAGTTACAGTCTCGCTTTTAGTCGTGTCATTATTTATTATTGTATCGTCACTGTTGTCAATTTTACCGATACCAATTTTTGGACAAAGTGATGAAATAAATAATAATAATAATCAAGTAAAACATTCTGTTCCACATAATGCTGTAGGTCATGAATCACATCAAGTTGTTCAATTTGTAGAACCAAAAGATAATATCTTGTATAATGGAAGTATTACATTTAAATCCTCTATTCCTGTAGATATTATTGTCTATAATGATACTTCAATTGTTGCAGATAATACAAATAATGCCAATGTAAAAACATGGAAGGTCGATGGAAAAACATTTGTTCCAACAACTATTATGAAAAATACCACTTCAGGGACAATAGAGTTTAAAGGATCAGGTATTACCACACATATACCAAATAACCAACCATATGATGTTGAGTATTCAATCAAAGTAACACCATCTAGTATTAAATAATTTTTTTATTTTTTAAAAGTTAAGTATGAACATATAATATATTTGATTGGATATGATTTAGTTAAATATTATGGATTTTTAAGCAAGAACTTAAGTATGCAAAATTAAAATTACTATATGGTGGACAAGCCTTATAAGTATGTCCACAATTAAAAACAACAACTAAAACTTGTGAAATTATTTCTCTAATTAACTTTGATATTTATTACATATAATAAGAACATATAAGATAGAAATGCAAATAAATAATAAGTTAAGTATCATATTTTAGGCCAACTACCAAAACATCTAAGATACCTTCTTACATTACATAATAGATTGTATTCTGTTTCGTAGTTGTAATTTGCACATACATCTTTTTTCAGATTTCTGTTTACTTTTGTTTCTACAAGATTCAGGAATGGTGCACGTGTTGGTAGAAATAGTACAGTTAGCCAGTTATGATTGTCTTTCTATAAACTGTTTTGTCTTTTTGCTTACATGAAATGATGCATTGTCTATTACAAGTATGAATCTCTTGATACTTCTCTTTAGTACATATCTCTTGATGCTGTTTAGATGGTTTATGAAATCATTGCTGTTTCTTGTCTTGCTTGTATGTGAATTTGATTCCATTTAGGGGATAAAGAAGTGTTATGAATACATTGACTTTATCGTTAGATCCTTTATGGAGTATCTTTTGCTGTTCCCCTCTTCTCATGTATGTTCTGGTTATGTATGGTTGAAGATGTAACCACGTTTCATCTTCAAATCCTAGTAGAATCTTTTTTTAAAAGAGCTGCCGATATCTTCTTGTACCTCTCTATCTTTCCTTTCTTTTCCTCATAATCATCACCTTTTTCTAGTTCAAGTTTTGGTTGTTTGTATACTATACCCATATCATGAATTATTCTCCACATGTTTGCATTGGACTGACATTCATTTCCAGTAATGTTGAGAGATATGTAGCTAAAAGCCTAATACTCCATGTATTTTTGAGATAGCCAAATGTATGGGGTGATTTGTTCAATACTATGTCTTTTACCATCTCTTTGTTTTTGTGAGTAGATATTACTGGCTTTCTACCTGCATTCATTCTCTTGTTTCTTATACCATCCAAACCGTGTTTTCTGTAATTGTTAATCCAGTCATACACATTACGGTAATTGACACCAAGGTTTTTGGCTATTGTTCTGTAAGGTACTCCTTCCATCTTTTGTTTTATGGCAGATGCTCTTCTGTATTCCTCTTTGTCACGAGTACTCTTCATGAATCAAATTCAGTTCCTTTTTCTGGAGTATCAGATAATTTAGAATGATAGGGATTTGGGCACATGTATCAATCTAAACATCAGAGCTAAAGTTCTTTCTATCAGTTATGTTAAAGATACTAATGCATGTTGATGAAAGATTAGATACTTAACTTAGTATGATTTACACTATGATAATATGATCAATTATGTGATTGCTCCATATAATGAATTTCATAGTTATTATATTTAATAATTGACTTTTTCCTATGTATATTCTTCAGAATAAGATCAAAAACATTTACGATAACGATCAGCAGTAAATCAAATAGAAGAAAAAGAAGATAAAGAATAGAAAAATGATGTTAATAAAAATATAATGTGCTTCATTAATTAGCCAGTTCAATTGTATATTCTTATCAAATTCAATATAGATGTTTATATTCATTAATTTAAAGATAAAATTAGTATACATTTATTATTATATAAATGATTGAAAGTTTTTTATATTAATTAAAATACTACAAAATATTTAATTAAATTATATCATCAATATAGACTAATTATTATATAAAATTGTAAATATTATATAAATAATGCAGATAAATAATGATAGATTCAGAATTTATACTGATTATATTGTTTACTATTATCTTTATATTTTATCTGTTATTAATTATAATTATCTTCTAATGACTTATTAACATTAATATTAGTAAATAAGTAGAATAAAATGAATATATTTACTGTTAAGAATGACAATATTAAATACAATATTAATACGATTCAACATTGATAAAGAAATTATTAGGATACAATTAAGACAATAATATCTATACTGAATAACATTAATTCGTAGACCTGGTCAGATATTTTACAATATCCAGATTGAATCTTGTAATTCTGTAATAATACGAAATTGTATCTTTTAGAAAATCAAACAATGGATAATAAGTAGAAAGTATATGATACTTACCCTGTCTCCAGCATTCTTCTACTGCGTTAAACTCTGGAGAACCAACAGGAAAATATTCCAATCTGATAGTATCCTTATTAGAATCAAGAAACTTTCTGGTAATCTTTGAACAATGTGGTGTTGCTCTATCAACAAAAATTACAATTTTACCAAATCTTTTATGTACCTGTTTTAGATAATCAACAAATGTATTACTGTTAAATTTATCATATTGTTTGAATAATTGTTTACCATCTAAAGATAGACAGCCAAATACAATTGTTCTTTTGCGAGAACCAGTTACAGTTATTACAGGACGTTTGTATTTAGAAATCCATTTCTTTCTTCTGATTACATAATCATATACAAATATTGATTCGTCTTGTACAAGTAAAGTCCAGTCTGATTTTAAACTGGCTAGGATCTGTTTTACTCTTTTTTAAATTTCTTTTTGTCCTTTGGTGATGCAGTATTTACAAATCTTTTCTGTGGTACTTTTGACTTGAAGCCCCATTTGTGTAATAGACGGTAGATATGTACCTCATGATATCTTACTCCTGTCTTTCTGTATATCAGATCCATTACCTGTCTGAAATCCCATCCTGTCTTGCTATCTTCTAATTCCTGTCTTATTTTTATCATTGTATCCTTTGGTACATCTGGAGGTCTACCACTTCGTGTTTTGTCTTTTAATCCTTGCAATCCATCATCATTGTATCTCTTGTACCATTTGTAAGCCCATGCTCTGCACCTGTGTAACTCTTTTGCTACATTTACGATGTGTTGTTTATCTTCTACTATGCGCCTGACAAGAAATATTCTTTCTCTTACATCGGGATTGGATTCTTGCCTGTATGCCTTATCTAATTTAGAATACAAATGTAATACGTATCAAACAATAGTTAGCTAAAAATGTATCTACGATCTTTGGTTAGTCAGTATACTACTCCTATATCTCAAATATATCATATTATTCCTATACCTCAAGTATATCCAACTGCAATAAATGGATCGACATACAAATTTAATAATACTAATCCAAGCGATAAGTTACAGGTAGACGAAGGAGAAAATAAAAAAGTATTTACAAAACAAAACAAAGATGGAAGTTGGAGAATAGACTATGGAAGACCGAGAATAGATATACATACCAAGGATGCTGGTATTTTACCCGATAAACTAGAACAATTAAATAATTTATCTAAAGGTAAAATTCAAAGTTGGAATTTTTCTAAACTAAAAGAGATAGGATATTGGTATAA
>CAWIYT010000246.1:0-34994 GCA_963840085.1 uncultured Nitrososphaerales archaeon
TATCATATCTTAGGCCAACTACCTATGCATCTAAGATACCTTCTTACAGTACATAAGAGATTGTATTCAGTTTCGTAGTTATAGTTTGCACATATGTCTTTCTTGAGATTTCTGTTTACTTTTGTTTCTACAATATTTAGGAATGGTGCACGTGTTGGTAGAAATGGTCCAGTTAACCAATCTGATTGTTTTTCCATATAGTGTTTTGTCTTTTTACTGACATGAAAAGATGCATTGTCTATTACAAGGATGAATCTCTTGATATCTCTTTTTCTTACATATCTTTTGATACTGTTTAGATGGTTTATGAAATCATTACTGTTTCTTGTTTTGCTTGTTGTGAATTTGATTCTATTTAGTGAATAGAGAAGGGTTATGAATACATTGACTTTATCGTTAGATCCTTTATGAAGTATCTTTTGCTGTTCTCCTCTTTCTCATGTATGTCCTGGTTATGTATGGTTGCAGATGTAACCATGTTTCATCTTCAAATCCTAGTAGAATCTTTTTTTAAAAGTGCAGAGGATATCTTCTTGTATCTGTCTATCTTGTTCTTCTTTTCCTCATAATCTATGCCTTTTTCTAGTTCAAGTTTTGGCTGTTTGTATACAATACCTAAATCTTGAATTATTCTCCAGGTTTGCATGGGACTGACATTCATTTCCAGTAATGATGTGAGATATGTAGCTAAAAGTCTGATACTCCAGGTATTTTTGAGATAGCCAAATGTCCTGGGTGATTTGTTCAGTACTATGTCTTTTATCATCTCTTTGTTTTTGTGGGTAGATATTACTGGTTTTCTACCTCCATTCTTTCTCTTATTTCTTATTCCATCAAGACTATATTCTCTATATTTTTTAATCCAGCCATACACATTGCGGTAATTGACACCGAGATTCTTTGCTATAGTTCGGTAAGGTATTCCTTCCATTTTTTGTTTTATAGCAGATGCTCTTCTGTATTCTTCTTTGTCACGAGTACTCTTCATGAATGAAAATAATTCCTTTTTCTGTACATTAGATAATTCTAGTCTGACAGGATTATTTGGCACATGTTGAAAGATGTATAACAAAGCTAAATCTATTTCTATATTTATCCTAAATGGATAGCACAATGTTGATAAAAGATTAACTATTATTGGATCAAAAAATCTATAAAAGTTTCCATATGCTTTGTTGCTAGAGAGAGAATATTTACAGAAATTATTGTCTAAATTTGTATTAAAATATTTTTATTCAAATATGCTTTATTATACAATAAGGAAAAGCATATGAAAAAATCAGTTAGTGCAATTCCGTCTATTGTAATAACGACTTTAGTGTATGTGCTAGTAGCAAATACACTGTTGAAATGGATAATGCTCTTGGAGAAGTCGAGAAGTTTGTTGTTGATGATAAAACATATACGCAACAATTAGTAAAAACTGAATGTAAATCTCCTTGTTCAAAATCTTCAGAAGTATGCATTCAAAGGTGTGCATAATAAAAAATAGCTATTTTTTTATTTTCCTTCTTTGGGCTATATCCTTTAATTCATTTTAAGCATTTTTCGTCTAATCCAATATATCTGCTGAATAGATTATTCTTCTTCTTCTGTTGTCGTTGTTGTTTTATCATAACCTTTATTGCTTATTGATAATATTTACTTAGCCTATCTATAGTATTATTTTTGTCATGTTTAGAAATAAGAGTATAATGTTTAATCTTCGAAGAAAGGTCTAAAATGAACATCAAAACCTGGAGAATTATTTGCAAATTGCTTTATTGTGATCATTCTGCATATTTTGTCCTGCAACTCTGAATGTTCGATAAATTTCTTTTTACAAATAGGACATTTAGTTACTTTCCATAAGTTCATAATAATATTTTTCTAGGAAATTTGTTTTATCTAATTAAATTAACTTTGTGTAATATTTTTCAGAAATATATTAGTGAATATTTGTCTGTCATATAGTAAAATTGCTTTATAAAATATAGTATATATAGTATTAAGGGGAAATATTATGAAAAATAAAGCAGTTAGTGCAATTCCATCTTCATATGTTATGATAATGACTTTAGTATATGCACTACTAGCCGCTATATTTCTTGATAATGCTAGCGGAGAGGAGAACAGTGGTATTAATGATGCTGATAAAGATAACAAGGCATCTGCTCAAGAATTAGTAGAAACCCCTTGTAAGTCTCCTTGTCCTCCAAATGCAGAAATGTGCATTCAAATGTGTGCATAAACTACAAAACAGTATAAATAAAATTTTTTTGCTATTTACAATTCAATATTTTTTGTTGCTGTGATTCAATCATAGCAAACAACAAATTTCTTTCATATTCTTTCTTTGATCTTACAGAATAGGAATCTCCAAAACAACACATTCCACATTTTCTTTTTCTTGAATTACCTTCTTTTATTGGATCAAATTGAAATGAACAACTTGTACATTTTATTAATTTGGCATTCATATACAATTGTATACTTAATTCTAAAATATAAAGTATACTAAAGTATATAATAATATACGATAATAATTATAAAATAATCTATGGGTAAACAACAGTATACGATAATGACCAAAAAAGACAGTTTTGTCGCTAAACATAGTAAACTTGGTGATAAATGGATAATTATTATTCCTAAAGAACATCATGAAATTGTAAAAAATATGAAGAATCCATTAAAAGTAAGAGTTGAAGAGATATTTGAAGAATAACAATATCCATAAATCAGCCTATTTTTCTTATTAATCGTATATAAGAAAATGATTTAAGTATTAAAAGAAATATATCTAATTTGTAATTGCATTGAATTTTTCTACCGACAATAAAAGTCAGGAGAAGGAGGAAAAGAAAGAAGAAAATATAGTAGATTTTGCTGCAATACTTACTGGAAAAGAGGAAGTACCAGAAGTAGATACATTGGATACTGCTTTAGCAACATTTCAATCTACTAATAATAACAATAAAAGATGATCTAAAATACTCTGTTAAGGTTACAGATACAGATAAAATAAAAGAAGTTGATATTCATACAGGAAAACCTAATGAAAAAGGAGATGTAGTTGCAGAATTGTATAAATCTAAAACTCCATCAGGAGAAGTTATAGGTACTCTAACTGAAGGAAAAATAAGATCAAAGGATCTAAAAGGTCCACTACAAGGAAAGAATACCAAGGAACTAGTCAGAAAAATAGAGAAAGGAGAAGCCTATGTAGATATAAAAACAAACGATAAGCCAAAGGGAAAAGTAAGAGGCAAAATTAAAAAATTAACACCTATTTGATGATAATGATTATGAATAATTAAAGACTATTCAGATTCTTCTATAACATTGTTCTGTAACACTCTCCCTTTTCTAATAGTACTCTACAGATTATATGCTATCCATATTTTGCAACTACTATTATTATGGGACGTACAATACCATCATTCAGGATTGCTGCAGTTTTAGAAGAAAATACATGGAAATCTTTTAGAAAATGCCTTAACAAAAACGACAAGAAATTATTTGCAGAAATGTTCTCAATTGCAAGGTTGTATAACTCTGCTTGTTCCTATTCTTCAATACCTATTAGAATATATCCTATTATGATGTCAATAGTTTTTCATCATTACAAGACTTCTTTAAACAAATCTTCCTTTAAGTTTGTTGACGACGAGGAGAATAAAAAAGATGATGATAATAATAACTCAATAATATTCAAAAAAGAATTAGATAAATTGAAAACCTACTCTGACATATTGAGGAAACCAAATAGAGACTTGTTTAATCAAATGTTACATTCATCGTACAAATATTCTAATTCTATAAATACAAAATGAGAGAATTTTATAACAGAATCATCGATAATGTCTCTTTTTTTTTAACAAAAATATAACATAAGAAAATAAAATAATATAGAATTGTAATTAAAATGATAAAATAATAAGATACATTATCAATAAGATAATTAGTTATATATGAAGATACTTAATGCTGGACCAGGTTTCAGCCAACCCCTGACAAAAGACGAGATAATATCATTTCTTACTTCAGGAAAAAGAAATATATATATTGCTACACTGGATGAAAAAAAAGAACCAAATATTCATCCTGTATGGTATGTTTTTGATTCATCAAATCAAAAATTCTACATTGAAACATCTAAATATTCAAAGAAGAAAAAGAATCTGGAAACCAATAATATAATATATTTTTGTGTAGACGAACCCAATATACCCTATAAAGGAGTGCGGGGTAAAGGAAAGATAAAGATACATGAAGATATTGACACTGTTGTTCCTATATGTGAGAACAATATGAAAAAATATTTAGGAAGTTTAGATCATCCAATGGCTAAAGCATTAGTTAATCTAGCAAAAAGTGGTGAATCAGTTGGTATTGAGATATCCCCAATGTATTTCTCTACATGGGATGATAGTAAAGTAAAAAGAAAGCCATAGCCCCCCTCAAGCAATGGATAGGAGAAAATGTAGTTAATCAATAAATAAATAAAAGAAGATTAAAAATCCATCGCCTTCTATGAAATTAGATATTGGAATATAGAGAAAGGCTATGGATTTTTAATTTGGATTGATATAATTAGCGTACTGCTAGTGAGTTAGGCTTATCCAAATATTATATTTAATTTAAAATTGAATTTTAAAATAAAATAAGATGTTAGTAAGATATTTAGGTTAGTTTAAATTTAGACAAATAGAATCGGAAAATGTATAACTTTATGCACTTCGTATCTAAGAAAAAGTTTTTTAGTATTGCAATAGTTATTCTTGGAATCTTTTCATTGATTATATTTGATAATTTATACAATGTATTTGCTATTACTGATAATAGTAATAATAAAAATGATAATGGAGATAAAAAATTCCAATTAAATGTAATAATAAATCTCAATAACATCAAACAAGAAAATCCTCAATTGTTTAAATTAATCGCATTTATAAATGGCGATATTCAGACAAAAATAATAGACTTAAAAAAGAATGCTACAATATCTGAAAATTCTAAAATAACAACTCCTTTTTATTTTAATACAAGTAATGATGTTTCAACAATTAATGTAGGAGATGAATACTTTGTATGTGGATATATCGTTAAAAAGAATGATAATGTAAATTCTAGTAATAATAATAATCAACCAATGCCATATGACTGTAATGAAGGTGGTATTGCCTCTACAACTAAAGATTCTATTGGTCTGTTTTCAACAATGAACAAATTTTCTGAAAGTTTATCGCTTTATCAAGCAAGTAACAAAATACCATCATCATCACCATCAGCAAATAATAGTAACAAAGAAATAAAAATTACACTTTTGAATCCTCTTACTGCTAAAAAAATAACGGATTTAGATAATGTGCAGTTTACAGCAATGGTAAAAGGAGAATACCAAATAAAAAAGATGGATATTAAAAATGAAATAAAAAAATCTAAGATTAAAGATACACTAAAAGTTCCATTTGTATTTAACTCAAATACAGATATTGGACCAATACAAATAGGAGACTATTATTTTGGATGTATTACTGCAAATGATTATTGGTCAAAAGAACATTCAGAATGTGAAAAAAGGTTTATTCAACATCTTGACAAATCAAATGATTTACCTGTAGCACACTAACAAGTTAAGGGTGTAAATTGAAATATGACTACACCTTGAAAAAAATTTTTTTATAGTTATTATCAAGCAGTCAATCACAATTCCTTTTTCCAGAAAATTGTAATCTGTTATTAATTGTTTAGGATATCCAGAAACATAATACCCGTCGGGATAACTATCAATTTAATGTATTAATTATTATTGTTTTGAATATGTGATTCTTTAAATTATCATTAAGAAGTGTAATATTTTTTCTTGCTGATATTGTTGAACAACATCAGAATCAAATCTATACAATAATAATTGTATAATTTTTGCATTTTTATATTCATGAATAACACTTAAGGAACCAAATGTGTTACATATGAAACATGCAGGAGTAGTTCCTGTAGTAGAATCAAGATTTTTAGGCATATATAATAAAGGAGGGTAAAAATACGATGAACCTTTATTTTGATAGGTCGGGATCGACATTTCCATTCAGATCTTGAAATAACCTTAAAGTTTGTAGAACGACCTACTAAGTTAAGTCTCTAATCTTTTATCAACATTGTTCTATCCATTCAGCATAAATATAGAAATGGATTTAGCTTGTTATACAATCTATCAATATGTGCCAAATAACCCTGTCAGACTAGAATTATCTGACTGTACAGAAAAAGGAATTATTTTCATTCATGAAGAGTACTAAGGATAAAGAGGAATACAGAAGAGCATCTGCCATAAAACAAAAGATGGAAGGAGTACCTTATAGAACAATAGCCAAAAACCTTGGTGTCAATTACCGTAATGTGTATGACTGGATTAACAATTACAGAAAACACGGTTTGGATGGTATAAGAAACAAGAGAATGAATGCAGGTAGAAAACCAGTAATATCTACTGACAAGAACAAGGAGATGGTAAAAGACATAGTACTGAACAAATCACCCCAGACTTTTGGCTATCTCAAAAATACATGGAGTATTAGGCTGTTGGCCACATATCTTTCCTCACTACTGGAAATGAATGTCAGTCCAATGCAAACATGGAGAATAATTCATGATTTAGGTATAGTATACAAACAACCAAAACTTGAACTGGAAAAAGGTGATGATTATGAGGAAAAGAAAGGAAAGATAGAGAGGTACAAGAAGATATCGGCAGCTCTTTTAAAAAAAGATTCTACTAGGATTTGAAGATGAAACATGGTTACATCTTCAACCATACATAACAAGAACATATATGAAAAAAGGAGAACAGCAAAAGATACTCCATAAAGGATCTAATGATAAAGTCAATGTATTCATAACCCTTCTCTATCCACTAAATGGAATTAAATTCAATACAAGCAAAACAAGAAACAGCAATGATTTCATAAACCATCTAAACAGCATCAAGAGATATGTACTAAAGAGAAGTATCAAGAGGTTCATACTTGTAATAGACAATACATCATTTCATGTAAGCAAAAAGACAAAACAGTTTATAGAAAAACAATCAGAAGACTGGTTAACTGTACCATTTCTACCAACCCATGCACCATTCCTAAATCTTGTTGAGACAAAAGTAAACAGGAATCTCAAGAAAGACATATGTGCAAACTACAACTACGAAACAGAAGATAATCTATTATGTAATGTAAGAAGATATCTTAGATGCATGGGTAGTTGGCCTAAGATATGATACTTAACTTATCCTTCCTATAACAACTTTCTTTGTGCCTTCAGAAGATCTTTTTGCCTGTAATACAGATAAAAGTGGGATATTATTATCATTATTTTGTTTTTCTTGTTGATTATTAGAATTATTTTTTTTATTATTACAATCATTTTTTGTTTTGGCAGATAGGTCAGATAGGTCAGATGCATCAGATTGGTTATTTTGGTTTTGTTGTTCTTCCTGTTGTTGACTACTGGTAGTAGCGGAACCAATTATTATTATTCAGAAGATAACTCCTAATCAAACTACCATTCTCATTGACAGTACTATATATCCAATTTTTATGATCCTCACTAACATTTTTGAATGTCTTTTTCAAGTATTTGAATTTACTGGTAACTTAAGTTACTAATAATATGTATATAATATAATAGTAGCAGCAGTAGTAGCAAATTATTGTATATATATAGATATAAAAAACCTGCTGTCTTTATTAAAAACCATAACCCCCCTTGGAAAATGAACCAATTGGAACTTGATTGTTGTTATTATTATAGGAGACTATGGCTTGGTTTGTGAGTGATCTGCCTTATCCTTGTAGTTATATAAAATAATCAACATTTTATTTATTAATTTGAGATAATTGATTTGTAAAAGATAAAAGACATAGTCTTCTATGAAGCCTGATAAATGAAGGCTATGGCCCCCATGGATATATATGTCATCTTCTGCATGTTTCAAATCGATCGGGTAAGGATTATTCTCCAAAGAATCTTCGTTTTCTATCTATAAACATATCCTTACCCGATTATTTCTTCTATTAAAAAAATAGCGGATTTTTTCAAATTATCCGCTACACATAATTCCATAACTTGTAAGCATGTTCTGAAATTGCTCCTGTTAATGCCATCGTTGATTTGCCTGTTTCACCGTATGGAGCGACCCCCTAAATCATGCATTATTTCATCGGTTAATAATGATGGTTGTTCTGGTTCTTCTGGTTCTGGAACTATAACATTGTCTGGAAGTGCTTCAGCGATTTGTTCAAGTTTTTGCTTTTCACGCTCAGAAATTATAATTTTTTTTATGATTTTTTCTTCTTTGGCTCTCTTAAGATTTTCTGTGTTTGTTGATTGTTGAATTGGATTTTTCAACCATTTTGGTAAAAATACGTTGATTGTTGAATCGCTCCAAATATTATCTTCTGCTCTTTTATAGACACTATCATAACTCCAATCTTCAAATATCTTGTCTCTGATACTGTCTCTTAATTCCTTATTATTATGTATTTGTTCCTCAGTAAGGTAAGGATACCAATCTTCTCTTAACGCTTCACAAAGTTCGGGGATAAATGTCTGTGCGGTAGCACCTAATAATTTTCTAATCTTTTTGCTGATTCTCTATTTTATGGTCTTTTTCAATTAAAAAATTTTTTTCGGTTATTTGAATGATTGCCATTTTTAGAAATATTGAAAATTGGCATAAAACCTACAAAAAGACTAACTTGCATTAATATTTTTAATCTATGTTACATAAGATTTATTGTAAAAGTGCAAGGCAGAAGATAAGGGGTTAGGGAAGATTGAAAATACTCTCTATTGTTGAAAAATTGCTTATTAAATTAATTAATATTATTCTATGTTTCTTTCTAAAAGGATATATTCTAAATCTTTGTTATAGTTCACTGTATTTCTATCTCCCTCTTTCTCTTGGATCATTTTTTCCAAGGTATTTCTTTTTGAGTTTTCTACTTTCGTCTCTCCAATAAGCATAGTAATATGGGCCATGTTTACATCCAAGACAAAATTCTTTTCCACATTTTACATATTCTTTTCGTATTGTTGCATTATTGGGTAAGGATTTTGAATTCTTTCTAACAATTTGTCTTTTTGAATTTATTTTTACTAATAATAATTTTTCACCTTGTTTGATAATTGAACTTGCTTTTTCATACATTTTTTTAAGAAGGAGTTTATGATCATCTAACTTGGAGAATTCATCACGACTGTTAATATTTCCATTTATTAATCCATCTCTAATGATATGTTCTCTATGAGAGATAAGGGAAAGACTAGTCATCTCTTTTAAATCTTTGCTTAGATTCATTAAATCTCAATAATCCAGAATATGGCGAATTTTTGTCATGTTCTTCATAAACTTGATTTTTGTAATTATAATATGTTCTTCTTGATATGGGCTTTGAGAACATATTTTTAATGTATTCTAATGCTTCTTTTTCATTTAGTTGATAAATTTCACAATTAGTAATAAGGTATAAGAGTTTTTGTTTACCAGAACTTTGTAACATAACTATTAATAATAATAATATTCTTTAATAGAATTTAATATTATTATTTATAAAATTTTTTATATAATTCTAAATTTTTATTTTTCAAAGTTTCTAATTTCATAGGAGGTATTCTCTTTTTAATTGCAGTATTTAAAGCAGACTTTACTTGTTGATCGCTTGAATTAATAAAATCAAGTTCCCTTATTGAATTACATCTCTTTAACCATTCACTCAAAATATCAAATGATTCTTGGTATGGTAACTTTTTGATATGTATAAGATATGGAGCAAGAATCAGACTTAAAGCATTTTTTCTAAAATCTGCTATTGGTGTATTGAGAAGTTTTTCTATCCAGAATATAATGTTATTATTATTAGTATTAGTATTATTAGTATAATATCTTCTTGCCTTCAAAATTTTTTGTCTATAACGATATTCATCAATCTTTTTTTGTATCAAATACGTTCTAAAATCTTCTAAAAATTCTTCCGATATAGGAGGTCTATAACCATTCCATTTCTGAACAATTGTGACTTTAGTATCATATTTTGAATTTATTGATCCTGGTATTCTTAACTGTTGTACTTACCAACATAGGTTACAATTTCACTTACCAACATAGGTAACACTTTCTAGTTCTGCTAGGAAGTGTATGAAAAATAGAACTACAAACAAAATTTAATTTAATTCATGAGAAAGAATTGACTGGAGATACTGTAACTGACATCTGCATACGATATCAGATATCCAGAAAGATATACTACAAATGGAAGAACAGGTACCTAAAGGATGGCATAGATGGTCTGCAGGATAGAAGTAGAAAACCACACACAATATTCAACCAGGAAAAGTAACAAAAGAGATAGAACAAGAAATACTGGATTTACGTATAACTAAAAGATTTGGATGTAATCGTATCAGATTCAGGTTAAAGAGATTAAAGGAAATATCACTCAGTACTAAAACCATATACAAGGTACTGAAAAGACATGGTCTGAACATATTGAAATGTAAAATCAGAAATAGAAAATACAAAAGATTTGCAATGGAAAAACCCAATCAAATGGTACAGATGGATATTTTAGGACCATTTTACCTTCAAAATTGTGCTCAAAAGAATTATTTTATCAGTTGTGAAGATGACTGTTCAAGAAAAACATCAAGTGAATGGTCTGAAAGAAAAAGAAGTGTAGATGTACTAGATAGTACTTGAAGACTACATTGTAGAGAATGGAAAACCTCACAAAGTAATGCATGACAATGGTAAACAATTTACATCCAAAATATTCAAAGGTTTCTTGAAAAAGAACAAGATAAAGGATAAACCAATTCCAAAATTCTATCCACAACTACAAGGTAAAATTGAGGCATACAACAAGATAGTTAAAAATGAGTTTCTAGCAATTGAAAATATTCCCAATGTAAATGATGGAAAGAAAATGTATTACATGTTCGTAAAAGCATACAATGAAGATAGAGAACATGGTGGTATCAATGGTCATACACCATCTGAAATGTTTCTTATGAAAGGAACAAGATTAAATAATTCCAGTAGTAACAACATAGTCAAGCAGATAAAAGAAAGTGTTACCCATGTTGGTAAGTGAATCTGTTACCTATCTATGCAAGTACAACACTTAACAAGCAAGATTTGAAAGAAGGATTACTATTTTTATCTGCTTTACCTTTTGACAAATTATTTTTAGAAAATCTTAGAAATTCTTTAAACAAATCAAAATCATTACTAAACTTATCAAAGATATCATTATAATTCTCAAATACTATTCCTTCAATTGGTTGATAAATATGATACCTTCCACCTGTAGATAAAACGGTGGGATAACCTCCTAGTTTTTCCTTAATATTTCTTAATGTATTTGATAATGCAAGTTTACATCTTCTATCATTGTTTTTGAAATCACTTCTGTCTATATCAATAAAAAGAAGGTCTGGAGTCCATCGTTGTTCAACAGAATTAAAAGAAGAAGAAGAAGAAAGAGAATAACGGAAAGCATTAATTCGGCAATCTTGAAATTCAGATCCTATAAAATATTGTAATGCCTCTTCCTTTGCATATATTACTATTTGACCGTTAGATTTCTTGGTCATTATAGTTCTTGGAAAATATAATATAGTTGGATCAAAATGATTAATGATAAAATCTAAACCGGTTTCTATTTTGGTCTCTGTTACATTACTACTACTAGTAGTAGAAGTTTGTTGTTGTTTTTGTTGTAGTTGATATTCTAATATAATATTATTATTATTCAAGTCAGATACCCCATTTGTTCATCTCTTCATGCTCTCTACGATATTTTTCTTCTCTAGATTCTTTCATTTCTGTTTCTTCTGCTGTTGTTGTTATATTATCAGGTAAAGTGCCGTCTATGCTGTCAGTGGCGTCTAAACTATGTTTTTGTGTTTGAATATCGCTTGTATTTGTCGACGGCACTTTCGACGGCACTTGATCAACATTTTTTTCAGTGCCGTCTACTTTTTCCGGCTGATTTGTGCTTGATTCATCAAATGTCGACGGCACAGACGGCACAGACGGCACTTTCCTAATAATAGTTATCTGGCGTTTATCTTGAGAATCTTTATTTCCGATGGTAATCTCAATTCCTTTTTCTCTAAGGTTAGTTTTGATTCCATTTAATCTGCGACTTAGATAACTTGGAGATCTAGGCCATGATTTTATTTTTGTTGTGTTTATATTTAATTTAGTTACAGCAATAGTCTCGATTTCAGAATGTAAATTTGTAGGTGTTTCAGTCAATTCAGTTTTATCATTCATTAATTCTATAATTGCCTCAGATAATGGACTAGATGCAATTGCCTCATCTACTTGAACTCCAATATTTTCTTGATATACTCTCTGGAATTCGCCTTCTATCGTACCCATACACCGTGAAATGATTTCAGCAAATTCCTCCCAATCCGCCATCCTGTTTAGACCATTTGGAAAATCAATTTCTCCATGTTCTGCTTTATATCGTAATACTTTAACTAGAATATCGAAAATATATCCAAGAACATATGGTGCTAATTGATCGAATTTCTGCCATATTTTTTTAATTTTTACACGATCTTTCTTGTCTATTCTTTCAGTTTGCATTATTATGCTTCTATCTAAAAGATCCGCCTTGGTGGCTGCTAAATCAATTCCATTGATCCCAATAATTCGTTTAAAATTATAGTAAATATCATCGTCGTTTGTGTATAATGCCCTTTTGGAAAAACTGCTACCTGTTACCGCTCTACACAAAAGATCAGATATCCAATCTTGGATTACTGATACATTATCATAATATGCAATATAGTTATGCGATAACTGTTGAATAAATTCATTAGAATCTCTTGGGAATGTCAATGTTTGTGTAATACTAGGGTCTACTAACATTTGTATAAGTTCCTGAAATGTAGATTTTGCTCCTCCTTGCTCTCCATGAAGTAATAATATAGGTTTAGGAATATCTGGAATAAATAATGATATAATGTAACATTTTAGGAGCAACTTAATATCTTTAGCAGTATTTTCTTCTTTATTTGATTTTAAATTAAACAAGGAGATAAATTCGTTGAACATTTTGCTGTCGATGGCGTCGGTGCTGTCGATATTTGTAGTAGTAGTAGTTATCGATCTGATCGGTTCAACTTGTGGTTTTAAATGTTCATATCTTCTAAATAAAACATCAGTCTGATTTTCTACAATCTTCCAACCATCTTTAGTAATCTTTATGCATCTATTCTTTTCATCTGATAAATCATAGTATATTGCCTCCTCTGTGGTATCAGGATTACCCCATGCAACTCTTAAATGCAACGAAATTGTTTGGCCGTCATAGAATGCTTTTGCTTCCAATTGCGAAACTGCACTATTAATAGCCTCTGTATTAGCAATTTTACCTTCATAGGTATCATAATATAATTTTGATAGATATCTTTTGAATCTTATACTATCTATTGGTAATGTGTGATAATGGTTATTTATCATGACAATAATATGTGGAACATTGAACTCATCTTTGAACAAAACAGTAGTAGTAGCAGAAGAAGAATTTTCTAATACAAGTTCAACCAATATTTGGGGTAAAGATGATTTATCTTCTTTTTCTTCCTCCTCAATCGCAGCAGTAAAAGAATGTGCTCTAATTTGATCATGATTATCATTCAAATGTCTTTTTAGCAATTGTTTTGATTCTTTATCATGTATACCATTTTCTTCTGCCATCTCTGCAATTGTATCAAGATTGTTCTGCCACTTCTTAAGGTCTATTGTAAATATTATATCAGTAGATGCAACATGATTCAATGATATTTTGACATCATGAGTATCGATATAATAGACCGAATTAGTTACTAAACCACTTCCTTTTAATTCATTACTTTGCTTTAAATGAATAATTTTTTTAGAATTATTATTGTTATTATCGGTAGACATAAAAAATAAATTAAAACCTCCTCTCACAATCTTGGGCTTTCTTATCTTTCAATAAGAAGACCGATAATTCACAAATTTTTCTATTCACAAGTGCTATAGATTTTTGAGTAGATTTGCTTTCATCTATTAGTATATTTAATACAGCAGCAATATTATCATTAGTTTCCCCAGAAGTAAAGTTTTTAACTTTGGAATATGTAGAAATTTTATCTCCGTCCAATGTTTTTGCTGCTTGGGGCCGAATTGTTTTGACCAACAGACCCCGCAGCCTGTCTTTCAGTAATCTTTTATTTTTTCACCTCACTCTTCTTTTTAACAAAAGAAGAACTAGTTTTTTCTAAAAAAATTTTTCTTTTTTTGTTTATTGTAATTGATGTTCTACATTTTGGACAAGAACAAAAAAATTTACTTTGTCCAGTATATATCCAAGTGTGTCCACATCGGTGACAAATCTTTTTGATACCTTTTTTCTCTGGAATAATTACTATTTCAGAATACATATTGTCAGTATTATAGTTTGTGACTAATAATTGTTATGTATAAATATATTATAATTTCCTAACAATAGGAAAATAATAATGATAATAAGAAGAAGGAGAAGTAATGCTTACATACATATATATAAAAAACAATAGATACAAATATTATCGATAGATATTTGGGATGTTTACTTCTTTTTCTTGTCTATGAATTCTTCCAGTGCTGACATATAGTAGTAGGAGTAGGATGAGGAGCCGGCTCCTCATCCGAAATCGGTTGTTTCTTAGTTTTTTCCGTCATTTTTGCCTCAATTGGTAGCACTTCACGAATGTATCTTTTATAGAAAACTAGGCGTTCTTTGAGAATATCGTGTGCTTGTTATGACAAGTAGAAGAAGTTTAGGGAAGTAGTACATAAATAAAATAGACGCAAAAATTATCAATGAGACTTTTAAAAAATTAACTTTTCTTATTGCTTCTGCTGTTAGTAGAAGTAGAAGGAATTACTGTTCCAATTGCTTTATTGTTTATTTCTGGTTTTAATTCAATCCCTTTTAATCTTCTTCCACTTTGCATTACCTTTTATTATCATCCTCATAGTAAAGGATTTTATTCCCAGGCTGACTTGTTAGAAATGCATTAAATCTATCGGCTAAAAATGCAACAGATTCTTCTAACTTTTTAATCTGCTCTTCTTTTTCATTTTGCTTATATCTTAATAATTGGTTTATATCCTGTAATTCTTCTATCTTAGTTTGTAAGTCTGCTCCCTGTCTTTCCAATTGTGGAATATTTAAAAAAGTCAAATAAGGTTCAATTTTCTTGAATATCTCTGCTTTCTCACTATCTTTTTTTCGCCAGTATGTAGAACCTGAATGACCAATGAACCACTCAGAATAATCTGCATATCCCAAATCAGATATTGTAGTTTTGACAAAACGTCTCATGGAATGTAAAGTTATTTTTCTTCTAGTCTCATTTCCATCTTCTCTTGAACCCATTCCTATTCTATCTAGAGTTTTTGCAAAAATTCCTGTCAAATTATCATATAATATTTCTGGACTTGGTTTATCCACCTGATATAGTGAGAAAATTAGTTCATTTGGATTCTTTTCAGGAGTTCTATATTCAGTTATAGTCTTTCCTGTTTCTTTATCTTTATAACAAATTCTACGAGTTCTATATTTGAAATCTAACCAGATTTTTATTTGATTCTTGTACTTCTCTGGTCAAAAATACATATCTGTCAACTTTTGTTTTTGTATATTCTCCTCTGATAATTAACTTTGCCAGGATTATTATTATCATTGTTAGAATCAATATCCAAATCTTTTAGTCTTATAGATAATGCTTCTGTTGCTCTCAAACCAGTAGAAGCCAATAACATTACATATGTTTTTAGTCTCAAATCAGAACAACCATTTAAAATTTTGATGATATCTTCTTTATCAATTGCTTCTTTGTGTCTAAATACAGTTTTTGGAAATCTTACCTTTAGTTTGAATTTTCTTGGACTAATCTCTATATCATTATATTCAAGAAAAGTCTTTACTGTTGTAATTTTATCTCTAAATGTTACTGATCCAGATTATTATAGTTATTCTGTAAAAATAGACAATAATCATTTAAAATATCATAAGGATCTAATCTTTTCCATTTTTTAATTTTTTAACCAAATTATCTATACATTTTATTTTATATTGTTCTTGTGCAAATCTTTCAAAAAATAAAAGACGAGAATAATATTGTTTTGCAGTATTCTTGTTTCGAATACTAACACTTTTAATAAATTTGGTCAGTGATTCTGATGATCTAATTTTAGAATTTATTCTTGTAGGAATTTGTAGAATTAGTAGGCAAGATAAAATAACTTTATACCACTAAAAATAGAATATAAAGTTATTGTATTTACTATGTTTTATGATAGGTAAATTTTATCATTTATTATTACTTTATAGTTGCCCAGTTATAAAAACATCCTACTAGTATTATGATCTACTGAAGCTGATAGAAATATACTCAATTTTTTATAGACAAGGAAGAAAATAAAATTGGTAAATCAATAAATCCGTATTGAGAATTTTCTCTATGCTCTCAAATCTCTAATGGAAGTATAAGAGAATGGAAGCTATTGATTGGTCCTACTGTTATTTTTGAATCTAATAGTTCTACCGATAGTGTTGTAATATATTTTATTAAAATAGAAATATCACCTAGAATAATTTTATGATCTTTTTTGGTAATTGGTGATTATGTTTTGTGGTTATTCTCTAATTTTAGTGGACCTTGAGCAAATACTTTTTGTTGTGTGACATATATTACTACACTCAAAATAAGTGTAGAGAATAAAGCCAATAAGATTATATTTTTTATTTTTGTTATTAATATCCTATTATAAAATCGACAAGTAAAGTATTTAAGTTCTTTTCATTTTTCACTTTTAAAATAGGTTAGGATTTTACGCACTTCTGTCTATCGATCTTGATTTGATATTATAATTCTCTTGGTTTTAGAAATTCTTTTTTGTTTCATCTTTTAGAAAAGGTAAATAAATATATTTAATTTTAAAATTATATACATATTCCAAACAAGAGATATTACACAATTTTATTTATGCTATTCTTTTTATAACATAAGAAAAATGAAACTATTCAGAAATATCAATGATTTCATTTAGCCTAATAATATGTTATAATTATGATAAAAAAAATAACTTTATAAATACATCAACAACAGATAATATGTAATAAAGTTTTGATTTTTTTGGTTATATCATTCTTATTTATTTCTATTTGTAATATCTAAAAATAAACAAAAATCTCAAATTCAAGATAAGTTCTAGTTAAGACTCTATTTGAAACCAATAGAAATGATAAAAAAAGCATTTGCCAAATTACTGAAAATATAATAATAATTTAATCTTCGATGATCCTTTATATCATATATTATATAATATATATATATATGAATAATAAATATGAATATAAATCTATTTTACTTTACAGTTTTAGTAATATTAGTTTTTACTTTATCTGAGACAGCATTATTCTCAATTCATTGTGCTATTGGTCAAACGGATAAATCTCAAAAATATATTAAGCCTATACCTTTATATAATAGTACCAATCAATGGAGTCATTTTGTTTTTTTACATTTCGCTTTAATTACCAGTATAGTCACTTAATTGAGTAATTAATAAATTCAGATTGTTTCAGAATTTTATAAAAGATAATTTCTAGCACTATAATAATATACTATAACTGGTAACATACTAACTACTATAATAAATATATAGTTATAAAACTGGAAAGAGTAAAATATTGCCTATTTCTTTGTCTTATTTGATTGCAATTCTAATTCTTTTTATTTTTTGTATATCTCTGATTTAGCAATATCACCAGGATTTGAGATTTTTATTTTTTTTAAAGATTCCTCAAAAAGAGGTAAATATTGATTGTATTCATTAGTAGAGTTACTATAGAGACCGATTAAAATAATAGAGTCATCCGAGGTTGCAAATGCATATACCTTTGTCTTTGTGTTTGCTCCCTGTTCATCAGTACAATCAGCCGTTAGTTCTTCGGCACTAATACCATTAATCGTAAAAGATGAAGTGTAGAAATCCTTACATCAATCTATATCACTATAAGATGTAGGCTTATCAAATGGGTCACTATCTTGGAGCTACCCTTCCTCGTCTCTTGATTCTCTCTCTCAAAGCTTGGTAATTGAGTTAAATCTGTTAGCATGTCCAAGTATTCTTGATCCAGTGCGGAAATGGTTATGAAGGTTTCTGACTCCAATGTCTTCAAGATTGATCTCTTTTGGAGCTGCAAATACTGTCTTCATCATAAACTTAATTTCCTTTCCAATCTTTTGGAAGATTAACTTGATATTCTACTATATCAGAAACTAGTAGGTACCGTTTATATCAGGAAAATAAAATTCAGGCAATTCAAAATCAGTTATGGAGTCAAGTTTAGAAAAATTAGTAAAATTTAAATCGGCATAAATTTAGCAGAGTTCAGAAACCAAAGAATTGTCGTTGCTTGGCGGACCTTGTCCATAGATTTAATTTGAAAAAGGAATTATTGCTGCTAGGTACTGAAATGATAAGGACAGTATTTAAAATACAAAGATGTAACTTTAACTTCATTTTTATATCATCTTTTACTATGCTTCTATTAGTTATTCTTTTTGTTTGGTTAAAACATGTTCTGTTGATATCTGTTACAGCATCTTTTAAATATATCTTTTAGTAAAAATAGATCATGCAAAATTTCTGTCTAAATTGTGCAATCAAATTAAACGAAATTTTCTATTTTAACAACTGTATCCTTTAGTTAGACAAAAAACTTAAAATATAATATAATATCGATCAACGCGGTATTTTTTTCCGAATCTTAAGTGATGTTCCCATCTTACAATTGTTATATAATTTATACATTAAAGTAGTTCATGTTCATATCTTTTTTTTGTTGATGGTTATAACTCTACACAAATGTTTTTTAACAATTTGTTTATATTCTAAACCTAAATTATACCATATCTGAGGATACTTAGGCCGTGATTCCATAACTTTATCATAGCATTCTATTTCTTTTCTAATTTTTAATTCATATCTATACAGTTCCACTATTCAAACATGACTCTCATTTTTTCTTTAACATGAAATTCATTAATTTCTTACAACTACAAAATTAAGTTATTGTAAAAGTTGTATTTCTCTATATTTCTTTTAGTATTTAAACTATGAGAATGAATGTTAGAAAACAATATTAAATATTATTGATATTGCATAATTTTAAAAAGAATAACTTGAAGATTTAAAAAGGGAAAGATAATATTATAAATGTTATTCGTGATTGTGCTTATGTAATTCAACTGATTTAATATAATACAGGACGAATATAGTTTGTGTAAATTACTTTTATCATCAATTCCATTACAAATAGCACAAAATATAAGAATTGATTATCATGGAGCTACCGAAGAACTTTATTATTATAATCCTAAAAATGAGGCGACTATCTATCAAAATATAAGACAGTTTATTGACACTATAATTATTAAAAAAAATGCTTTGTTGCGCAACTATGAAAATCGATAATATGATACAAGATTTTGATAGGAACAAATTGTCAATATTGATTCTTCATATAACTGTAGATTCACTTTTTTAATCAAAATTGACGAAAATCATAGTTGCGCAACAAAGCAAAAAAAAAGAGATATCAATAGTTAATTTTTATTTAATAATAAATAAATATTTGTTGAGGTTTTTCATTATGAAAATTATGTTAACAAAACTTAAATCTAATAAGATCACCTAATTTTTTTACATCGACTTTTCTCTTTCATCTTATCAAAGTTTTCTTCATTTTAATCAACGTTAGTATTGTTTCTTCAAAAATCAATAACCTGACATCAAAATAACAAAGAAATATAAAATAAATAGATTCCACTATTTATAATATTTAAATTAATATTATAACAATATCTAATCACAATTCAAGTATTCAAAGAATTAGATATCTTTTTCCTAAACTTATTCATGACTACACAAATAGAACAACAAAAATATTGTATATCCTAATATTTTTTTTGATTGTGGATGTTGAAAGAATTAAGTACCAAAACTAAAATATGGAATATGCAAAAATATAGAATTTTAAAATAATTATGCTAGAAATTACCAAATCCTATACTGCCAAAATCCTCAACTTTGTTTGCTCGACTCAATATTTTTCTTTCTTGTTCTTCTTTTACCATTAAATCAGTGTCATATATATTAAGAGAAGTGAATGGAGAAGTCGAATTAGAAATACTAATATTCTTAAGTAATTCCTGCTGTTGTTGTATTACTCTCTCAACTATGGATTGTCTTGCAATTCCAAAATCTATCATATTTGGTGGAATATTTCCTATGTTTCCCATTCTTCTGTAAAAAATCATATATTCTGTATTAATCAAGTTACTATTTAATTCTAAGTAAAATGGACTTTTATTAATAATTATAAACACTAAATTCAATGAACTATTTGTATTCTCTGTTACATCTTGATAGTATTTGTTCAAGTAATTTGTCTACAATAACAAAAGAAAAAAACAACAATAAAGGGATTGAATCATTTACATTGTCCTTTTAAATTAAGAGTCTATCCCAAAAATAGATAGAAATATAGCTCCTTGTTTTGATCATCTTTATTTATACTACAATTGAACAAAAAAAGGAAGCAGAAACGGCAGGCAGCATGTTATTAGAACAATCATACACATTCCAGACAATCTATGGAATGAAATTAAAAATATTTTACCAGATGAAAAACCAGAGAACACTATAGGCAGACCAGTTGTTCCATATAGAAAAGTACTTGATGGTATCATGTTTGTCTTGAGAAATGGATGTCAATGGAAAATGTTACCCAAAGAATACGGTTCTGGTTCTACCTGTCATAGAAGATTTCAACAATGAGTACAGTCTGGTATCTTTGACAGATTATGGGCTAGATTATTAAAAATATACGATAACAAAAAGGGAATCAAATGGTCATGGCAATCACTTGATAGTATATCTGTAAAATCACCTTTAGAGGGGGGGGCGATGACTGGGCATAGTCCTATTATAGATAGGAGTAAATTAGGAACCAAAAGACATATTCTTACAACAGATAAAGATGGTATTCCTTTGTCTACTATTATAACATCTGCAAATAAACATATGATGTACGAGTAGCAACTGATACAGTTTATAATATAGTTATAGAAAGACCACTACTACCACCACTGCCAAAAGATAAGAAGGATATAGAAAAGAAAAAGAAAAAGCAGAATCTATGTCTTGATAAGGCGTATCATTCCAAAGAAATAGAACAAGAAATTTTCAAGAGAGGATACATTCCACATATAAGACATAGAAGAGAAGAAAAGCAATTTAACAAGAGACCTCATGCAGCAAGAAGATGGGTAGTAGAGAGAACAAATTCATGGCACAATAGATTCAGGAAATTATTTACAAGATATGAAAAGAAGGAAAAGAGAATTACCTTGGTCTTGTACAGTTAGAAAACAGTATGATTGTTTACAGGAAGATAATTTTGGCGGCTCAGTTAAGCAGTAAACGCTATAGCTATGGGTATCCTGTCTATTATATTAAAATTAAATTTGAAAGAAATAGAATGTCCACGTTTATTGTAATGTATTCTCTTTATCTATACTTTCTTGGGTTGAGTTTAAGAAATACGTCTAAAGCGTTAATACCCTTTAAGGATGAAAAAAGGAGTTACGTGTCTGTGTGGAATTGGATACAAAGGTTTGAGTCATGTTAAATTTACAAAAGGATGAGAGTAACAGCCTTCATTATAGAAAAAACTATTATTCAAATTGGTAATCAACATTTCTGGTTATGGGTCTGTATAGAACCAATTCATAATTCTGTGCTTGAAATCTATATCTCAGAGGAGAGAAACATGATAATTGTTGAAAAATTCATTAGAATCTCTTGTTGAGAAATATGGAAAATATACAGTTTACAGTGAGGGTGGTACTTGGTATAATGAAGCTTGTAATGTCTTGAGATTAAAACATTATTTACATTCATCATTTGAGAAAAGTTTGATAGAACGAGTCAACCAATACTTTAAGGATAGAATCGAGAGTTTTGATGGCTACTATTCATGTATGCAAAATGAATGTAATTTATTTCATGTACATAATTGGATACAATTCTTTGTTTCTATATGTATAATGATACAATATTTGAAAATTATTTGATAATTGATTTGCAAGAAAGAGGTGAAGTTATCTTAAATTAAGAGCCATTTTGGGATAGGCTCTAAATATAATTGTAAGTTAAAATAGTTTTCTTACCTTCTTTGGCTAATGCATTCTTCAAAATGCACATATACTCTTTTTGAATAATGTTTCATATTTTTTTTCTAGTAAGATCTTGCTAAAAATATTTATAAGAAAGTTTAACATCTAAAATTAACAAATTGATATACAATAAATTGTTTCTAATAGTGCCAGCATTAATTGCCACTGTACTTAGTCTTGGAACATTAACTCATTCTGGATTTGCACAATCTGATGGGGCAAATCAAACTATGAAAGAAATGGGTCAATCTGCTAATCAGACTGGGGAAGCTATGCAACAAGGTGCC
The DNA here is from genome assembly GCA_963840085.1 of uncultured Nitrososphaerales archaeon. Taxonomy (GTDB): domain Archaea; phylum Thermoproteota; class Nitrososphaeria; order Nitrososphaerales; family Nitrososphaeraceae; genus TH1177. Next base: position 22,608 of record CAWIYT010000246.1, read on the forward strand.
AATCAAACTGGTGAAGCAATTCAAGGAAATGCCAGCGAGGCTGGGTCTAATATTACCGAAGGAGCAAAGGCCATAGGCAAAAATATCAGTGAAGGTGCAAAGGGTCTTGCTGAAACTATCGGCAAAGGATTACAAGAATTAGCAAAGTAAATCCACTTTATAATTTTTTTTATGTAACTATGATAATTTAAACTAAACTAAATAAGAATCTTATTATTTATGTCGTTTTAGGTTAAATTCTACAATTGGAATATAGCTTGATTTTCTTAGTAAAAGGAATAAATTCACTTTAAGAATGACAATAAAAAATGAAAAAATTATATCAAAAAATTTTATATTTTATTGGATATTGATATAGACAGAAGGAGGAAGATAAATCTTGAAGACTGTAAAGGTGTCCAGATTTATAAGTAACGTCATCATCTAGTCATCTAGTTTACAATAATAACTCATTAAAATTAAATATATTTCAATTTCTTATTATTATAATAATAAAGGAAATTAATCTAAATAAACAAATTGTATTTAGAGGATTTATTGTATTTGCATTGTTATTGTCCTAACTAGAATATATTTTATAATAAATTATTATTGCATTATTGCTTGTATTTTCTAATGGTGTTAATGATTAGATATATTAGATCTTTTGCGTAATTATACAAAATCTACACTATATTTTCATTGTAATCAATTACGATTATCTCCTAGTAGTATATATTATTCTATGATTGACTAAACCAGAAACAATATCAGACATTACATCATACCTTTTCAGTCTATTTCTGTACTTGTTTCCCATTATACCAAATTTTTTTATTCTACAGATAGAGTATGTTCTACCATTACTCTCTGTCTACGATGTCTTTTGTTGTATATTTTCTCCTTTTGTGTAAGTTCAACATTACGTTTCTTCTTTATTGGCAATACTACTTTCATATTTGGAAAATCTTTTTCTACTCCTTGATAGCCAGGATCATAATAGTTTTCTACATTTGTTGGTGTTATTGGATGTTCATCCTTGTAAACAGAATAGTCATGCTGTCTTCCTTTCTTGAATTTTGATTTATGCAATATCTTTCCTTGAGCATTTACCATCAGTTGTGTCTTTACAGCATGTCTTTTCTTTTTACCAGAATAGTAATCTTTTTTTCTCTTCTTGTCTTTTGGTCTTGAAATCTCTTGTTCTGTTGCATCTATAAACGATTTAAATCCTGGAAAGTGTATCTCTACTTCCTCTACAGTTCTCAATCGTCTTGTAAGATTGTATAACTTTTGAGGTAGCGGAATACAACTTTTTACTATAGGTTCCATATATCGTATATCTCTATGTACATTGCTTTGATTTAGATTCGAACAAAAATCCTGATAATGAATTAGTTATGTATCGTTTGTAGTACACAAGAAGCATAATGAATCTACCTTTTACTGAATGTTTGAAATGTCTTCCTGCACCTATTGATCTTGTTCTCTCCTTTCTTTTAGACAGACGTTTTATCTCGTATTGTGTATATCTAGATTCTATTTCCTTGTAAATTGAATCAAATTCAGATAATTCCAATCCTGTGAAGGATCTAAACAATAATGGTTTTTTAGACAATCTATCGTAATTTAGCAAATTTATGGATGGCAAATATCTGATAAATGAGAAATATAGCTTTAAGCTTTCTAATTATACAAAAGATCTATTATATCATTTGCTCTAAATTGATTTTCTTAATTATATCATTATATCTATCTCTTACTACTACTGCAGATATATCTGCAGAATTTGCTATTTCTAGTTGAGTTTTATCATTCTCTTCTCTAGTTTTACATACTGCATATATTGTTGATGCTGCAATTGACAACGGATTCTTTCCAACATGAATTTCTTTTTTCATTACTTCTTTCATTATCTTGATAGCTTTATGTTTGATTTTTTCATCTAAATTTAGATTATTTGCGATTTTTACAATACATTTTATTGGATTTATGACTGGTATAGGTTTTAAATCAAGCTCAAAAATAAGAAGCCTAGAGTATTTTGAAATACTTTTAATTTTCACATTAGTGATATCAGAAATTTCTTTCAATGTCTTTGGAGTTTCAAGTTCTTTACATGCTAAGTATATCGCAGAAGATAGAATTCCTTCTGTTGTTCTTCCTTGTACTAATCCTAATGATGAGGCTTTTCTATATATATAAAAGGATTTTTCTACTATAGCATTAGATAGTCCTAGTTTATGCTTTATATTATTTAATTTATTAAATACATACTTTAACTTTCTATCCTTTGGATTGATATATCTAGTTCTTTGCTCCCAAATTCTTAATTTATCCATTTTATTTTGCATGTCATTACTAATTTTTTTTCCAACAGCATCTACATTTGATTTACCAATAATAGTAGGAGATTCAATATTTAACAAGATATTATTTTCTAAATGTTGTAAATTTGTATTTGGATTTGTTGTTGTTATTGTTGAATTGGCATGACTAATAACAGCCATCTCTTCATGCACTCGTGGATGTAAAGGTAATTTCTTTTCATCAGATAAAACTATACCACAGATATTACAAATAATTTCGCCTGATTCAGGGTCTGATACTGTTTTAAAATTATTATTACAAATTGAGCAAAATGAAGTATTGTTATTATTATTTTCATTAAAAGAGATAATTTTTATACTGTTCATATTATAATTAGTACTAAAAGGATAATAAGTATTTATAATATTACACAATAATCTTAGTTTAATTTACAATTTTAATTTACTTTTATCCAATTTCTATACAAACTTTTAAAGGAAAGGTTCAGTCTAGATGGTTATAATATTTAATAATTTTTGGTAAATTTATTATTGCTGATATCATTATATTTGTATTTTTTAGATGTTAAATTTGTTGTAAAAGCCAATTTAGTGTATTTATCTCTTCTTTGAGCATTTTTTTAAATGATTCTATTCGCTTTTGTATGGTCTGATTTCTGGATGTTGATAATTTCATTTTCAACTGATTGAAGTTCAGCATTAATTGAAGATAATTTAGTTAACAAGTAGGATGTTTCTAACAAAATGTCAATCTGCTTAGAATTAAAATTAAGATTATCTGACTTATTAATATCAATTGCAAATGATTTAATGCTTTCATCAATAATTTCTTCTAAATTAGAGTGCGAAGTTGGCGTATTGATCATCATATTTTTAAATAACATTATATAGTAAAAATATTATTGTACTATTATTTAGTAATTCTAAATTTTTTCCTTTGAAATAATAAAACTATTATTTTGAGAAATTCTGAAGACTGCAGAGATCCATTGCATGAATATAATTCTTTGTATACTATTTTTTTCTCCTATTACTAATATAGAATAACTGATTAATGAGAAGAGCTCTCCCATCCAAACAATCATTAATGCTTTAAAGATTTTTTAATTTGATCAATCATAATAAATATCATCAGATAGGAAACATTTTTCTTTTAGGAATAATTTCATATATGCCTTATACTATTATTTCCAATTTGATTCTAAATATAGTATTTTACTTAGACAACCTTAATATAAAATATTGAATCTGAAAAGCTGATTCTATAGTATCCACAATAATAAACTGATAGATGAAAATTTATTTTCTTTTTCATAACAATGAAAAATTTTGAATATTATTGGATAAAGTTAATTATAACATTTTCTATTCTATTAGATCAATGTCAAGTGATAATTGGATGGATATTGTAAATAGAATACATAACCCTCTTATGAGCAAAAATATGGCTCTAATGAAAGGATTAATTTTAGAGGATGAAGTAAAATTAACTGCAATTCAAAGACAATTTATTCGTAATTTTTGTGCTTTCATTGCTGCTGTTTATGATAAGGCATATAGTCGGGACCATTTAGATACTATTATGTATGCATATAAATCCAACAAATTAGTACAGTTAGAACTTGTTTCAGAGACATTTATGACTACAAAAGATCCAAATAATGAAGATCATAAAATTTTACAAGAGATAACAGAAAAATTGCAAGGAAGTAGAATTAAAGATGGCCTTTTACTAGATATTAACTATAAAATGGCAAACGAAATTTTGAATTATTTGGAAACTGAACACTTTAAGAATCTCCTAAGTCAAATCGTAAAAAAACAAAATTAGAAAAAGGGAAAAATATTTCTCTTTATCTCTTATACTAACAAAATTAAGGGATACAATATAATATAGTAACTATAGATGATGATGCTTACATCTCAATGAATATACTCTATTCATCATTAACCAAAATCCTTTTTATTCAATATTACATTAAAGGAAATAATATTATGTCTAAAGCAGAAGATGAAATCGCTAAAAAAAATAAGGAAGAAGAAGAAAAGAAAAAGAAATTATTGATTGAAGAAAAACAACCAGAAAACCTATTACCAATAGGAGAAGGTCATGAAACAAAAGTTATAGATGATGATGAGGAGGAAGAAAAAAAGAACAAAATCAAAAAATATAATTGTGAATCAGAGTTAAATTCATATACTTTTTTTTAATTTAATAAACATCTATTAATTATATTTAAGAAAAATCTGAATGTTTATTTCTTTGTAATCTTAAATCAATTTCTGTTCTAATGAGAGAATACTTTTTAATAGTTATATCATTAAAATGTTCAACTACCTGAATTGTCTTTAAAATTTTCCTATCTTTTCCTTCTCTTTCTTGTATATGCAATAGGAGTTTATCTTGTTTCTCTCAAGTTTTCTTTTGTCTATTATAAATCTACCAAATGATTATTTCATGAATAATTATTCTTACAATAATTCCAAAGTTATTACTAGCATTATTTGACAGTCTCCATAATTACAATTAATTATTTAATTAGAAATTTTAAACTAACAGATATGCTGTCGAATTCTGTTATAATAAAAATTTAGTTATCACAAATCTTATTCCCCGTCGCTTGGTAAACAATTCTGATATTAATGAAGGATTGAGCGAATTTATAACAACTTTAACAATGATAATTTCAAATATTTTAATTATTCTATTAAGAAAATGGATCAATATTTTGCTCAAATGATTTTTTATTGTTTTTCTCTTTGTTAATATGTGCATGATATTTGTGTTCATCGAGTTCTTGAATTGAACGAGCTGTCAAGCCACAAATGTCACATGTGGATTGTTTATCGTTAATAGTGTCTCCTATCATTTGCTTATTAACATTTTGTATATGACCACAGCTTAGATAATACTCATCGTAATTAATTCCATTCTGTACATTAGTTACATCTACTTCTTTATTGCAAGTATTACAAATCACTGTTGAATTGTTAGAAGGCACAGTAAGATAGAAGCCATTTCTTTAATATAAAGATATTTGCATAGATTACCTATTAAATTCTGTATGTTTTAGATAAACAATAATACAACATTTATTTCAAATAATAAAAATTATAACATTAATAAAAATTTAAACTACTTTACTTAAAGCCTTTGGATTGAAATAGATCTTGCTCGAGACTTAAAATTAAGTCTAATTGATATATATAGTAAATATGTTTTATTTGATTTACTAATTTTAATTGATATTGTTAATCTTATATTGATGATAAAGAACCTACTATCTTTATAACAATTAATTTGTTAAAACCTTAAAGCCAAATGGACATCATATTCTAATCCAAGATCAATCTTATCAATTGACATAGATAATGTTGTTCAAATAAGGTTATTTATTCTATAATTTCAATTGTAATTGTAATTGTAATTATAATAGTTCTTATTTTCATATATTATTAACTTTTATATTAATAAAAAAAAGTTATTGTTATTGATTATAAAGTTAAAGTTTTTTAAAGGTTTTATTAAAAAATTATGAAATCCTACATACTTTTATTATTATGATGTAAGAATAACAATTTAAATATTAGAATTACAAAATTCATATATGAGTCAGGACTTGCAGGATCCATCAAACGGATTAATTTTAAAAGGTTATGATATAATCCCAAATAAACCACTTTTATATAGAATTGCCCTCTATTCTGCGGATATAGTACAAACAATCCTCAATGCCAATCCAGAAATAGCAAAATTATGGTTAGAGAAAACTTCAAGATGAATACTCGGTAATGAAAAAACGTTGCGATTTAGATCAAGATCCATCTGCTTGCTATAATCTTGGATTCTATGAAGAATTTGAAAAAAATTTGGCAAATTATGAAAATGGAGGATCTATAAAAATTTCTATTACCAAGAATAAATCTATTTGGATACATAAATAATCACTTATTCTTTTAATCCTAAGATTATTATTTTTTAAGAATTAGAAACTCATAGAAAATTTTATAATTATAATTCTTAAGAAATTGTATATTCTAGTATTGAATGGAAGTATAAAAGTTATAATTAAAAATTTAAAGAAAATTTTCAATCTTTGCCTATTGGATATTTATGCTATAACTTTCAAATTAAATACAAATTTAATGTGGACTAATTGGCAGATATACTGTTGCCTATCTAACCTATTAACTTTTAATAACTATTAGAAAGAGTATAAGTTTATTTACGATAAATCTTTATTATTATTATTATTATTGAATGTGTTATTGGCATATATTCTAAAATTATGACTATATGATTTTTCGAAAATGATAAGATAAAGATGAGATATATTTTAGATATGGATGGAAAGAATAAAAGCATAAAAAAAATCAATTCAACATTTTCATCTAGAACAGAAAAAGAGCAAAATAAAATAGTTCCAATTAGGGAAAAAGTCCAAAGAGTTACTTTGTCATCATCTACTATCAAAAATTTAAAAACAAAGCCACTAAAGGGACCAAATGCTTTGACAATTACCCAACTATTAACAAATAATGATAATATTCAAAAAGGAAATAGAAAGAAATTATTAGGAGACGGATCATTTATCGCAGCAGAAGATCGGTAATATTCTATCTGTATCCTACTCTAAATAAATAAATAAATATCTATATTACCTTATAATTTTCTATTGTTTTAATTCAACTATGTTAAAAGCAAAGTTAAGTTTGAATCTGGAATTCTAGTAGATGCCCCAATTCTAATCGGGAATCTATATTATTACATCAAAAACAAAAAATATGCTAAAAAAATAATATATATATATCATTACCTAAACTTCTAATCTACGTTGAAATATTTAATAGGTAAAGTACTAGCATTAGTTTTTTAAAATCTAAATGAATTTATTAACTAAATTTTTATCAATTAATTTAGAGATTACTATATGAAAATATATTACGATTTAGAGCCTACTTCTGAATTAGAAATAGATGAAAAAACTAACTCTAGTATTGAAACTCACGCTGGATACACCAGTTTTATAGTATATAATAGACTTGGTTATTGTTGTAATGATTTAGAAGAAAACTTTTTGATAGATTTAGAAGATCCAGAATATTACGATTATGATCATATTGAAGTCATGAAAGAACCTAATGTTATATTTATTATTGTTAATAGCATAGGACACACAAAATTAGGGGATGATAAAAAAGGATTCAAATATTGTCCTTTTTGTGGAGAAAAATTTATTTTGCAAAGGATAAATGGAGATGAAATTAAAAATTGAAGTTAAGATAAGCAATTATTATCATTACTACGTTATCATTATCTTTTTTTTATATGTTTTATTAAGTCCCTCAAAAAGGTTTTCTTATGTTAAAATCATGACAATAGATCTATTGCGTAATTAACGATCATGTAAAATATTACATATCTGATCTAAGATAAAAGAGAATAATGTTATTAAATTTATAAAATTTATAAAAATTAATTTAATTTTCAGAATATTTTGATTCCTTCCTAATTACGCAAAGATCTAATAAAAACATCTGTCACTTAAAGATATCATATTAATCTGAAATCACTTATTGAGAATGAGCAATTGAAAATAAAATAATAATAATAATAAATTATTCGTGGTTATGCATTCAATCATTTTCCAAATCCATCTCTATTATATTAGGTTAATTATTTCAATTTAACCAATAATAAAAAAGTGCTTGATATTCTCTAATAACGAAATTAATTAAGTTAAACTGTTATTTATGATACTTAAATTTGTGACAAAGTAAAATAGATAGACATAAACAAATAAATATAGTAATAAAAATAAATACGTATACCACTTAGCATATGTTAGCTGACACCTTCTAACAAGTAGTTCCTCATATCAAGATGAAATCTTTTTGTTCTGAAATATTGAGATATTTTATTTCTGAAATCTGTAAATGATGAATAATACTGTAGAACAAGAGAATCATTCTTGGCTATATGCCATACTTCTTCCAGTACCATAAATTCTGGAGATGCTGTTGGAAGATATACAGGTATTAGATCCTTTTTGTGTTTATCAAAATATTGCAGTACCTTTTTTGATTTATAGTGCTGTTTTGCCTTATCAAGGAATAGATAGCATTTTGGAAATTTTCTATGTATCTGTTTTAGATAGTCTAAAAATGTGGTTGCATTAAACCAGTCATACTGTCTAAACAATTGCTTTCCTTCCAAGCTAGTAGCACCAAACAAGACTGATTCTTGATGAGATCCAGTAATTCTTACAACAGGTCTTTCATCCTTCTTTATCCATACTTTCCGGACAAGTGAATCATAGAAGAAGAATGATTCGTCTATGGATATAGCAGTAAATTCATCTTTTAGATTATCCAGTATCTCTCTTGTTCTTTTTTAAAATCTTCTTTCTCTTGTTTGGATGCAGTATTTACATGTACCTTTCTAGGTACTTTTTGCTTGAATCCCCACTTGTGCATTAGTCTGTAAATGTGGGTATAATGGTATCTTATTCCACCACTCTTTTTTACAATCAGATCTTCTACCTGTTTAGTAGTCCATCCTTGTTTGCTGGATGCTAACTCATTTTTTATCTCGTATACTGTTTCTTCTGATATATCCGGAGGTCTACCACTCTTTGCTCTATTTTTTAATCCTTCTATTCCTTCTTCTCTGTATCTCTTTAACCAGTCAGATGCCCATGTTTTACTTCTGTGAAGATATCTTGCTACCTGTGCGGGAATCTGTTTCTCGTATACTACATTTAAAACAAGTAGCATTCTTTCCTTTACATTAGTATCGTGTTCAGATCTGTATAGTTTTTCAAATCTTGTTTTTGATACATTTGTAGCAATCAATAAGATATATCATGTTAAAAGTACAAGCTAATAGCTATTGCTATATAAAATGTATTACCTGATAGTAAAATAAAGTCAGTATACTTATGCTAATTGGTATAGACAAATACTAATATTAATTTTCTATAATTGGCTAGAAAAATAATCTTCTAAATTTTAAAATCGTTTTTTTCATTTTTTAATTTAATTATTATTATACTTTAATATAAAAATTTAAAAAGGAAAAAAATATTGTAATTAAATGAGGTATGATAATAATTTGGCTAAAATTGCTATTATAGTTGGATCAGTAAGACAAAATCGTCAAGGTATAAAAGTTGCTCATTGGATGGAAGAAAAACTGAAAGAACGGGGACATGTTGTTTATTTCATCGATCCTCTAGAACTTGACTTACCATTACTAGATAAAATGTATAAGGAAATTTCGAATCCATCACCAAAGTTAACACAGTTAAAAAACCAAATTGTCGAAGCAGATGGTTATATTCCTGTAACTCCTGAATATAATCATAGCACATCTGCAGCAATGAAAAATACACTTGATTATTTTCTTGAAGAATATTATTTTAAACCCTCTGCTATTGTATCTTATTCTGTTGGTGGGTATGGTGGAGTTAATGCTGTACAACATCTTAGGTTAATATTTGCAGAATTAGGAGCACCTTCAATTTCTTCATCTTTTTCAATATCAAGAGTTCAAGAGGTATTTGATGATAATGGTGAATTAAGAGATCAACGTTATGAAAAAAGAGTTATAAGGTTTCTTGAAGAGTTTGAATGGTATATAGAAGCATTCAAAAATCAAAGAGCCAAAGGCACTCCATATTAAAACACAAAACAACATATTGTAAAATATTTTCAAAGACGGATTTTTTATCTTTTTAAAGAGTTTATTAGAATTCTATTGCAATATATTTATCAAGATATTCTAAATAATTGTAACTCCGTTATTCGTTACTTTATAAAATCTAATTTATAGTAATAGTTTACAAAGAATAACTAGTTTAGATATATATAAACCAGTATTATCCATATCAAAAAATTGAAAATCCTTAGTAATAGGGGTTTTACAGATAGAACTAAAGGTCAAATAATAGTGAATATATTATTATACTATGGACAATAATCTCTAATTTCTTCAATATTGTGACATCAATTACTTTGGAATATAAGATAAAGTTTCCATATTAGCAATATATTTTTGTAAATACATAAAATTTCTACCAAATGTTAATGTAGTCAAAATTATAAAAAAAATGAGGATGCAATTTAATCCTTTAGAAAATAGCATCCCATCTTCTTCTTCTTTGATTTGAAAAAGCAGAAATTGATATAATAGTTATTATATATATATGAATAGAGACAATAAACTAAAACATTATAACTTTTATAGCTATTACATCTATTAATCATAATCAATAATAACAAAGAAATATACTTTTGATTGAAGAGATAATAATTTTACAAAAACAAAATTAACTATAATTGATACTTACTAATAATTTTTATATTATTTTTGCATAAATTTCCTAAATACATCAGTGAACTATAAATAGTATGAGAGACAATTATGGTGGAGTTATAAAGCCAGAAAACCTTATTAAAAAACAAGCCAAAGGTATCGATAATACTGACCTGGGTGAAATCAAAGAAATTACACCGAATTATATAATTACTGAAAAGCCTAATAGCGATAAAGATAAATTCATTATTCCACAGAATTTGGTAGAACGCTTTCATGAAGACCACGTTTTATTTCAGATAACAGAAAAAGAAACAGAGACATATAAAGAAGAATATCAAAATAAAATATATCATTTATTAAAAGTTAATCAATCATTGGAAAGTATATTTATGATGAATTTAATAATTGATGAATAAACTATTGGAATAAATATCTTCTAATAGACAACATATATTAATTGTATTTATCTATTATATTTGTATAAAAAGAATTAAATATAATTATTAGTAATTATTTCTAAATTAATTGTATTTTATAATACCTTTTTACAAATTATTGATTACATTTGTTTTTTTAGAATTAAATAATAAAATTTAAAAAATCTAAAAGAAAGGTGCCCGTTCTATAATTTAACATATATATTTCATAAATTACATTTAGTTATGATAATAAATTATGATCGATAAAAATAGATCAGGCGAACCAGTATTATGCAGTAAATGTAATAAATTATTTAATAGTGATCATGAATATATCGATCACTTTAATCGTACTCATAAATAAAGTGTAAATGTTAAGTACAATGATACCGCATAAAAGAATTATTTAATTTATGTAGTATTGAAAGACGGTATCTATGAATTTATCTTAAAGAGCCTCTTGAATAATAAAAACCTTCTAGGAAAAGACTCTGCTGTTCAATAAATTCAATTGATTCGCTCTTATTTCTGAATGTTTCAGCTAACTTAAAGCTAGATAACACCTAATTAAGATGTGTTTACATTAACTACCTCACTTCCTGATGAAAGTTGGTGTACCAGTTTACTTAGAAAGGTTCAATGGAATGACTGTGTAATATGTCCACGTTGCCAGTCTTATAACATAAAGAAGGATGGTCTCTACCGTTCATACCAAAAGTCCTTTGCAAGCAGTGTGAAAGAGGATTCAACGATAAAACTGGTACCGTATTTCATTATTCACATACACCATTGAAGACATGGTTTTTGGCAATGTATCTATACTTTGTACCTGGCCTGGATGTTCAATAAGAGAGATATCACTTGAGGTAATAGTACCATATCCAAGATGCTATCGATTTATCAGAACAGTTATGGAAAAAATATTATTATTATCCTCCTCTACTAAACTTGATGGTCTTGCTGAAGGTGATGAATTCTATATCAAGGCAGGATTCAAAGGTAGACCATATCATGATGAGATAATAAAATCAGGAAGAAAACCCAGGAAAAGAGGGCTAAAGCCTTGGAGAGGTAGAGGTACATTTTACAAGGATCATCCAATGATAACATGCATTCATCAAAGAAGGAATGGACTGACATATTTTGATGTTCCGTTACAACAGTCACTTCTTGATAGTGTCTGTAGCAGAGTGCAGGTATGGTTCCACAATATTTACAGATGAATATATAGGGCATATGACCAATTGGAAGAACATGGATTCATACACAAAAGTGTCAATCATTCACAAAAAGAATACGTAAATGGTATTATACATGTGAATAACTGTGAATGCAGAAG
>CAWIYT010000247.1:0-22548 GCA_963840085.1 uncultured Nitrososphaerales archaeon
AAAAGAAGATTATAAACAGTATTAGCCATACAGAGGTAAAGAATGTCCTGATAAAATATGGCATAGAGTGGAGGAATTCAAAGACGATATTGGGTAAAAGCAGAGATCCTGAATATGAATTAAAAAAATAGGATTGAAGAGTTAAGGTATAACACATCTTCTGATTCCTTACTGTTATATCAAGATGAGAAAGGACCTATAGCAGCAGCAAAGACATATGGCGGTCCATCATGGTGTTCCACACAGTCCAAGATAGAAAAAGCACAGAAAGTAAAAGGAATTCTCAATACATTTGGTGTTTACGATTATACAAATGATAAGATGTATACACACTGCTATACAGAAGAAACAAGACCAGTGAGCAGTTTATAGATTTTATGCGACGTGTCGATTCCAGATATGATTCTAACATCAAAACAATATTTGTAGTGTTGGATAATGTACATCTATACATAGATCAAAAAAGACAAGAAATGCAATAGTACATAACTATCCGCGAATAGTTCTTGTATTTCTGCCAACCAGATCACCCCAACTAAATCTAATAGAAGTAAGATGGATGTGGTTACAGAGAAAGGCAATCAATAATTCTACATTTAGAAATGAATCTGATATTGGTTGGAAAGACAGTATCTGATTGGACATGTAACTACAATAACTCTCATGGCAGTATAACTAGAAACAGTTTAAATAATGAACTCATGTGTTTGTTCACATGACTCTTAACAAATATAAGAAATTATTAATTTTTCTTTCTTTTTCTTGAACTTCTGCTCAATGAATTTATATTTTATTAGTTTAAATTTTTATATTTATCTATTCACATAATTAAGAATAACTTTTTACAATATTCAATTTCTAAATATAACTAATATAATTAAATATAGACGTTAAATTATAATTTAGTAATTTAAAAAGAATTTGGATTTATAGTAACTGTAAATGTATTTTTAGCATGACTATCTATGGATATACCCTCAGAGACATTTATTGTATATGGAAGAATAACTTCTGCATTTGATTCACCTTCTTCTAAGGCTTTATATGTTATACCTGATATATCTGAAATACGTTGAATTATTGCTTTCTCCCCTGCATTCAATTTAACTGGTTCTGAGACCATCTTACATTCTGGAGCATTTACTTCTTCAACTTTATTATCAAACATTGCATAAAGTTCAGAATCACAAAGATTTGATATAAAAGTGACAGGATAAGATCCTGTATTTATAACAGTTGCATTTATACTAAACTTTTCTCCAACATGAATTTCATTAGGAATAGTTTTAACTTTTTCAAATTCTAGTATAGGTGACAAATTAATTAAGTCTATAGGTTTAAAGTTAGTAGTTGAATTTTCTTCTTCTATAGTAGATTGAGAATGAATCAATTGTTGTGGAATTAAAAGGCCCGTTATTGCTGTTGTTATTACAATTATTGGCAATACTAAACTAAATATCCTAATATAAATTCTCACTTGATATAATTATTAATACTTACCTATAAATAATTGTTAAGTTAATTCAGAAAAGTTTTACAGATATAGATTTTTGATTTCTATTCTATATCTTGTTTCATAATAAAAAGTTAGTATGTTATTATTGTTCTTAATAAGAATGTCTAAATCACTTTAATAGTATTTGTGCTTCTATTACAGTTAAATATGATTTTACATTAGCCATTTTATTTGGTATTCTTAGATTATAATATTTGTTGATACTTGTCTTTTACCACTAGCAAATTCAAATGTAAGTTGACTGACCATATTTTTTCAATATTTATATCTTCAGATAAAATCTTTTTAGAAAAAGAATAATTTTCTGCTATCACGGGAATGACAAATTCTTGTATTGATTGTTGTTAGGATTGAGAAATTGATACTGTATCTCTTTTGAAAGAATTGATATCTTGTTCTTCTACTTTTACTACCCTATCAACAATATTACTTGCATTCTACTTAACTGATTCTAATACTTCTTCTACCTTGGAGCTTAAAGATTCTTTATCTTTTAGCATGGGTGATTTGACTATTATAGTAACTTTTTCTGATTGTAATGGAGCAACTATTAATGGATTCTTATCCTCTTTAACATCTTTATTTTTATTTTTTTCTAGTAGAGAAACATTATCATTATTATCTGTCTCTGAATTTGGTAATTCCATTCTAATATTATTTATACGAAATATAACTTAAGTAGATGATATGTTCATTAAGTGCGTACCTTATTAGATCATAACTTTGAATATTATTAAAATTCAGTGTTGTTAGCTATTATATAATTTATAGTATAGCTAGGAATATGAGACCAATCTGATGATCTTCCTTGGAATGAAACTATAAAAAGAGGAAGAGGAATTGATAATGCGGATCTTGACAAAATATAAAATGTTAATTCAGAATATATCTTAACACAAAAGGGAATAATTAATAAAGAATTTTTCTCCATTCCAATAAATCTAGCTCAAGATTATGATGGTAATAGAGTATTATTCAAAGTAACTGAAGAAGAAGCAAGAGATTCATATATGGAATCTCAAAAAGTAAATCTCGATAAAGGCGAGTCATCAATGATAATATAACAAAAGAAGACGATACTAAGGATATTTAAGTGAAACAAAAGATGAAATTATTATTCCTGTAATGGAAGAAAAATTAGATATTGTAAAAACAGAACTTGTAGATGAAGCAATATTACAAAGGAAACAGTTAAAGAAACTAAAACAGAACAATTCCTATTATGCATGAAAAACTAGTAATAGAAAGAAGACCAGATACTAATGATCTCTGCTTATACTCTAACAACACTTCTAGCAAACTATATAATGAAATAATAAATCCGATAGAAACTAAAATACAAATAAAAATTCCTTTAAAGAGAGAAGTAGAAGTTATTAAAAAGCCATACATCAAAGAAGTAATAGTTAAAAAAAATCAGTATCAAAAATACAGACTATAACTGAAGAAATTATAAGTGAAAAAATTATTGATCCACACGTTTAAAAATTAATTGAAAGGATGATATCTCTATTATTAATTAAGTCCTATGTTAAATATCTTTTATCAATATACTTGGTATGTCAAAAGATCCAATATGTGGAATGAACATAGATGAAAAAAAGCAAAACATATTTTAGACATAAATGGAAGTAAAGTATATTTGTATTTTTAAAATTGTAAAGATAAATTTGACCAAGATTCTGTATATACGGATATTAATTCATATTGCAGATGCAATAATATACATTAATCATCTTCCTTCTACCTTTTTTGGTGCTTCAAGATATCTACCATAATTTTTTTATTTGAAGTTCTACATCCACCACAACAGAAAAATCTTTCAATATTTTCAAACTTAAGATACTGAATTTGAATAACTATAGAGCAAGTTCAACGTAAAATAATTATGGTAAGACCAAGAGAAATGATACCTACTGAGGAGATCGTAATAGACGATTTTCATCTATAGTCTCTAAAATAAAATAAAACCCGTTTTGGGGCATTTATTTACAGTACTGGATTGATACTAATTGCAGTGCGAGTATTAGTTTCTTTCTTTGGAGTTAGAATCTTTGGATGGTTGCTAATGCTTGAGAGATTAAAATGGTTATGAGCTCAGTAACAGTAATAGGAAATTCATTATTATTTGGAAGGTACAAATCAATGTTTTCTAAAAAGAAAGCATATGAAAAAGGAAATACCATATCTAAAAACAAGAAAAAAGATTTAATGGAAATAATACCTTCCATAACATGGAATCCAAATTTTGGTAATTGTTGATTAATTATCTTTTTATTCTTGAACTTATATAATATTTCATTTTTTAACAAAATGTATGAAAACTTTATGATCAAATTCTACTTTTTGTAAATATTACTTTATTTTCAAATAGTTTTAATTATTTTATGAATTTTGGCTAAAGAGAATTTATATAATTTGAGGAGAATTGGTATCATCTTCTGCTATTAATAAGTCAGATAATATCATAAAGAAAAAGAACTAATTATTATAAACGTTATTATAAACGATATTGTCTTTTTATTTGTTGAAGTGAAAATTCCTAATATATATGTCTATTCAATTCTGGCAATAGGAATGATATTTAGTGTTCCTACACTGTTGGATAATGTACAAGCCCAGACGAATGCTACAAACGCTACTAGTTCATCATTACAAAATCAAACTGCGCAAGCTGCTGCTGCTGGACAAAATCAAACTGCGCAAGCTGCTGCTGCTGGACAAAATCAAACTGCGCAAGCTGCTGCTGCTGGACAAAATCAAACTGCGCAAGCTGCTGCTGCTGGACAAAATCAAACTGCGCAAGCTGCTGCTGCTGGACAAAATCAAACTGCGCAAGCTGCTGCTGCTGGACAAAATCAAACTGCGCAAGCTGCTGCTGCTGGACAAAATCAAACTGCGCAAGCTGCTGCTGCTGGACAAAATCAAACTGCGCAAGCTGCTGCTGCTGGACAAAATCAAACTGCGCAAGCTGCTGCTGCTGGACAAAATCAAACTATGAGTCAAAACGCTCAAGCATTAATGGCATTAGATATTCCTGAATTAAAGGATAATTTAATGAATGTAAAGGAAGCATTAGCTAATGGAAACAGAGAAGATGCATTAACAGGAATTACAGATGTAGAGAATCAGTTATTACTGTTACAAAATAAGACTACATTTACAGAAGATATACAAAATATTAAAGATTCCATATCTAAAACAGATCTTAAAAAGGCATTAGATGATATTACTAATATTCAAAATGGAGTCATAAAAGCAGAGACTGAAGTATTCAAAGCCCAATTAGCTAATCCTGGATTGATGGCATCACAACAAGATAATAATAATGGACAAGATGATGACGAAAACAATAACTAACAATAATTCTAAAACTTTTTTTTAATTGTCATTATTATATAGATAAAAAATGAATTTCTTATAATCTCTTAAATATATACTAGTAATAAATTAATATTTTGTTATTAGTAATTAAAACATTTTAATAATTCAATTCTGGAGGTTTTTAGGCAATAAATAAAATGCCAGAATAATAAATATAATAGATTAATGAAATAATTATATTAAAAAATTAGAATATATCATTAAACAATCCCCAATAACACAATAGAATAGTGAGAAAAAAAATAAATCAAATTCCTTGAACCATATAAAGTAGATATGTTGAAAGTCAAGAGTCCTGTTAATTTAAGATATATTTACCTCCTTTAACTTAAACTGATTATTTCTTGTTGTTGTTATTGTAATATCATTATATACATAGAGAAACAAAGAATTGTAACCAGTTATGTACATGTACATGTATAATAGATTTCGTATCCTTTTGCTTCTTTTTGAATACATCGATAGAGTAATCATCAAAAGTTTCGCTTCTATCCTTATTGAAATACTGTTGATTGTTAACTCTTTCCATCAAACTTTTCTCAAATGGAGAATGTAGATAATGTTTTAATCCAATTACATTACATACTTCTTATGGGTATCATATTCCACGACCACCAGCTGAGTATATACATACAGTATATTTTCCATATTTTACAATCAGAGATCTAAGAATTTTTCGACAACAAGCATATTTCTCTTTCTTCAGAAATTTACATTCCAAGCACAGAACTATGTACTGGTTCAATACAAATCCATAACAATAATGATTGTTGTTATCAATCTGGATAACAGTTTCATCAATATAATGAATGCATATATTCTTTTCCTTTTATAAATATGAGAAATGAACCAAATCTTTGAATCCTATTCCATACAGATACGTAACTTCTTTGTTTATCTCTAAATATGAATAACGCTTTGGAGGTATTCTAAGACTTGACCAAGAAGATATAGATAAAGAGAATACATAACTATAACTGTGGATGTTCTTTACTTCTTTCAAAATAATCTAATGACTATAGATTAGAAATAGAATATTCACAGCTAAATCTATTTTCTTAAATTAACACAGCAATTATGATATTGTAAAAAACTTGCAGGTGCTTCTACTAATTATTCGCTATATAGTTATAATTATAGTAATTTTACGAAAGAAAAAACAATTAATTCTGGCAGACCAATTGATTATTTAGCCTAAACATGATTATGCTTCTTAATAACTTGAACCAGTTTTCGTCATATACAAACACTTTTACGTTTTACAAAAGAATATCAGAACAATATAACGACCAGTCAATTCTGGATTCTGTCAAACAATTAAGTCAAGTGTCTTTTTAGATGTCATATCATTTAACTAAAATAGCTAAATTTTTGAATATCTAGATAGTAGATTTAGAAGAGAGTATGATGACATTTATAATGACACTTGACTTAGTCCCAGAAAATATATTAAAATCTAGTCCTAATGACCAATTAAAGCCTCTTTTAAATTGGTTTAAAAATGACTTTATTAAATGGATGCCCAAAGAACTACACTGTAAAATATGTGATAATGATAGATCCACGAACGTTCAAATCATAGAAGGAGATTCAACGATATTGCGAAAAACCGAAATTCATACATGTGGTAATTGTGGATCTAAGCAAATGTTTCCTCGGTATGCCAAAATACTAAAGATTGCAGAAACAAAAACCGGACGGTGCAGTGAATGGTCGATACTTTTTGGGGCTATTCTAAATTCATTGTCAATTCAAACTCGAATAGTACACGATTATCTTGATCATTGTTGGAATGAATCATTGATAAATAAAAAATGGATATATATAGATTCAACTTTGGACAATCCTTTTTCTTTTAACAATCCTTATTATTATGAACAAAATTGGGGAAAGAAATATGAGTATGTTTTAGCATTCTCTGCCAATGATATAGAAGATGTTACTTGAGGTTATACTGAACAGTGGCAAATGGTTCAGAAAAGAAGAGGAAAGAAAGATAAAACGAGCATTCAAAAGGATTTACTTGAGCATAATCAAATAATTGATAAATAGGCTAAGGATAATAATGTGTCTTTATACTCGATCTTTATTATATTATATCATCAGAAGATTAAGATGAATATTCTGCTAACTAAAGAAATAAAACTTTTATAATTTAAGATTTGTTCTATATGAGCGTAATTTTTTAATTTATAAACCTTTTATTATACGGATATGTGATAACAGATAAACCAATAAAATTTGTAATTAATACACATTGGCATCCAATAGTTACAGATTAAGGAATAATTACGATCAGAACAAGATTTCTTTGTTATTATACAAATTAAAATGGGATCTCTTTTTTGCATGAGTTTATATCTAGTAAAACAATTTGTGCTTCCTTTA
This sequence comes from uncultured Nitrososphaerales archaeon, assembly GCA_963840085.1. Lineage (GTDB taxonomy): Archaea > Thermoproteota > Nitrososphaeria > Nitrososphaerales > Nitrososphaeraceae > TH1177. The sequence goes on from CAWIYT010000247.1 coordinate 7,289, forward strand.
ATTTATCCTGATGTCTGTAAATATAATGTAACGTCATGGTTGTTCATTATGTGAAGAACTCCATCTTGAGTTTTCAAGAATAGAAAGTAATTTTAATTTTTCTACTGCTTTAGTTGAAAATACTCTTGCAATTCATCCTATTGCAATTAGATCATGAATTTGAAAGTCTGTTTTTCCTATTTTGTATTAATTTATTTTTATCATTGTACATATAATATTACTCAATTCTTAAATAAAGTAGAATATTGATTTTGTGCACATGTACCATTGTAATACTTCAACCCAATAATCAACATCCTGAAATAATTTTTAATATGTAGAATTATCTATTAAATCACCCTTTACAGTATAAGTATTTTTTATTGCATCATAAATTCCAATAGAATCATAATACCAAAATTTAAAATCAGAATTTCTTATCATGCTATTTGTTCCATGATTACAAAAATAGATTTCCCGTCCTTTATCCTTAATAATATCATAAATTATACACGTGTTCATACTTTCGCTAAATTTTTCAAGGTATTCTTTTTTTGTGGGATCTACATTTACATCTGTACTATTATATTTTAAATCAAAACCAATAGTGTGAGTAATAGTCATATTGTTAGGTCTGGGAGGATTAAATGAACTGTTAGTAAACTCAATATCACATTTACTAGTTGGACATATTTCTTGAAAATTTTCACCATCTATTTCTAACTTGGAGATTGTGGGATCTTTATTTACATCTATCAATTCAAGGACAAAGTCTGAATCACCAAAAACAGAATTTATTGATATTGTAAAAAAAATTCCTAAAACTAGAATTCCAAGATTTATCTTTATTTTCATTGAGAAAAATTTTAATATGAATTTAATAAAGTTATTCCTTCATTATCTCTATAATATATTAATAAAAGATAATTGTTTTTAGGATTAGAATAGTATCTTTATATAAATAAGTCAAGTGTCATCATGAATGTCATTATACCATCTTCCGAATCTCTTATCAAGATATTCTGATACTGCATCTTTTTGTTCTTCTATATTGGTATAGAATCTGTTTGCACACACATCTGATTTTATACGTTGATTTACCTTTCTCTCATTTGGATTCAAATATGGAGCCCTCTTTGGAAGGTGTATTACAGTAAGCCAGTCTTTCTGTCCATTGATATATTTTTTTGTCATCTTGCTTAGGTGAAATGAAGCGTTATCCCATATCATTACAATTCTTTTCCAACCATTATTTTTCATTACATGTATCTTGAGATTCTCTAAATGGTTTATAGCATTGGTGGAATTTGATCTGTCATAGAAATCATACAACAGGTTCTGTTCAGGCCATAGCATGGATATGTACATTGAGAATTTCTTTCTACTACCGTTATGCCTAATTTTTTGTTGTTCACCTTCAAAACTCATTGACTTTCTTATACATGGCTTCTGTGTTACTATGGTTTCATCTTCAAAGACCAACATCACTTTCTTTTTTTGAGAGCTGATGCTACTTGTTTGTAGTTCTTTACTTGCTTCTTTCCCTCATCATAATCAGCTCCATGTTCAAGTTCAAGTTTTGGTCTTTTACACCTGATACCCATATCTTTCAGTATCCTTTGAAGATGTCTGAAACTAATTGTTGGAATATCAAGTTCTTCTGTAAGACACTTTGCTAATGACCTCAGACTCCAAGTGTTTCTGATATAACCAAAAATATTGGGATCATTAAAAAGTACAGAAAGTATAATCTCTCTGTTTTCATCTGTTATACGGGATTGTGTGCTACCTGTCTTTTTTATCTCTAGTCCTTCCATTCCAATCTGGAGATATGCTGATAACCATCTTTGAACTGACCTGATACTCACACCATGTTCCTTTGCAATGTCTTCAAAAGTTCTACCGTTGCTCTTCTGGAGTACTGCCAGTAATCTACGATAATGTCTCTTATCTGTAGTTTTTTTCATCAATCTCCTTATACTGTTCTTCTGTCCTGTGGTGAGGTTGAGTTTAGAACCATGGTACATAGAATTATGATATTTTGGATACCTTAAGCTTTACCTATTCAAGAATTTAGACATGATAGTTAAAAAGATGTGACATCAACCGAGGCACTTGACTTAGAACTCAAGAAAGGAATTAGCAGTATAACTTTTGAACAATGATTAAAAGAAAGACTTAAAGAATTTGAAAAAACAAAATAGTAAGAGTTCTATATAATAAGTTAAAAATAATGTATAATCCCTTGCATAAAAAAGATATTGAAAATGTATTGATTTTACAAGGTGGAGGTTCACTAGGCGCTTTTGAATGTAAAGTTTATAAAACATTTACAAAAAAGATATAAAATTTGATATAATACCAGGAACATCAATAGGTGCAATCAATGGAGCAATAACTTGCTAGAAGTAAAAATAATAATCTTGAAAAAGATTAATACTTTTGGATAGAAATTGCAGAAAGTATCATAATATAATACCTGATACATTTCCTTTGATTACAATTATCAAAATGATTAAATTAATTTTAAAAATTCCTCTTCAGCATCATTAATACAGCAATATTTGTAGTCCCAAAATTCTTTGCTCCTAGATAGTTTAATTGGAACATAATGAGATATATTTTTTATATAATAATGATTTTAATACATTACCACCTCAATGGACTTATATATCATATTACTCCCTTAGGAAAAACATTAGAAAAGTACATAGATTTTAAAAAATTCTCTCCTGATATAAACAGAATAATAATCCTCGTCTTATAATTACTGCGGTTGATGTACTTTCAGCTGAACCAATAATATTTGATAGTTACAATACACAGATACAGATGAAACATCTCTTAGCTACTATTGGATATCCTCAATATGGATTTCCATGGATAGATGTAGATGATAGGGTATATGCATGGGATGGCGCCTTGTTAAGTAATACACCAATACGAGAGGTTATGGCAGCTTCTCCAAGTAAAGATAAAAAAATTTTTGTTGTTGAAAATTATCCTAAAAAAATAGGTAAGCTTCCATTAAATATGAGTGAAGTTCAGTCAAGAGCCAAAGATAATGTTTACTGATAAGGAACAAAGTCTAAAAAAATGAGTAAACTTATAACTCGTCATATTAATTTGATTGAAACATTATATGATGTGTTTAAGGAATATGACATTCAAAGATAGATAAAGATATAATAGATTTTATTGAAAAAGAACATAAATTAGAAAAATAGTGAAACACCTCATTCATTACAAAATGCTAACTTTTCAATCAATACAATTAAAAAGATTATTGTTGAAGGAGATAATAAAGTTTAGATAGTTTAAAGTAATTAATTAAAGAAGAACAATAGGTTACGACACATCTTTGTGTTTATTTGTGATTTATAAAACTAATTTAACCTCAATTGATAATTTAAATTTTATATTTTGGTTTGCTCATAATTCATAATTACACAATGATGCCATCTACCGTGTCGAATTAAAGAATATTGTAATTATGAGAGCTTTTCCAACTTAAATAACATTTGCCTGCTTTAAGCTTAATTGCCTTTGATGTGTACATATTACCTTATATAACACTTTTATCAAAATTATTTGAATTTATATAATATATCTATGATTTTAGAAAAAAAAGAATTAATTGTTATTAAGATTTGTAAAAATTATTTATTGTAAAAATTCCGCAATTAATAATATAATCAGTTTATGTAAATATTAAAGATAGCAACTTTTTCATTAATATCTTAAATTTTTTATTCATATACTTTATATAGTTTATCTTTCTATTGAACCTCAGACTTCTAGGGTTATTTTTTACTTTATTGAATGAAAAGGTTAGTAGATGCAATCGAAAATTAAACAACAATAATAATAAAAATACTTAATATTTTATAAAATTCAATTTATTGTGATAAATTCTTTATTCCTTCATCGATACTTTTAGCTAGTTTCTTGGCTACTTCAGTGAGGTTAGAACCAAGAATCAGTAATATTTTTTTGAATTGGAATTGCTTCTCCTGTCTTATTTGTAGATTGACTCATATTTTGTATTGTTTGATTTGCAGATTCTTCCATATTTTGCATGGTGTGATTCTTTCCGTCAGATTGTTCAAAAGTTGAAGCAGTGAATGTCAACGTGGAAAATATTGTTATAATAAAAAATATTGCTGTTGATGGCACTATCAAAAATATTTTATTGCATAACATTGTCATTACATTAAGTTTGAATTTTCTATAAAAATATTTATTGTAATGGTACTAGAAAAAAAATTCTGAAGAATAATACAAAGCCAATATAATGAAAGAGGTTATACTCTACAAATATTAAATCTTGAAAATAATTATTATTAATAGCCATAGCCAATAATGAGCCAAAGATAATTAAATAGTGGCTAGATAAAGGTCTCATTGTTGCTTATAATAACAATATATAGATTATAGAATATTTAAAAGATGTAAACAAGGTTAATGGAATGACCAATTAACATTAATAAAGTTAATTACTGAATAAAAAAAATCTATATTTTTTCAGTTGTTATCTTACTAACAGAAATTTTTATTTCCTATAAAAAATACACGAGAATACTAAGGTATCTCACATTAACTTTAATTGTCTATTTTATTAAAACACTAATTGTTAGAGCAAATTGGAATGAAATACTCTCAGCATCATTGATACCTATATTGACTAACTAAATTTCGTATATTTTAGAAATATGAAAATACTCTCTTTTTAAGCATTATATACATCTTTTAATATAAAGAATTTGTATGTGAATATTTGTTAGCCAGTATAGTATAGAATTATCATCAGAATTTTTGATGATGGTTGTGGCTATTTTTCGTACTACTTTCTCTCCATATTTATTATTTTGGCAAACTTAGGAGGAAGTCTGAAGAATATGTTGCCAAAAAAATTAAGTAATAGGAGGAGGATTTAAAAGCCAAAAATTATAAACAACGAAATCAAATTAGTAAAAGTCGATGTAGCAATTGATATGGAGTTTGTAATATTTGTTATGATTCAAAAAAATTGCCTTTCCAATAGTAATTCTTCTTATTATTGCTAATATAATAAATATAGATGCCGATTTAGGAGCCATTAGGGCTTCTTTCGAACTTTTATTTCCTCAAGTTCCTCTAATTATTATTGCTATATTTTTTCCGTTGTTATCTTACTAACAGAAATTTTTATTTCCTATAAAAAATACATGAGAATACTAAGGTATCTCACATTAACTTTAATTGTCTATTTTATTAAAACACTAATTGTTAGAGCAAATTGGAATGAAATACTCTAAGCATCATTGATACCTAGATATTAGTACAATGAATAGAATATTTGAAAGTGAGAGAAAATTGTATGAAAAATCAGTTAATGGCAAAAGTTTAGCAATATATTAATAAATTAGACTTTTGCTCTTGTTTATACAATCTAATGCTACTTTTTAATAAATCGGATACCTTCTCTTCCGTCCATAGTAATTATATTGTTTATTGTTATATATTGATGAAGATTTTGTTGAAAAAAAATATTCACTTTTAATCTTATTCTTATCCTTCTTCTATATTACTTTTTATTTTTGTAATATGAGGTATACGAGGCACTAATACAGCAAATATGACTGCTGCTAATGCTATTATGTAAAAATTAAATCCTATAGCCATTCCTATGGCTGCAGAAAACCAAATACTTGCTGCAGTAGTTAAGTTTGTAATTTTTTTATCTACCTCTCCTTTTAAAATCATTCCAGCTCCCAAAAAACCTATACCACTAACAACTTGAGCTGCTATACGTGAAGTTGAATTAGGATCAACAGCAGCAGAGAGATATGTAAATAACATAGCACCACCGATTACCAAAGAGTTTGTACTAATACCTGCAGGTTTACCTCTTGATTCTCTTTCTGCTCCTATTACAAATCCAGCAGCAAGAGCAAAAATAATGTCTATTAGAAACTCAAGTTGTAGACCTATCTGCCAATTATCTAGCATTTTAAGGTTGGATATGTAATCGTCTTATCTATAAATTATATCATTATAAAATTATTGAACAAATAAAAAGAGTCCATATTATTCTGCAGTAAATTATCTTCTATTTTGATTTTCTTTAAAATATACTTTATAAGTGGATAAATTAACCGAAAAAAAAGGAAAAAGGCTAATGTTATGCCGTTAATTGTTAATTGACTACAACTCATTATTATCAAGAAGGACAAACCAAGACAATGTATTTGATACATTTTTCTCTGGGTAGTTATGAAATAAATTTGCCTTAAATTTTGTACTATAAAAAAGGTTTATGTATTATTAGTTATATCTTAAAAAATTAAGTATTTATTACTTAGGGAATAGGGTAATAATTATAAAATGATGATAATTAATGGTTGAACCGTTAGAGCATCCTCTGTCATCGAAAAATAGCCAGGCTATTATTAATTATTATCAAATTAATTAATAATAAAAATATACAGTCACATTTAATGGTAAAAATCCGTGTAATTAGCTTCTATTAATTTCGACAACCATAATTCAATTTCGTTAAAGAATTAGACAAAATTTCAAATGACATAATCAAGGAAAAATAGAAACAAATCTTACCAACAAAAATAATTCTATTTCACAAAATTAGTATTTTAAACTATAATACAATTAATTTCTAGTAAGTTGACTAAAAAGTTGTTTTGATAATAATACAATTACATTAATATTCATTTTTATCTATTAATTAAATAAGGATATCATTATTGATATAAATCTTGATAGTATTTGTATATTTAATCTAAATATAAGATAATGAATATGTTTTGATAATATATGGCTTCTAATGAGGATGATAAAAAATCACCCGATGTGGCAACTCTAAAGGTTGCTGAAGCAGAACAACGCGATGTTGGAAGAAAAATAGCCCGAGTTGATCCTGAAGTAGTTGAACGCCTAAACATTACTACAGGTGATGCATTAGAATTATCATCACTTGGTAGAAAAACAACTGTTCTTAGCTGGCCTGCAAAAGAAAGCGATAGAGGCAAAGGTATTATTCGTATAGATGGATTAATCAGAAATAGATTAGATGTTGGTATTAATGATTTAATAGAAATCAGAGCAGTTGAATCAAAAGATGCTAAAAGTATAACCTTTGCTCCTACAGAACCATTGAGAATAACTGGTGGAGAGCAGTATCTCGCTGAATACCTAAATGGTGCACTAATGACCAAAGGCGATACGATACCAATTAATGTTATGGGTAGAAGAATAGATTTAGTTGTTATTTCCACTAATCCTTCAGGTCCAGTTATTATTAATGATTCTACAGAAATCATAGTATCTGAAGAAAGCTCAAAGGCAATACAGATATCAAAAGAAGGTGCAGCTGCATCTATTACCTATGAAGATATTGGAGGATTAGGTGATGCAGTCGAACGAGTAAGAGAAATGATTGAATTGCCTCTAAGACATCCTGAACTTTTTAAGAGATTAGGTGTAGAAGCTCCAAAAGGTGTATTGTTACATGGACCACCAGGCACTGGTAAGACATTATTGGCAAAAGCAGTAGCTAATGAAACAAATTCTAACTTTTATACTATTGGTGGTCCTGAAATAATGAGTAAATATTATGGAGAATCGGAAGAAAAGCTAAGAAATATCTTTGAGCAAGCAGAAAAAAATGCACCTAGTATAATATTTATAGATGAAATTGATTCTATCGCACCTAAAAGAGATGAAGTATCAGGAGAAGTAGAGAGGCGAATTGTTGCTCAGCTATTGTCGTTAATGGATGGTATGACTTCAAGAGGGAAAGTTGTAGTAATAGCAGCTACAAATAGGATTAATGCTATTGATCCTGCTTTAAGAAGGCCTGGTAGGTTTGATAGAGAAATAGAGATAGGTGTTCCAAACAGAGATGGAAGATTAGAAGTGCTACAGATACATACAAGGGGAATGCCTATGGAAAAGGATGTTAATTTAGAAAAGCTGGCAGATATCTCTCATGGTTTTGTTGGAGCTGACTTACAAGCTTTGACAAAAGAAGCTGCAATGCGAGCATTAAGAAGAGTATTACCTGAAATCAATCTTTCCGGTGAAAGTATTCCGTTAGATACTTTAAGAAAAATTGTTGTTAGAATGCAAGATTTTATGGATGTTATTAAAGAAATGGAACCTTCTGCGATGAGAGAGGTATTTGTAGAAATTCCTGATATAAAGTGGGAGGATATTGGTGGCCTTTCTACGATAAAGCAAGAATTACAGGAAGCAGTAGAATGGCCGCTGAAATATAACCAAATATTTACATATTCTGATGCAACACCGCCAAAAGGTATCTTACTTTATGGACCACCAGGTACAGGTAAAACCTTGATGGCTAAAGCTGCTGCAAACGAAAGTGAAGCTAATTTTATTAGTATTAAGGGACCGGAATTACTAAGTAAATGGGTCGGAGAATCAGAAAAAGGAGTAAGGGAGATATTTAGAAAGGCTAGACAGGCAGCCCCTTGTATTATATTCTTTGATGAAATGGATGCAATAACACCTGCACGAGGTGGGAATTTCGGCGACTCACATGTTACAGAAAGAGTAATTAGTCAATTTTTAACAGAACTTGATGGATTAGAAATTTTAACCAATGTTGTGGTAATAGGTGCAACAAATAGACCAGATATTATAGATGCTGCATTATTGAGGCCTGGAAGATTTGATAGAATTCTCTATGTTCCACCTCCTGATCGAGAGTCTAGGCTACAAATAATAAAAATTCACACTAAAAAGAAACATTTAGCAGAAGATGTTAATATTGATAAATTGGCAGACAATACAGAAGGGTATACTGGAGCTGATATTGCTTCACTATCATCTGCAGCTGTTATGCTTGCTTTACGGGAGCATATATCAAAGTATAAAGAACCAAACGAAGCTGAAAAACACAAAGAAGAATTAAAAATACATATGACACATTTTGATGCTGCTATTAAAAAAATAAGACCTTTATCAATGCAAGAATTGAATATGTACAAGACAATATCAGAACAATTTGGAAAACCTCAAATGTCTAGAGGCGGAGGAGGAGCAGAAAAAGGAAGTAGAGATGTGTATATATGAAGCCTGTATTGCTGGCTGTGGATGATAATTCACAAATAAGAGGTTCCTAAAATGATAAAGTATTATCATTTCTAATTTTAAACAATATCTAATAATATAAAATTTCTAAAATATTGTTATTTTAATTATATATTTAGGCTGTGTTAATTTAAGGAAATAGATTTAGCTATGAATATTCTATTCTAAAATAATATATATAATCTGAAGGAAAAGAGAAGAATAAGAGAAAGAAGTTATATATTTCTGTGTTATGGAATTGGATTCCGAGATAAGATTTGCAGAGTATTATCTATCCCATTTACAAAAGAAAAGAAAAGGGAGTAACTGCATTCATCATAAAGATAGATAGTAGATGAAACTGTTATTCAGATTGTACGTATCTTTAATTGAATAATTGATCACACTAATAATTTATACCTTAAATTTCCTTTTTAAAGAGTTTTTATTATATCTCATATATAACTAGATATTTCATCTTTCAAGTTAGATAGAATAATATTCCTAGTTTAATTCTTGTAGGGACTGATATTATTACATTATTACAGCATAGTTATAAGAGGAGTTTCACAATATGATATGATACAAATCTAGATTTAATAGATAATAAATTTTTATAAAAAGTTTATGACATATAATTATCTATTTTTTACGCTCAACTAATTTTGAATGAAAGTAGATGAGTACAATGACAATTTCATGGTAGCAGAGAAATCATTTTGAAAGGAATGGTAACAATAAAAAAATGTTATAAACCCTACTGATATAGATATTATTATGAGATGAATTTATCAGTCAAAGAAAAAGAAAAATACGTTTTGAAGTTACGTGAAGAGGGTAAAACTTATAGAGACATAGCACATGAGCTTCGAATGTCTCCAAGAGAGATAAGCAATCTCCTGAAAAAAGCAAATGGTGAAACAGAAGAAAAAGAAAGAAAGAAAATAGTTTTATCAAATACAGCTAAAGCATTACAACTTTTTAAACGTGGAAAAAGTCTAACAGAAGTAGCTATAAAATTAGATCTCAGTCCACAAGAAGTTCAATCATTATACATCAATTATTTGTCTTTGAATAACCTTAATCATTTTGTAGAAATATTTAAAGAATTTGACAATGATTCACTTCAAGACCTTATCAATTATTACTATTTTATGAAAGAGAATGGAATAATTAAAGAAGAAATAGTTGAAGCAATTAAAATAAGTAATGATTATCCAAAAATTAAACAGGAATATCATGATATTTCTGATAAATTACCTGATCTTCAAAGACAGAGAGACTTTTACCTTTCAGATAATAAAATTTTGATATGCAAAAATTGTGAGCTAAATAACGAGCATAATTCGTTAGTATCAAAGATTGAATCAGAAAAAAGGATATTAGAATTAATTGAGAATGAATTACATAAAAAGAGAGAGCTATTAGATACCATCAAGAATAGTGAAGATTATGCTAATCTTAAAAATAAAATTGAAGGACAAATCAATGACTTTTTAAATCAATAAAAAAGAATTTTTTAAATTAGCTGTCATGACAATTTTAAATATAATTAAACAAGATCCTGAAAAAGAGATTCTCATTAACAATATCTTATATCCTAATCAAAATCCAGAATCTGGATTTTATTTTATAGCATATGAAGAAAAAATAGCTCAAATTGCAGCAGATACTTTATCTGATATTGCCTTAGAGATCAATAAACACAATATACTAAATTCATAAATTTATTTTGCAACAATATATATTTAATAAGATATAGAATATTAATTAGTTTTAATAGTCTATTAGTATGTTAATTAATCATGTATAATGCAAGATAAATTATTCTATTTCTATATCTCCTTTTTGTAAATGTACAGTTAATTTATGTAATTCCATATCTCCTAAACTATTTCCAAAGTTAATTCCACATTCTTTGCATTTGTATCCATAATTTGTCTCTTCTTTATTTTTCTCATTATCTTTCGTTATGATATCATTATTATCCATTGTTTCTTCTTACCACTCTTTTTACAAAAATTACTTGATAAATATTCTAAATTCATTTATCTAGTAATTTTTCGAAAACTATTTAATAGTTTAACTCAACGATCTGGCTTTATAGTGAATCTTATAGCTCAAGAGAAAGAGAAAGAGAGAAAAGATCTTTGTTGAACGTTTGAATAAATTTATTGAATTTACTCAAACAGAAGTAGACAAAGGCGTAAATCCTGGTGGCTATTATAAGGCAGTATGGACAAGGGATGCAGCTTTTATCCTCAAGGATCAATTTCTATCAGGTCACTTTAAAATAGCACTTCAACAAATTCTTTTAATTTGGTCTAATCAAATAATTGCAACAGAAGAACCATCGCTATCTCTCTTATATTGTACGTGGAAAAGAAAGCCTTTATTGTATGGAAGAGGCTCTCCTGAAATGGATTTTAATCCAATTATTGCAGATGATAGTACTAAGAAGAAATTTTATGGTGCTCTTCCTACTACAATATACTATGAGAAAGGTTTTTGCGAAGTTTATGGACAAAATCCAGACATTGACTCTATAGCATTAATGATATCTACTACATCATGGATTTTATCTACTCTGTTTGATTTAAAAGATAATCCTACTACTACTAAATCAGAACCTGTAATTACATTATCATTGAATGAAAGAATGGATAATAGAAGAGAGAATGAAATTCCTTTCTCAAAGTTTTCACTGAATGACATCGTTAACTTTTTGATTCCATGCATGCTAAGGGCAGTAATATATCTACAAAATAGGGATATAGATGATGATGGATTATTAGAACAGAAACATAATGAGGATTGGATGGATACAACTCTACGTATAGGAAAAGTAGTTTATAGTCAAGCCTGTTGGATTCTTGCATTAAAAAATTTCTCTATCTTACTAAGGAAGATAGGAAACAAAAAAGAGTTAAAAAGGCTAGAGGAAATGACCAACAGAGCGATATTGGCAGTGGAGAGTAAAATGTGGTCTGCAAAGGATGGATGTTATATTGACCTTCTGGATGCTGATTTGCATTTGGATAAGAAGATGCATAACAGACTTGTCACACAAGATATTTCCCTCTATCTTGTTGCATTAACAGAAGACAGTAAAGATGCAAACTATAAACATATAGATAATATGAATATCAAAGAATATTCAACAAAATGCAAGAGTTATACTAACAATATTAATATTGATTTAGATATATATCAACGTGCATTAAGTACTCTTGAAGTATTAAAGAAAAGAGCTTGGAAAAATAATTTACCTTTGGTAACTGAAACAGAAATTACAAAGACAGGGCCATGGCTCCTTAAAACAAATGAATATCATAATCATACTTTTTGGCCTTGGATAACTGGGATAGAAATGCTTGCAAGGACCAGGTTTGGCAAGATAGATGATTGTAATCTTTTACTATCAAAATTTATTTCAAACAATGGTGTACATTCAAATATGCTATATGAATGGGTAAACCCTTTGACTTTTCAAGGCAGTGGTGCATACCCATTTAGGACAGGAATATCCTCTGTAAGGATAGCTGCAATGGAGTCTCTTACACAGAGAGCATTGAAGATAACAGCAGCAACAACAAAGATTATCAGATAAGTGAAAATCATTTAGGTCGTACAAATAAAAATACAAATAAAAATAAAAATACTTTAACAATAAATAAAAGACAACTTGTATTTTATTCATTTTATAAATTTTAATAACAAATTAAATAGGCTAAAGAAAATAGCGAAGTCTGTTTTACTATAATAGATAAGGCAATAAAGCACAAAGATTGAATTACTAAAATAAATCTCTAGATAATGTAAAATAAAAATTATCGTATAGCAATTTAAAACTTTTTGTTCTAAGAAAGACTCAATTCCTCTATGATTTTCTTTATATTTTTGTTTTGAGAAATTATTTGTTAAATCACTTATCTTTTTCATTATTAAGACCATTTTCACTCTTATTTTTCATTATTTTGGCAATGATTTCTGTTGCATATTCTATTAATTGGTATTGGTAATGTGAAGGAACAAATTCTGCGTCTCCTCCTCAATTAGGTGTTATAGGAATAAGTCTAGCACTCATTGCTTCAACTATATCTGAGGCTGAAAAGATAGATCCTACCGTACAGGCATTGCTGCAAAATAGCAATTTTGTATAATAATAAACTAATTCTTATTTTTTTCATTTCATGTCATCATCTTTGACCATAAAATAAAATTTATTGCATTGTTTCTAGTTTCCTTCACAGTCTTCTAAAGCATTACATAAAACATCTATGTCATAATCTGATATATCATCACTTTATCTTTTTTAGCAAAAGCTATTTACTGCTTCTTCATATTGCTATTATACCAATCATCATTGGCATCAGCATAATTACTAATATTGACACTTTCATCATTTATCATAAATAAAAGTATTAGAATAACATCTAGTCTGACAATACTTCTTTAAGTGTATGAGATGTCTGATCTATTACAAGCCGTGTTGCAAGAGTATCGGTAATTAGATTCAGTATCACAAAGTCATAGATAGTACCGAGATAGCGGGTTGCTGTGGTTGTAACTCCAGTATTATTATTTAAAAAGAATGAAAGGCTAGTGCTAACTAAATGTTGCTGCTATAATCATAATAGCTGAATAAGATAAATCAAGTTTAATTTTCATGGTACCTCTATAAGATAAATGTGTCTATTCAATCTTTATATAATACATTAAAAATTGTAGAATTACTAAGAATTATAATAAGAAATCATTAAATTACAACCTTATTTTTATAACTATAGTTATTGTATAAATAATAAAATTTGCAATAATTTGTCTAATTATAATAATAAAATAACTATGAAGAATCATCATATAAATACACTATCAAAATATTTTAGTTTGGTAGATTATAAACTAATCTCATTTCATATTATTGTTTAATTTACTAAAATAAAGGTATTATTTAGTTGTTCTACATTCAGTATATCTTAAAATGATCATCATTTATTATATCAACTCTTTTTTTCTATATTTTTCTACTACTTTTCGTATTCTTTCACGTTCCTCTTGATTGGTTTTTATTAATGTTTGTAAAGACCAATATTTTCCACCATGATATATCAATGACTGTTTTTCCGGATTATCTAGGGCATCCATTACTTCACCAATAAACATTATATGATCTCCAAAAGTAATTTCTTGAAATAGTTTGCATTCAACATTAAGCGAAGCCCCTTTTACCATTAATGTCTTTATTTTATTAACTTGATAAAATTGAAATCCTAATTCCTCTAATGCATTAATCTTATTATAATGACTTCCACTGTATCCACCTGCTACACTCGATAGTATAGATTGATCACTTGCACATAAATTAACACCAAATTCCTTTGAGGTTCTAATATTTTCAACTGTGGTTTTTGTAGGACCTATAGAAACAGCTATCAAGCCAGGGTCATAGGAAAGATGATGTGTCCATTCACAAGCCATAATATTTGGTCCATTAGATCCATTTGATGTTATTAATCCTATAGTAGTTGCAAACTTATTGGAACGTGGGTCATTCCATGCTAATTTCATATTGGTATTAGGAGTGAAAGAGGAATAAAAAAATTCTGAATCTGTCTTCCAAAATTTGGAATAAAGGATCTTCAGAAAAAATCTGATTCAATATCATACATAGTTAATTATGGCCTTCTCCATCTTTTGATATACCTTGAGGAAATATTGAATAGAAAAATTCATCAAATCTTATTCTAATTAATTCTATAGCATGTAAAAAATTATGGGCTTGATCCATGAAAAATTGTTCATCATTAGCTGCATCTATAGTTATTTCCTTCGTCAACATCATGTTTGGCATTTGAATTTCAAAATCAACATTTAATGGATAAATTATCTTTCTTAAATCCATAAACAATTGTTCATGCTTAGCCTTGTTAACGTTCTCAAGAGAATTTAGAGCCATTTGATCTTTTGGTGTAAACCCCATTGTTACATTAAAAAGAAAAAAAGTCTTCATTTGTCTAAAGAAACTTATATTGAATCGGTATCGTTGCATGTCCGCTCTCTGAACCAATAAATTTAACATAAGTTCTTCATTAGAGTTTTCATTAGTAGTCTTTTCTATAATTCTGAAATTATGAGAATGAAGATATTCATGGATTTTGTTGAAAGTGGTTTGGATGTTGCTGAATTCA
>CAWIYT010000248.1:0-5660 GCA_963840085.1 uncultured Nitrososphaerales archaeon
CTGCATCACAATCTGTTATAATAATTTAAATACTGTTATAATAAATTTTTATCATTTCTGAATTCTTAAAATTTGAGTTTAGAAGAATTTTTATAGTCTTTGATAAAATCATGTCTCTGTGTTTAATAATTATATTTTTACCATACGAAATTTTGCTATTTTGTCAATTCCGATATTGTTATCTTTATTATATGTTAATAATAGTTCTAATGTATTAGTCGAAGCAGCTGAATTTTCTACTTTTTTACCAAATGAAAAACCATTTGGATTGAGTTTTGGAGAATGGTCAGCAGAATGGTGGAAATGGTTACTTTCTTCGCCTATTGATTCTAATCCATCTACAGATAGGACTGGTCAATACTGTAATATGAATCAAAATAATCATAATGTATGGTTTCTAGCAGGAACGAGTGGCGGCTATGAAGAAAGAAAATGTTCTATCCCAGAAGGAATGGCTATTCTTGTAAGCCCTATTGAAGTAATATGTACTTTCGCAGAATATCCTGAGTTCAAAAATGAAGAAGACTTGCGTAATTGTGCTAAATCTGACCAAGATGCAGTAAAAGATGTCAAGCTTAACAGTCGATTCAATACCAATAAAGGATTTACAAAATTATAGAGTAGCCTCATCATTATTTAATGTTACATTACCTGAGAATAATATTCTTGGTGTTCCTCAACAAACTACTGAAGCAATATCTGATGGTACATTTGTTATGTTAAAAGAGTTGCCAGTAGGTAATCATACTATTTATACTAGTGGAGTGCTTGTAGATTTTACTACAGCCAGTAATCTTAACTTTGTGTCTGAAGTTAAGTATGATATAAATGTAATACCACAACAATAGCATATTAAATAGTAATTGATAGTAAAAGAATAAATTATTTTTTATTGTTTGATATAAAAATTAATTATTGTTTGATTTTCTTTTTTAGATTTTTCTTCCTTTTTGATATACTCTAGCTAAATATGAAGTCTTTCTGCTGCTGTTCTTATTATTTTATTTTATTTTCAATATAAGAATCAGAGGTTCCATCTTCAAATATAGCAATATATTCTATTGCAAATTGATTTTCATTGATGTTATAATCTACAACTTTTTTTGAAGTATCATCCCACTATCATTGTCTAACAAATACAGAAGAGGTACAAATTATTCTAAAATAAATTTGCTTCTTTACTGCTTTTAACCAACAATCAACAAGTTTTTAAATGGAGCTGCTTTTACTATTGACGCTACAAATAGTAGACGGATTTTTTGCATTGGTGGGTGTTATATATTGTAGCCTCTGTAACACCCACCACTTTAAAACACCCAAAGATTCAACAGAAACCATAATTTATAAAAATAGATTGTATCGAAATTTCTAGATGATTCCATTGAACTAGTGAATTAGTTACTAAAAATGGTAACAAATATCTTTTAATAATACATAGCAAGTATTAAATGATAATGCTTAGCAGGCATTTGATTTTTGTAATTATATCATTCTTACTTGTTGTATTCATTTACAGTTCATCTTCTACATTTGAAGTATTTGCTAATTGAAGAAGATAAATCATTTTCTTAAGTAAAGAATAAATAATCATCTAATATCCATTCTTTTCCTTTCTCTTTAGCAGTAAATTTGCTTTTTGTCATCATGGGAAAGAGATTTTGATATACTTTCATTTACAATACTAATTAATTTATATATCGATATAGGTTTCTTTAGAATGTTAAATTTACAATTACATTCCAGGTCATCAAAGGTGCTCATTATAATTACATTCATTTTAGGATTTATTTCTAACAATTTCGTAGCCAAAAATAATCCATTCATTTGTGACATTCTATGGTCGGTAATTAGTAATGAGTATTTACTCAAATTTTCCTTGATGTGCTCATATGCTAATACTGGTTCAGTAAAAGAACAAACATCATAGCCATTCATTTTTAATGCCTCACTGAATAAGTTTACTAGGTAAGCATCATCGCCAACTATAGCTATTGACTTAAATTTTTTCATTTTGCCATGAACTTTTAATTGTTTGTTTGCTTCTTTAAGTTGTTCATACAATTCTGCTTGTATCCAAAGACTTTCGAATATTAGAAGCATATGATGTAGCAATATGCCTGCTATTAGAGTATGCAGCCAATCCTGATGCATCATAAGAATTATCCTTTGTATCGTCTTTTGTTTCGATAATTAGAGATTCTTTTCTATCAACAACTACAATTCCAATGCTAGTATCCAAGCTCATTTCAATAGCCCTGATATTTATCTCAGGGAATACCAACATTACTTCATTTACTATCTCTCTAATTTGCTCCTCGTCAGCATGAATTAATACTCGAACTTTTATATCATTTTCCACTACTTCTTTAAATAGATGCATTATACCCATACGTACTTGACGTCGAAACGCATGGATTGAGGGAAATATTCTAGTACTTCTTGTTCTGCTGATTTTATTAGGTCATACGCTAGTCTTATTGATTCTCTAGGATTCTGAATAATCTCAATGTCAGACAATTAATTTCTCTTCTTCCTCTTCTTGTATTCTTCATTTAATGACTAATTTACTCATCAGTTTAGGGAATAATTCTTTTAGTATCTCTCTTCTTGATAATTTCATCATTTTGTAATACTGAGGAATTCTCTTCTCATGCATCGAACATATTCTAATCTAAAATTATTAAGTGTTTTGATTCTCTTTTTGTTTTTAATCATTTTATTATTTTATTTATATTCTTAAATTTGTTCTTTCTAAAGAAAAAAGAAAATTTTTTACAAAAAAATAACTTTTTAGGCGCCGAAAAAAAATATAATTTTTTATCGATAGATGCTATTTTTTAAATATCCGTATATTATATCTGAGTAAAATTGATAAAAAATCTTTTATAATTTTAATTAAATTGAGTATATTATATGAGAACTTTACGATTATTAAATCTTCATTGTAATAAAACTGATGATAATGATGATGTCAATAATACTAAATTAAATAAGACTTTTCTTACGGTTGATAACGGTAGGTTTCATATATTTGGACCAGAATCAATGATGAATGGAAGTGATTGGAAGGTAAATGCAGATATTCAATTCAATAAACAAGGCTAAAATAAGTTTCTTTGATGAAGATTTGTTAAGGAATCTAAGTACTACCAAACACTTTAGGAACCACATTGTTGAGGAAAATGAGATTCATGATGTACAAAAAAAGTTAGTTTCGATACTAACAATGCAAATTATGTTTTGAGTTATGAAATAGTATAGACAAGTTGATTGATAATATATGAAATACAGAAGTAGAACAGAAATAGTAAGTAATATACTAAATGCTGCAAATGGAGGAGCCACTAAGACAAAAATTATGTATAAAGCTTTTTTAAGTTATAGTCAGTTAAAAGAATATCTTTCTATCTTAGTTGAGAAGAATCTTTTAGAATCTCAAGACGGAACTCAAATCTACAAAACAACAGAAAAGGGTTTAAATTTCCTCAAAATGAATAATGAAATGGAAGAATTATTCCCTTTTATGGTCAAAAAAGATTAGTAATTTTATTTATTTATTAATTTAAAATATAGAGAATTAATGTTATAATTAATTCTATAGTAAATAATATTCATTTTAAATTATGATAAATAACTGATATAATTATGAAATGAAAAATGCAAATAAACTTTCATATAATGGAAACGGAGTTATCTAATTTAACTTAAATCCGAAATTAGTACAAATAACGTGAGAAGATAATAATAAATTAATTTTAATTTTTTGTATATATAGATAAATTCTTATTCCAATATATAGTTCTTATTGTCTTTAGAATAACTTAACTCTTTTAAAATAAGTTTCTAATAATAAAAGCTAAATACAAGGCAATAGTAGTATCTTTACATTAGACTCATTTTTGTACCGCTATCGGTGTTATTCGAAATAAAATTGATTGAGCATTTTGGATAATATGTGAAGTCTATTTAATTTTTTTCTATTACAAAATTAATATTATTTCAGCATTCAGAATCATAACCTAAATCTCCACAAACATAACTGCCAGAATCTGAAGGACAACTATGCCATCTGTGGCAACCATCTCTATGACCAAAACCTTCTGTAGGAAATAATACGATAAATATTATAAATGTCGCTATCATGACAATTAATGCAAATAAAGTATATGCTTCCATGTTTATGATTAACTTGCAAGATTAAAAATTTTTCCAGTGGTTCTAAATTTAGGTTCTAATAAAATTATCTATTAAATTATTATTTTTTACTACTCCCAAATATCATAAGTAATACCAATACCATATAATCATATCATTATACCACAGTTGTTTGTATAACGATTAATAGGATGTAGGAAATCAGAGCCATTCCAGTCATCCTATTACTAATTTATTTTCTTATTAATTAAAATTTTCAGACGCCTAAAAATTTAACCTTTGTTTTTTATATTGGTTGATTGTTTCATCAATATTATTTTGCAATGATTTCTTGTCATTAATAATAATTATCTTATAACATCTAGAGATGAGATAAATATCTTTAATTGGTAAAAAAAATCATTTATATGAAGAAATTTATAGGAATAGAGTAAAAGATTTTTTGCTAATATTTTCAAATTTATAGAAGAGGATGTAAGACAAATTATTTCAGATTTTTTTTATTAGTATTGGAATTGACATCTCAGAATTGAGATATGAAGTGAAGACAATTACATTACAAATTTTCCATAATATTGAGCTAAAAGATAGGAAAAAAGAAGAAAAAATGCATATGGAAAAATAGATATTCTAGTAAATAAAGAAGGTAAACCATTCATAGTAGTGGAAATTAAAAAACCAAATGTACCAGACAATGAATTTCAGAAGGGAAAACCACAAGTTTTGGCATTTGTACTAACATGAAATCTTTTTTATTTTTTTAGAATAATTACATACTTGAAATATTAAGTTTCTATACTTCTGATAATACTAAATTAATTCAAAAATATTTATAAAATTATTCCACTGAACTTAATTCTTTAAGTAATTTTTTGAAGACATCGAGAGCGATGCTAACAATACCACTAATAGTACAACTGCTGAAAGTACGGATTCTATTCAAGTCATAAAAGGATATTTGGGAATAAATAAATCAATAAACTAAATTAATTATCTATTACTTTATAGATATTGATTTATTTAATTTTTTGGCCATCGTTACTTCTGTAATCCAATCACATCTCATATTAAATTTGGAATGATGTTTTTCTATTGCTTCCTTATTTGGTGCCTCCAACAGACAGTAGCATAGATCTACATCTCTATTAAAGAGAATGTTAATTGGGGTAACATCAAACTCGTCCTTGGAATCTATTAATTCCTCTATTTTTTTATTACCTAGAGAAGGCATCTTGTGTACGTCTAAAAATACTGGCATAACTATAATTCGAGAATATATTTATTAATTTATTGGTAATTATTAAATAGTGTGTAATTCCTTATTCATCTTTTACTCTAGCGATATTGCTAGATAGACAAATGGTTAGGTTCTATATGGTACTAGTTCTAATTGGTTTTGAACACTGAAATTGTGTCTATTATAAATAAAATATATAGTTTTTTATTGAATTTATTTCTCTATTTTCACTTCTAATTTTCTATAGTTAAAATTAAGTTTCTAATAA
>CAWIYT010000249.1:0-187180 GCA_963840085.1 uncultured Nitrososphaerales archaeon
ATGGATGGCTTTGATCTTTACAACAAATTACGTGATTTATCAAAAAATTAAGACATGGTACAAAACCATCAAATGATTTTAAGGTATGTTTTATGACTGCATCAAGAATAAATTATACAGCACTATCAGAGATTCATCCAGAATTTGGAGAAGAATATTATGTTTGCAAAGAAATTCCAAAAGATACTTTTATCAAACATGTCTATTCTCTAATATCTTGACAAATTAATAAGAAGAAATGAAAATCTTTGATAAATACAAAAATCGAAACAGAAAGGATAAATCAGTTTTCCTTCTACTATTCATTGTTGTTTTTACTATTGTCATATGGATTCTTGTTATAAATAACTTGTTTAATTTTCTTCTGGCTATGATATTAATGATTTTAATGATTGTGATTGTACGTTTGGATATGAAGAACAAAGAAAAAGAAGAAAAGGAGAAAATGAAATGAGTTCTACTAATACAATCATAAATCCCAAACTATGTAATTATGGCTATGGTCCTAGAATCTACTGGAATACTTCACAGAATGTATATTTCAAAGTTTTTCTAAGAAGAAAAGCATATTTGTCCTCACTCCATGTTCTAGCCAAATTAAAAAAGTAAAATATTATAATAATAAATCCGAAAATCACCTTAATACATACAATAAAATAAGTTAATAATTTACTAGACATAAATGAAAATTTCTGAATTATGCAAAATGATCGAAGATTCAATTCACTCTGGAAGATATCCTCTGGATCAAGATATCGAAAAACAAATGGCAGGTCTTGTAAAGGTCATAAATAGATCATCATCAGACGACATGAAAGAAAACGACATCAAAATAGAAGTAAGATTAAAGGATCTGTATGTTTTGAACAACTATATTCAGAGTATCCAACATCTACCAGGAGTAATTGAAATAGATGCATTAGATTCATTTAAGATGTTGAGTAGACGTATAGGAAGGATAGAGAAATCTAATTTTTCATTTCATACATAGAAGTAAATACATTGCTTAATCAAATGTTTTTGTTCTTTGGTAAAGTTTTTCTTTTTGGACATAAGTTATTAATACTTATAGTATTTTTTGATCCTTTCTTAATTCTTGTTGCTATGTGTATATTCCAAATGATAAATTATTAAAAATCAAATTTGTACAAGTGACGGTGGAAAATAATTTGATAGAGGTGAGCCATGATGATGTACTATTAACCATTTTTTCTGATTGTTATTATATTCAAATATATTAGTTGCAACTACACCCAATTGGATTTTCGCTTCATTTCGAAACATTTCTATATTCTCTAAACATGTTATTACAGCAATAACCTCCTGATATATTCTGGTTTTTGAGTTAGTAATTGTAAATTTAATATTTTCTGTATTAGCAAATATTGTCATCCAACTTTCACGAATTGCTATCCAGCCAACAAACATCTCCCAACCAGGATGTATACATATACAATTATCATTATGACTCCATACACTTTCCATCATAGTGATTGAGAGATTCTCGAATGCCTCGTAAAATTTGGCATTGGCATTTTCTATATCCTTTAGCATACTAATGACTAATTACTTTTCAACTACAATATTAATATTAAAAAAAGTATTGTAAAAATTAAAAATATATCTATATTGTCAATAAGATGGAATCTGTAATATTTGTTAAATATTAATGTATATATAAATAAAATGAGAAAATTTTATATTATTATACCAATAAATAGCAAAACTATGACTCAGTTATCTACATAATATTTTAATACTTTAATTAATTGAGGCTGGGTCATAATTATTCCATTTTCATAACGAATAAAGCTAGTTTATTGGGTGTATGATGTTTTGGTGAAACAATATACAAACCAACAAACTAGCACAACAGAAAAGATCTACATCCATTCTAATTAGCATTTTGTATTTGGTTGGTTTGATTCGCTGGCCACATAATAATAGAGGAGGACGTGGTAGACCATATGTCTATCCTCCAACTGTTATTTTGAGATGTTTTATAGTACGTGTATGGTTTAGATTAGATTCTAACAGAGCGTTACATGAATACCTTGCAACCGAGATGCCATATAACAGGAAGGTAATGAAAGGATGCGGGTTATCCAGAATACCTAACAGAAGAACATTTGATAGACGCCTTGCTACGATATCTAATGATATTAAAAACAGGATTACTACAATGGGTGAACTTTTTGTACTGGAGAAGATAGTTGATCCATCTATCCTCTCTCAGCAGACAGTACTCTTGTAAAGGCTAAAGGTCATGTATGGCACAAATCCTCTATGAAGAAAAAAGTATTACCATGTTCTGGTATCGATACTGATGCAATGTGGGGATTCAGTCATACAAAGGGTTGGATATTTGGAAATACAAATTACATTTGATATCCAGTACCGGTTCTATCATTGTACCTTTGGCAGCAGACTTTACAACTGCCAACATACCAGACAATCAGATGTACAGTATATTGATAACAGCAAGTCTTCCGTTTACAATAATTAAAAGAACATTATACATGTCTGCAGATCCTGGATACGATGATCATGAACTGTATGAACTCAGCAGAGATATGGGATTTCAACTAGTGTGTCCAGTACAGAGATATAAGAATACTCCTATTGACAGGATAAAACTGATAGAATTTTATGAATCTAAAGTTGGACAGGCTATCTATTCCTTGAGAAGTATATCAATTGAACCATTGATAGAACATATCAAATCGGTGTTTAGGATAGATCCATTACCTGTCAGAGGATATGCCAAGGCTTGTGCAATAGTACTATTGTCAGTACTACTTTACCAGATACTTGTCTATTATAACTGTAAGACAGACAAAGATAGTCCCAGAACAATCAAATACATGCTAGGAACATAACGACTGAAAACATCATAATATTATTAGCATCATAAAATTTGTTTATTGAATTATGACCCAGTCTCAATTAATTATCTTGTTAGTGCACATCCACATATTATAGAATTTAAAATTTTCAGGAAAAGTATTCTTGCATTTAGGCAAGTAAGATTGTCATTGTTTTCACTTCTTTGTCTTAAGTCATTGTAAAGACTATTAATAGATAAAATCAAGGAAGAATATTCATCTTTATTTAATGATCTAAATTTGCAAATTTTGAACATAATTATGATCTAAAGCAATTAGACAAATAATTACTTGTTCATCTATCTCTTTTATCTTTTTATATATTGTCATATCATCAATCTGGAATTTTTCTGGTTGTAAAGTTATCTAATGCAGATTTACGGCCTTTTGGTACTCCTTTTCTTATATATTTCCAATTTAAGAGAATATTATTCATATCACAAAAGGTTTTCAAAGGCTTAATGTAGTTGTTAATAGGGTTTCAGTTATTTCCTTATTAATGATCCGCTGTTTTTGAAAATATATGAATCTATGAGATGAGATTCTAACCAATCAATACCTTCTGATTGAATCGAATCATTAAGATGATTTGCTCTTTCTTTTACATCTTGACCATCTAATTGTAAAAATGTTAGAAAAACATCTAACCGTCTTGGCCATTGTCTCTTTGTTTCTCGAGCCTTTAATGCATATTCAAAGGCAGAATAGGCATCTTTTTTGGTTAGTTGTCTTACCACAAATAATAGAGGAGTTTGGGCCTAAATAAAGTTACAGAAACGTCTTGGGCCTAAAGGGGTTTGAACCCTCGACCTACCGGTTATGAGCCGGTCGCTCTACCAGGCTAAGCTATAGGCCCACCCTATTTTGACTATACTCCAGTAGAAGGATATAAAAATTTAAGTCCAAAATTAATTCTAAAAATTTTTTATATTTGAGGTACAGTATCTTTTACATAAGTATCATATACTGAATCAAGAATTTGATTTTGAGCAGCAAGAGAGTTGACTGATGCTCGTAAAATTAATTCAGTTGAATTCTTATCAATTATTTTATTGATTTCACGATCAAGGATAATTGTTTTCCATAATTCTGCATGTTCAATATCTGCAATTTCATGTATTTTGAAATATATTATAGCATCCTCCTTGGAAATGCCATAGAATTTTTGTAAACCTTCAATTTTCGTTTTACTAATTTGAGGAAGTTCTTTTTCAAAAGAATACATAGTAGATGCTCCCTCAAGTAGAGATGAGCAAGATAATTTTTTTAAATTTTCAATAGCCATATTAACTTCATTGTTTCCAGCATATTCAACTAATTCTCTTTTTTCTATTCCTAAAGATAAAGCAAATTTTATCCATGGTTCTATACTGATCTGATTCTTCAATTTGAATTTTTTTTATTGCTTTTAAATAGTGACACACAGAACCGTGATTTTCAAGCTTGATTATAAATATTGTAAACAAATTCTGGAACAGTTTTGACTAATTGAAAATATTCTTTTGAATAACCTTGTAAATGATTCACAGTTAACTTTCCTTCTCTCCAAAGAGTATAGAATTGGTGATTTAACAGGCTCCTTTGACTTATTTCATTATCAATTGTTTTTATTAATAATCTTAAATTATCAGTGTAAATACTACTATTCATATAATCTAAAGGAAGTAAACAATAGAAAAACCTTTTGAATTTGGCTAATATTATTAGACTTTTAAATTAAGAAAAGATTTTATAGAAATTAAAATTAAAAAAGTCATTGTGCTCCGGTGGTGTAGTAGTCGTATTATACTGGCTGCACAGTCCGGTCAAGCATTGTGGCCTTTCGAGTTGCAGATCTCGGGTTCAAATCCCTGGCCGGAGCAATTTGAAATAAGAAATTTTCATAAATATTATTGAAATTAACTAAAGCAACAACTCTGTCGTAGCATTAATATTCTTATTATTTTTAACAAGAGTGAAGATTAGGTACTTGGATGGCGATATTACTAGTAGTAAAAATACAAATCAAAAATCAAGTGGATCGTTAATGGAACAATTTGGTAATTATTCTGTTAAAAATTAATAATACTTTGGAAAGGGAATTGGATTCCTCTATTTCATGGTCTGAATTTTATTCATCTCTTAAATATGCCTGTGATGGAGGAAAGCGAATTCGTCCTCTTATTTTGGGATATTATCTTATGAAATTATCAGGTCAAAACAAAATGATGATAACATATTCAATAATATTAATCTAGATTTTTCTAAAATAGATGATAAAAGATATTTAGCAGCTTCTGCAATAGAACTTTTACATACAGAATCAGTGATACATGACGATATTATTGATGAAGAAAATGTACGACGAGGAAAACCTTCATTTCATATTAAATACGGCTATAATAATAGTATTCTAACAGCCGACTTTGTCCTAGGGATAATTTTGGATATCACTTCCAAGTTAAACAATCCGCGATATAATTCCTCGAAATTGCCAATGCTGCTATTGAATGAGCGAGAAGGAGAAATAATGGAATCAGATTGAACAAGTTAACGCAATTACTGAAGATGATTATATTGAAGGGACCTAGAAAATAAAACTGCTTCTCTTCTTGAAACTTCAACAAGAATTGGGGCAATTTTGGCTGAAGCAGACGAAGAGGATATAAGAGTTATGGGAAATTTCGGGCATTTAATGGGAATAGCATACCAAATTCATGATGATCTTGATGATTGGAATAATGAAGATAGATTATTTAATTTACTGATGAAACAAAATAATCATTCTCAAGCTTTAGTTAGTAAAATGGAAAGACTTACAAATCTCTACTCTATCAAAGTGAAAATGAGTCTAATTTAGTACTAAATAATATTCAAAATAAATATACAAAGCGCTTAAAGCATCAATTAGAAGAACTTACTAATCTTAATATGTTACCATTATGATTGTAACTAAAAGAAAAAGTTTTTTTACCAACTAATATGAGATTGCTGGATAAGGATAAAAAAATTACCATTTTTAGTATATTAAAAATATATATTTGTAATTGTATTTTTACTATCTGCTCATTTACTTGAGTATATTTTATAGGCAAGATAAACATTAAAAATTAAAATTATATTATTTGTAATATCTTTAAATGTAAAAAGAAACTAATTTTTAAATTTTTAAATTGATAGGAGATGTCTCTACAATCATATTAATTATTAATTTAGAAATGTTTTTTTATATTACAATAGTGTATAGGAAATATGGTATCAGGAAAATATTTTAACAGGGGCGTAAAAGCTTTAGATAATCCAGATGTTGGCTATGTAGTAAGAGAAACTCCAGATAAAATAATAGTATTTGGTGGAAAAGGAAATAGGTATGATATACCAATATCTGAAATTGCCCAAGTAGGAGCAAATGTACTAGTTGGATTAAATTTTTCGGATATAGAAAAAAAATATATAGTTGAAAGAAATGCACCACTACCAACTAGCAGAAGGGATTGGACTGACGACAGACAGCAAGTCGATTTAGCATATTATGAAGGAAAGTATCCAAAATCTCTCTTTAACAAAGGAGTTAGAGCCGAAAATGAAGATGATTCTGGATTTGTAGTTAAAGAAACTGATGATAAAATAGTAGTATTTGGATATTCTAATGATAGATATGATATTCCCAAATCAGAGATAATAGCAGTAGGGATGAATGTGATTATAGGAAAAAATTTTCCAGAATTATTAAAATATAAAGTAGATAGAAATGCTCCGTTACCTACTGGAGAATCAATTGAAACAGTTGTTGACGAAGCTTATCCTGAGGATTCAAAAAATAAAGATAATCAAAAAAAATAATATTAAAAAAATTAAATCGTTAGAGTAAAACTATACTTTTTTGTTTTGTTTTGTTTTTTCTTTTCTTTGAATTTATTCCAATCAATCCTACACTAAATAGAAAAATCCCAAAAATTGTTAGAAATAGTGATGCATATTCAAAAGAGTATATAGAAAATACCAAGAACTTGTGTTGCGGGATATCCTATGAAGTCAAATTGTTAAGTCAAGTGTCATTATGAATGTCATAACACCATCATCCAAACATTCCGTCTACATATTCAAGAATTTAGTTATTTTAGTTAAATGATATGACATGTAACAAGACATTTTACTTAGTTGGTTTGTAGGTTAATCTTCCCACTCGCCGCGTTTTAATCGAACTATTATAGGATTGAAAGCAGGGAGCTCCTATGGGAAAAGCAATGCTGACAAAAGGTTTTAATCGAACTATTATAGGATTGAAAGAGTGATAGAGATAACGCATATACGGTGATTGTGATATGAGGGGAAAGTGTTAATAATATCGTACATGGTGATTGTGATAGAGACGACTGATCGTCTATAAAATGATAGTGATAGTAGCTAATATCTATACTTTTTACATAGTACACAAACATTTTAATAATATTTTAAAGTAAATCATATTTGCCAAAACACTACCAGCACAATGTACAGACGTTTAACGTTTATACGCATACTAAGTCAAGTGTCCTGATGGATGTCATGTCTTTTTGACTATCAGGTCTAAATTCCTGAATAGGTAAAGCTTAAGGTATTTAGAATACCATAATTATATGTACCGTGGTTCTACTAAACTCAACCTCTCACTACCGGACAGAAGAACAGTCTAAAATCATTGATGAAAAATACTACTACCTACAGATAAGAGAGACATTATCGCAGATTAATGGCAATACTCCAGCAGAAGAGCAATGGTAGAACTTTTGAAGATATATATAGCAAAGGAATATGATGTCTCAGCATCAGGTCAGTCCAGAGATGTGGATATCAGCATATCTCCATACTGGAACTAGTAGATTAGAAATAAAGAAAACACGTAGTACAAAATCCCGTATAACAGATGAAAACAGGGAGATTATACTTTCTGTACTTTTTAATGATCCCAATATTTTTGGTTACATCAGAAACACTTGGAGTCTGAGGTCACTGGCAAAGTGTCTTACAGAACAGAAGAGTTTGATATCCCAATCAATTAGTTTCAGACATCTTCAAAGGATACTGAAAGATATGGGTATCAGGTGTAAAAGGCCAAAACTGGAACTTGAACATGACGATGACCTGATTATGATGAGGGAAAAAGTAAAGAACTACAAAAACAAGTAGCATCAGCTCTCTTAAAAACAAGAAAGTGATGCTGGTGGTGTTTGAAGATGAAACCATGGTAACACAGAAACCATGTATTCGCAAGTCAATGAGTTTTGAAGGTGAACAACAACAAAAAATTAGGCATATTGGAGGGAGAAAGAAATTCTCGATGTATGTATCCATGTTATGGCCTGAACAGAAACTATTGTATGATTTCTATATCCATGTTATGGCCTGAACAGAAACTATTGTATGATTTCTATATGACAGATCAAATTCCACCAATGCGATACACCATCTTGAGAATCTCAAGATACATGTAATGCAAAATAATGGTTGGAAAAGAATTGTGCCTGTATGGGATAATGCTTCATTTCATATAAGCAAGATGACAAGAGAATATATCAATGGACAGAAAGAAGACTGCTGGCTTACTGTAATACATCTTCCAAAGAGGGCTCCATACCTGAATCCAAATGAGAGAAAAGTAAATCAACGTATAAAATCAGATGTATGTGTGCAAATAGATTCTATACTAATATAGAAGAACAAAAAGATGCAATATCAGAATATCTAGATAAGAGATTTGGAAGATGGCATTATGACATTCATGATGACACTTGACTTATTAGATGTATCTTGTATTACTACAGATCCCATAGTTATCATTCCAATCAAACCTATAGCTAGAATTATTCCTCCTATTATTATTATTACATTTCTTCTTTGTTTACCATAATGTAAAAAGATAACGTCATACCAGTTAGGATATTTTTGGAACCTGTAAATATAAGTACACTTGCATCATTTCTTATATTACTTTTAGTAAATTTTTTAGTCAATGTTATTTCTTTGATTTTGAATTTTAGAAATGATTATAAGTTCATTAGTAAATAAGCAAAAAGATTAATTTATGATTCATAGCTATTAAATTAATTTAAAACTTATTAATTTCAATTACATATACAATATTTATGCTTGTAAAGATTAACAAATATACTAAACATCATGTAAATGTTACTGAATTGGATATTGATGAGTTCGGAACAATAATTCCAATAAGGGATTTGGAATTAAAAATATTGGAACATAATAACAATTTATATGAATTAATAACACAATCTTCATATGCTGCAATATTTACAAAAAAAGATCTCAATGGTACGGATGTCAAAGATCATATCTCTGATGAAAATTCAAATATTGTTTTATTAGTAAATCCTATAACAATAGATGAACTTAATAACGAAAAAAAGAAAGTAATCGAGTCTATGGATAAGGCTAAAAAAAATAATAGATCAAAATAAAATTTGATTCATAGAGAATATTAATTAATATTAAAATATTTTATGGTATATCGAGATAGATTTTATTATCTTTTTCAATTACTTTATAAAGAGCCAAATTATCTGATTTTTTCCATTCTGAATTTTGGTTCGACCATTTTATAGGAATTTTTTCGAGTTTTCCTGTAGTCAGGTTATATTCAAAATCATGTAGATAACATATAATACGATTATTACTAGGAGATAAATCACTTTTTGATAATGATGCCCCTCGATGAGGACAATAATTATTACAAGCAAATAATTTTCCATCAATTTTGCCAATTAAAACATCAATCACATTTGATTTTAGTTTTAATTGAAAAACTTTCATATCATTATTTTGAATGCTATTGGTATTACAGATTTTATAAAGCACGTCTTCAATTACTCTAGGAAGTATCTAATTTAATTTATATTATTAAATTAGAACCCTTCATCACAATATAGAAGAATTTATAATTATTGAATTAATAATAGATGCAATACGAAATAGTTTAGGAGGATGTAATTTCAAGCAAAGGAAAAAAAGTTAACAACTAAGTATAGAATGATATCAATATTAGAATATTTATTTACAATCAATTAAAAACTGCCTAAATATCGATATTATGAAAGAAAATGAGGCAAATTACACGTCAACATTTGAAGAAGATAATACTATAATATTATCTAAACTAAAAGAAAAAGAAAATGTAACGATATTTAAAAAAATAAAACATTATTTATTTAAACTTTTTATCTTAACCAGCATTTTAAAAGTTATAAATACTAAAGTTGAAATAACTAAGAAAAGATAGAAAGTATGAAAATATTTGAAAATAGCTAGTTTTATACCAGCAACTGAATTGAGAATGTATTCATCAGACCGATCCTATGGTGGAGGATATGGAGGCGCAAGAAGAAATATGGGATACGGTGATAGAAATAGACCAAGACGTTTTCGTCATTCACCAGTAAAAGTAGGTGAACAATACGACGTGACAATTGAAGTCTATTAGCAATAGAGGAGATTCCGGAGTTGCAAAGATAGAAGGATTTGTCATATTTGTGCCAGGTACAAAGGTTGACGAAAAAGTAAAAGTTAAAATAACAAAAGTTGGAAATGGTTATGCTACAGCTGAATTAGCTGAACAAACCAATGAACAAATACCCACAGAAAGTACTGCATCAAACCAAGAGAATATACAAGAAGGAGAAGTAAAAGAAGAACAAACATAAAAGTTATTTTTTTAATTACTGAAAAATAAAATTATTATTTTATATTCTTTAGATATTTTTATTATCTCTCTTAATACTAGCAATGTATTCAATGAAACCTATTTTATAATAAAATGAAGTTATAAGAAGATGTTATTTCTATCATAATAAATACACTATTTTATTTTAGTTAAATATCAAATTAGATTTGAATAAATTTATCTTCAAACAGTGCATACGAAAATTGTCAATATATTACTATTTAAAAATTAAGTTATTTAGTTACTATATTAGACATATAGAATACTAATTAGTACTTTTTCCTATTACTTAAATCAATCATATCTATATAAATTATTAGCAATTTATTATTATATCCATAAACAAAGATTATAAAATATAATAAATCTAATCTAATACCTCAAGTAATTTTTTTCTAATATGTTATATTCATATTAGAAAACTACAAAAATATTTATAAAAAATATAGTAAGTATTAAAAAATATTGAAAGAATAACATATTAGAAAATCATCAATAACCATACATTTAAAAAATGATATAAGAAATATCATAGTTTATTCATTATATTATTTATCATTAACTAAAAAAATAACTAATTCAGGTTTAATAAATAAAAAACTTTAATTTTATCTATTTTGTAATATTTCCGAAAGATGGAACTAATTGATCAAGATGTGATGGTACTGAAATTGATGCAAATTCTAATAATGGTGCATGCCATATTCCAAACCCTACCATAAATATAATAGCAAATACTAGAACACATACAATTGCTCTAGGTTCTTTTACTCTAGACATATCTGCACTTTCATCAAGATACATTTTTTTGATAATCCATAAATAATAACCTAAGGATAAGGCACTATTTAATAAACCAGCTATTGCCAAGTAAGGACCCCATGGTATTACTGTTCCACTATCAATTGCAGATTGAAAAATTACTAATTTACTCCAAAAGCCATTTAAGGGAGGAACACCAGCTAGCGCCAATAAGGATATAGATAATGCAATTGCAGTAATTGGCATTCTTTTAGCCAATCCTGTGTATTTTTCTAGACTATAACTCGCTAATGCTACCGCAACAGCAGCAATAGCTAAAAATGATGCTGATTTCATTACAGCGTGATTAAGAATATGGAATAAAGAACCATCCAGAGCAGAACTTGCATATGGTGCCAGTGCTAATCCAATCATAATATAACCTGCTTGAGCCATACTTGAATAAGCCATGATTCTTGGTACACTTTTTTGTAAAAGAGCACCAAAATTACCAACTGTCATCGTAATAATTGCTAAAATAGCAAGAACTATACTCCATTCTAGCCCAAGAGCAAACATTCCAATTACTATTACTCTAATAGCAGCTGCGAATCCTGCTTTTTTTGTTCCTGCAGCCAGCAATGCTCCTATTGTTGTTGGAGCACCTTCATATGTATCAGGAAGCCACATATGAAATGGGACCAATCCCATTTTAAAGCCAAAACCAGCAATAAATAATCCTATTGCAAGATAAGAAATAGGAATAATACCTCCAAGAGAAGTTTGGTTTTGAGGTAATGCAGAAAGTTTTGCAAGGATTGTTATAGAATCTCCAATATTTGTCGTGCCTGTAACTGCATAGACCAACCCTATTCCAACTACAAGTAATGCAGTTGATAGAGCTCCAAACATAAAATATTTTATTGCTGCTTCATTGGAAATAGGATCCTTCTTTGAAAATGCAGCTAGAGCGTAAGTTGGTATAGACATAAGTTCCCAAGATATAAACAACATTACAAAATCAGTGGAATAAGCGATCAATATCATTCCGATTGTCGATAGTAAAATTAACGAATAATAGGAAGAGTAATTGGAGATTCCTTGCATGTAGTTCCATGAACTAGCTGACACCATTATAGAAACAATTAAAAGAGAAATTGCAAAGAAGGAACCAAACATATCATCAACAATTACATCCTTACCAAAACTCATTGCAGGAAGAGGCTCACCTCCTAGTACTCGAGAAATTACAATAAGTATTGCGAGAACAAGAGTTGCAAAAGTTATAAGACTAAATAATTTGTTTTTCCTTTTTCCTTTTTCCTTTTTCACAGCATCAATGATAGGAATTCCAAGCCCAACTGAACCTAGCAGTATAATTATTATAACTGGTGTAGAAGAAATATCAATCATTTTTTATCTTCCTCTTTTTTTCCTCCTATAATAAGAACAGCATAATCAAAACAATAATTATGCCAGCCGCAAAAACAAAAAGATATGTTTGAGTTACTCCTGTCTGTGTATATTTTACCAATTTTGATAAATAAGCCATAGAATATTGTAATGCAGGATTAATTCCTTGTGCAATAATATTTTCAAAATATCTCCAAATAATTTTAAATATTCTTATAGGAATTTTTACAAATCCCCAATAAATCAAACTATTAAGATACCATCTATTATATAAGAAAAGCCATACCTTTTTGATAGAAGGATATTGTGAAATAATATTTGGATCCTTTTTCCTTATAATATAGAATATAATCCCTAATCCAGATCCTATACCAAAAGCTACAAATGATGAAACTAATGCAATAGGATTTATTGCTATTGATGTTTCTCCTTTATTTTGTTCTAAGTCATTGGAAGAAACATGTAGGCCACCTTCTTCCCCTATACCAAATGAGCTTGCAAGATAAGAGGACATTATAGAATGAATCTCTGCTTCAAAGAGAAATCCAACTAACCCAATAATGACAGTAGCAATTGCCAAGATTGCAAAAGGAACCCACATTAATGGACTAACATTATAAATTTTATGTTTTGTTCCTGTTTCCCTATCATGATTCTCATTTGAAACTTCAGATGTTGAGGATGAATGAGAGTCCAATAGAAGAATGTTGTTCAATGGCCAGGTACATGCTTGCTTTTAGTACCAAAAAATACCATACCTACCATCCTAAATGTATAGAATGCAGTCATTATTGCAATTATAAATGCAATGAAGAAAAGGGCTCCTCCTGAAGTTGATCCTGATTCTAATAATGCAGCAAAAATTGCATCTTTACTCCAAAATCCAGAGGTTATTAAAGGTGCCCCTGCTAAGGATAGACTTGCAAGTAACATAAAGATAAAGGTCTTTTTCATATTTTTAAGTAATCCTCCCATGTCTGTCATGAATCTGGTACCTACAGCATGCAATATTGCACCCGCTGCCATGAACAATGATGCTTTAAACATGGCATGACTCATAAGATGAAAGAATCCTGCAGTATAGCCATCAACAAATTGAGTAGAAAGACCAGCTATACCCAATGCCATCATCATATATCCAATTTGAGAACCAGTAGAATATGCCAAAACCTTTTTAATTTCAGGATTAACAATTGCTTGTGTTGCAAGTAGGAAGGCAGTTATTGCACCTATCCAAGCAACCACCTCGAAGAAAGCTGCAGTATCTAAAGCAGATAGGGCAAAGAATAATGGACCAATTCTTGCAACAAGGAAAACACCTGCTTTAACCATGGTAGCAGCATGGATCAATGCAGAAACAGCAGAAGGTCCAGTCATGGCCTCCAACAACCATTCATTCAATGGAAACTGGGCAGATTTGCCTATTGCACCTCCAAAAAGTAAAACAGCAGCAGGTATCAATAGATTTTGTTCCATCATAGAATGAGCCCAAGTTTGATCAGCTAAAAGTTCTTTAAATCCAAAAGTTCCTGAATGCATAAAAATTAAAAACATGCCAGTAAGCATCATAATATCTCCAGCTCGTGTCATCAAGAATGCCTTTATTCCGGCATGTGTTGGAGATGCCCACATTGCTATACCTTTAACAATATGACCTTCTTTTCCAACATAGTCTTTTTTTCTATCGGCATACCAGAATCCGATTAATGCATATGATGCAAAACCAACACCTTCCCATCCAAAAAATACCATTAAAAGATTATCTGAAAGTACAATCAATTGCATTGATCCTATAAAAAATAACATAAAAAACCAATATCTTGTTAGATCTCTATCTCCATGCATATAACCTACAGAATATACAATAATCAAAAATGAGATCCATCCAACAAGATTTGCCATAATAATAGATAGAGGATCTGCCAAAGTCCCAGCTTTGATATTTAATGCAGAGATCCATGGAACCTGACTATGGATTTCACCCCCAGGGGTAACCATGGGAATCAAAGTAGCAGCAAAAATTGCACTTATTAAGGCAAATCCAACAGCAGCAAAATTAGAAATTCTATAACCTTTTTTTGCTATTGCTGGTATTAATGCTGCACCAACAAATGGCAAAATCCAAACTAACCAAACATTTATTGCAATTCCCTCAAATCCTATTGATTCTATTACCATTTTTTTCTTTTTCCCCCTTTTTAGTTGATCTCCAAATTTTTGGTATGATTTACATTTACATTGTAAATAACATCATAACGATAATCATTATCCACAACAAATCTTTCATTTTGCTCTTTTAGATCAATTGTAGAAGATATTCCTTTAGTATTTATATCATTAATTATTGGAAGAGAAGAAACATCTGGCGTATTCGAGAAAATTGCCTCTGTATGTCCAATTACTGGATTAATCATAGGATCAGGATAAACTCCTAGGAATAGCGTCAAAGCAGCAATAAAAGCCATTGGAACTATTGCGTATCTATTGACATCTCGTAATTTATCATATTGGGATAAGAGTTTACCAAAAAATATCTTTCTGTACATATTTAATAAATACGAGGAGGTCAAAATTGTTGAAAAAATTGCTAATGAAAACAAAACTACTCTAAATGAATCCATATTTTCAGTTCCGGTTTGTAACGCTCCATTAAATAGAATCCATTCAGCCATAAATCCGCTTGTTGGTGGTACACCTATCATTGTTAATATTGCAATCATTGCAATAGTAGCTGTATATGGCATTTTCCTTGCAATTCCTCCTAAATTAGACATACTTCTTGTACCTGTTCTCATGATTATGGCACCAGCCATCAGGAATAGTATTGTTTCGCCAATAGCGTGGGGAATCCACATTAACGTACCTCCAGTTATTCCTAATATACTCTGACTACCTAATCCAAAGATGATGTAACCCATATGACTTATACTAGAATATGCCAGTAATTTTTTAATATCATCTTGCATCAAAGCCATTGCACCGCCATAAATCATTGTGATTACTCCCCATAAGTTTATGTATATGCTATAATCCGAATACGAGACAGAGAGAAGATCTATCCAAATTCTCAACAATGCATATACTCCTATACCACTCATGGGTCCAGCAATTAATGCAGAAATGGGAGTAGGAGATTCTGCGTATGTATGAGGAATCCATACGTGGAGAATGAATACACCTAATTTAACTGCAATTCCAATAACAACAGCAAATACAATAAGAGTCATCCATTGTGAAGGAATTTTGGATACATTTGTCTTAATTGTTTCAAAATCGAATCCTCCAGCGAATAATCCCATTGCAAGCAATCCCAACAACAATAGAACTGCTCCCACGTGTGTCCAAAAAAAGAACATAAGAGATACTCTTTTTCTAGTAGAATAACCATATAGTGCTATTAAGAAGAATGCAGGAATAAGCATTAATTCAAAAAAAACATAAAATTCAATAAGATTGGTTGCAAGAACTGTCCCTACCATTCCCATAGCAAATGTAAGAAAAAGAGCATAGTACAGTCCCATTTGAGTATTAATATATTTATTAGAAGATGGTTCAATACTGTAAAGAGTTTCAACTTGACCTCCTTTGTTGCTACTAGAAAAATTGTTTTTTGTTAATTTTTCTTCCTCATAATAATTCCCATCACTCTTCTCAGAGGTCGAACTACGGAGATTATCAAAATTACCTGCAATTTTTCTAACCATATAATCTCTGGAAAATATTGCTATTGAAGCTGATAAGACATATATGGTTATAGCAAATTGAGAACTAAATCCATCAAGTTTTAATCCAAAATTACCAAATTGACTCCAAATATATGATTCTTCATAAAAAGAATTTTCTTTTGATATAGTAATTGCCGGTATAACTAATAAAATTGTAGAGATAACCAAAATACCAAATGAAAACCAAGTAACAATATTGACTCCTTTTCTTTTTCCTATAAAATAAGCTAATGGTGATAGAAGCAAAGGTAAAAACACAGACGCCATTAAGATTCCCGATTCAGCAGCCATCTAATTTTTTACTCCATTTATGAATAACAATATCTTTATGACATTTACATGATTAACAATATTCATATCATTAACCTCGTAAATGTTTGTATTCTGCTACGTCAATTTCTTTGTAAAGCCTATAAGCGATTATTATTATTGCCAAACCTACAGCAACTTCTGCTGCAGCTATAGCAATTGCAAATAAGGCAAATACCTGTCCTTGTATATCACCCAAATACCTTGAAAATGCAATTAAATTGAGATTTGCAGCATTTGACAATTATTTCTATTGCAAAAATCATTCTTATTGCGCTATGCTTTACAATAAGACCATATACACCTATGCCAATCAGAATGATTGAAACAGTAACAAAATTAATTAATTCAGTCATTAATCATACTTGCTCCTCTGTCTTTTTATCCAGATAGGCATTTTCATATTGAGTATTTGGCGATGACACTTGGGATCGAGGTTCAATGTCTTCTCTTCTTGCAAGTGATAAAGCTCCTATAATAGATCCAGCCAGCGTTAAACCAAGTAATATAAATGGAAGTGAATAATACGTTAACATCTCATTACCAATTTTATTTACTATATTTTCCATTAATGGACTAAATTCAGCTTTTGAGAATTCTGAACTAAAAAGAATAACACCTATCCCTACCATCGTCAATAATGAAAATATTACACCTGCTATCTGTCTTCCTCGGTCCTCACCAGTAGTAAATAGAGATTGAGTTCTAACTAACATTACAATAAAGATTACTAAAACAGCAACAGCTCCAACATAAACTACAATTTGAAATATTGCAACAAATGGAGAATCAAGTAAAATAAAAAATCCTGCAATTCCAAGCATTGATATAGCTAAAGAAATTGCACCATAAATAATTTCACGACTTTCCAGAGCAAATAAAGCCGATCCCACTGTTAAAACAGATAAACCTATAAAGGCTGCATCAACCATGAGAAGCTCCTCGTTCATCAATCTTTATTTCTACTGTTCCATCATACTTTGGTTTTACCGCTAATTGTGCTGGTGTATATATCAAATGTTCTTTTGTAAATGACGATAATTCAAAATCATCAGTCATGTACAATGCATAGAAGGGACAAGCATCTACACATAATCCACAAAAGACACACTTTCCATAATCGATTTGTGGCATTATACTTTTCTTGTTTTGTTTCCATTTTTCATTAACTTTTACCATTTCAATTGCTTCAGCAATACCTTCACAAGTTATTGCACATAATTGACAACCAGTACATTTTTCGTGGAAGAGAATATGTCTGCCTCTACTACCTGCAATTCCCACTCCTCTCTTAGGATCAAATTGGTATCCATCTCCAACAAACTTCAATTTCTGTTCTGGAAATCGTAATGTAAATCTTTTAATGAGAAGGTGCTTAGAACCTGATTCTATAGCTTTAATAAAGCCAGTTGCTGTTGATGTTTTTTTAATAATTGATGATGACAATGTACTAGTGTAAACCTCCTGGAGTAATTACTCCACCATATATTAGTGCCAAGACTATAAACATATTGATAAAAGAAAGGACTATTAATTTGTACCATCCTGTATGTAAAAGAATATCTATTCTTATTCTTGGATTGATTCCTCTAGGAAGTAATATCAACATTATCATACCAAAAGTCTTTATTGTAAACCAGAAAATCCCATTTACAACAGTCGCGTTATAAATTTTCTCGCCGGTATAATTAGGAATGAGTTCTTGAGGAAATATTTGTGGTCCCATCCACCCGCCCAAAAAAAGAATAACAAATAGAGCGGCTAGAACATATAATTTGAGATAAGTTCCCAATTGTATCAACCCATAAATCATACCCGAAGTCTCGGTGAGCCATCCTGCAACAATTTCGCTTTCTGCTTCTGGCAAATCAAAAGGAACCCTTTCCAACTCTGCTAAAGATGAAATATAAAAAACAAATGCACTTATCGGGGCAATTGCGAAAAACCAAAATGCATATTGTGATTCCACAATATCTGTCAGATTTAAAGAACCTGCAACAAGTACGATAGAAAGAGCAGACAGAATAAAGGGTATTTCAAAGGCAATCAGTTGATGTAGCGCTCTCAGACCGCCTATGAATGGGTATTTACTATTACAAGACCAAGAAAAAAGTAATGCAATTAATGGAAAGAATCCTAATATAGCAAAAATGGCTAAAAGACCAACATCCAGATCAGCAACAACCCAACCGGGAGCTACTGGAATAAGAGCTGTTAAAGCAGCTGCTGTGGCTACAAAAATAATTGGTGTACTCCAAAAAATAGGTTTATCAGCTCCAGAGGGAGCAATGATTTCCTTCGAAATTAACTTTAGACCATCAGCCATCAATTGTAAAATCCCTTCAAATTTTCCTGCATAGAGGGGGCCTACTCGTAATTGCATTTTAGCAAGAAATTTTCTTTCAATAAAAATAGTTGCCGCTGCTATTAATGCAGCATACATAAATCCAGGAAATACTGCTGCTCTAAAGATATCCGTATGAATTAAAAACTTAATTATTGGAATTGTACGGGTAGGATCTACAATCATTGAGAAAAAAAGATAAGGTGTAAGTACTTCTCCATTAGAATAAGGAAGGGGAAGATAAAATAAAATGATAAAAATTAAAGGTAAACCTACTAATGAAACTATTACTATGACCCAAAATATTAACCAAACAAGAGAGCCAA
The DNA here is from genome assembly GCA_963840085.1 of uncultured Nitrososphaerales archaeon. GTDB lineage: Archaea > Thermoproteota > Nitrososphaeria > Nitrososphaerales > Nitrososphaeraceae > TH1177. The sequence goes on from CAWIYT010000249.1 coordinate 19,440, forward strand.
CAAAATTACCAAATCTAAAATCTTTAGGAGCTGTAGCCATTTTTATCTATCCGCCTCCACTGGCCAATAATTTAATGCCCAATATATAGATGGCATATCTCCAAGTTTTGAACCTACCAGTAGATGAGGTAAAGCCAAAATGTTTCTAAAGGATCCTACCGATATCTTTACCCTATAAGGTCTGGAAGAGCCATCACTAACTATATAATAAGATAAAGCACCTCGACCAGACTCAACTCTTTTGTAAGATTCACCAACACGTCCTTTGGGATTAGATTGTAATTTTGCTCTCACCTCTCCTGATTCAGGCATCTTATCAAGTAATTGACGAATAATATTACAAGATTCACGCATATCTAAAAAAGGAACATATGCTCTTGCAAAATTGTCACAGGTTTTCATATATTGAACTTTAAAATCAATTTCGTCATAAACATCATATGGTTCTACCTTTCTAACATCGTAAGGAATTCCTGATCCCCTTAGGACTGAACCTGTAACTCCCAATTTTATCGCATCTTCTTTAGATAATATACCTACATTTTCAGTTCTTTGCCTAAATAAAGGATTGTTATAAAAAATATCTTCATATTCCTTTAATCTTTTTTCATAATATGATACATATTTTAAACATTTTTCCTTGAAACCATCAGGTATATCATTTCGTACACCGCCAGGAATATTGAACGCATGAGTGACCCTTGCGCCAGTAAGGGCTGTAAGCAAATCAATAAATAATTCTCTATCACCAGCTGGCCACATAAACATTGTAGAATGTCCTAAAAATATTCCATAAATTGCAAGCCAATATAATGTATAAACCTGACGATTAAGTTCTGATGCAATAGCTCTAATGAATTGGCCTCGTCTTGGTACTTCAATTCCAAGCAATTCCTCTACAGCAAGACTATAAGAATAAGTGATATGTGTTGAATCATGAATTACAGGGCGTTCTAAATGAGGAATATTTTGAATAAAGTTTCTATATTCACACATTTTTTCTTCTCCTCTATGAACATAACCCGGATCGGGATCACAATAGACAATATAATCCCCATCGAGTTTAATTATAAATCTAAAGTGTCCAGAACCTGGATGTTGAGGACCTACACTTAACGTCATCAAATTTTCTTCAGCAGATTCTCTAACAACTTCTAATCCTAATTTTGTAGTATCTTCTAATTTCTTTTCAAAGGAATCGCTAAATTTATTTGTCAAACTAATAATTTACCTGCCTTTAATTCTAAAATCTTTTCTTAATGGAGGAATATCCGCCCAATCTTCAGGAAGAAGGAAGCGTTCATTTCGTGGATGTCCTTGAAAGTAAACACCTAACATTTCATAAGTTTCTCTCTCATGATATTCTACACTTTTAAAAAGAGGAAGTAAAGAGGGTAAATAAGAGGAGTCTCTATCGGTTTTAGTAGAGAGTGCAAATATAATTGGAGCAAGTTCTTCTCGTGAATAAGAGTTTAAATGATATATAACTTCAATTGCATTCTCATTTGGATAATCAGTTCCACAAACGGATTCAGCATGATCAAGGCCAAATTCATTTTTCAAAAAAGCTGCCACTTCAACAATATTTTTTGGATCAACGTAAACTTTAATTCTTTTAGGTCTTACGTAAATCAATTGAACTTTATCATGGAATTTTGATAATAATTCACTATATAATGAATTTTCTATTTTGAGATCAGTTTCAAATGTTTGAATTTTTGAACTTTTCTCATCAATATTATTTGGATTTGTCATTTAATTTTAGACCTTTTTATTTTTTCTTGTAACAACATACAACCTTGAATAAGTGTCTCTGGTCTTGGTGGACATCCAGGAACATAAACATCTACAGGTAGAACTCCATCTATTCCAGGCAAAACATTATAAGAATCAATATAAAGACCACCTGTAATAGCACATGCACCCATTGCAATAACATATTTTGGATCTGCCATTTGATCATATACCATTCTCACTCTAGGAGCCATTTTTCTAGTTACAGTTCCTTGAACAACTATTAAATCACATTGTCTTAGAGAACCAAAAGCTTCGATAATTCCAAATCTTTCACAATCATATCGAGGACTAGATGTAGCTCCAAATTCAACACTACAACATGCAGTTTCAAGATGAACAGGCCAGAGAGACCAGATTCTACCCCAATTAATTGCATAACCTAATGGTTTATCTAAAGCTCCTACTAAAATATCACTAACTTTACTTACCATTACGTTAAAATTTGTTGGATTAATTAGATCTTTAATCAATTAACATATATCACCTTTATTTATGTATAATATACACAATCATGATATTTTAATCCTATCAAATTATCCATTACCATATTCCTTTTCTCCCAGAGAGATACAAAGCATATCCCATAGCTGCAAACATTATTGCAAGAAAGGCCATCATAGGTAACGTAGCTTCTTTTGGTATAGATAAAAGCGATGATCCCCAAGCATAAAGAAATATTGCCATAACATCAAAAACTACAAACATCAAGATATAAGCATAATATTGCATCATAAAATGTGAACGTCCCTCACCAGTTGGCATTTGTCCACATTCCATTGGAAGGAATTTTACCGGATTATACCTTTTTCGAGGAGATAATAGTCTGGCAAGAATTAATGATGATACACCAGCCATAATCCCAATTCCCAAAGCATACAAAATCGGAGTAAATTGCGACGCCAATTCACCAGCCAAATTAGTCTTGCTGCCTTCTCATAGATATAAAAATCTTTATTTTTTTATAACAAGATTGAATAGTTGACGGGCAACTAATTTGGGATGGTTCATTGCTAGCTTTATCATTTTCTTTTTTGAAAATTCCGAAGTAATAAAATCTATAAATTCATCCATGGACATATGTTTCAAAATGGCAATTTCACGATCCCATTGGTCATCAGATAAACCTATCCATCTAGATTGTACTTTCAAAGCAGATTCAATTTTAGAACAAAGTCTTTTTTTCCATTCCTTTTCATAATCCATTAGAGAATTTTTTGAACAATGTGAAGGAAGAGATGCAGAACCAACTTCACCTGCTAATCTTCCAAATTCAATAGCATGTCTAATTCCTTCAAGTACTAATGGATTGGATTGACCCGCAGAATCACCCACTAAAATTAAACTTTCAAAAACAGATGATTCTCTTGCTCCCTGATTAGGTATATATCCAAAATGAAATTCTATAGGTTGTAAATTTCCTAATTCTTCAATAGGTTTTAATTTTTTTTCAATTATTTTATTTAATAATTGCAGTGGATCAATAACGGATTCTGGTCTTCCAATTCCAACACCTATACGAACACGATTTTGTGACAACGGAAATAACCATGCATAGCCAGCAGGAGAGTATTGATTCCCTACCATCAAACTCCAGGTTTCACTGTCTGATTGATCACAATAACATTCGTATTCAGCTCCAACGCCATATCTTTCCCATTTATTTACATAACCAATCTTCCTACCAATAAAACTATTAAATCCGCTCGCATCTATAACAAGAGATGATTTTACTTCAATTTTCCCTTTAGGAGTATTAACTAATAATCCAGAAATTTTTTTGTTTGCTTCCATGGTTAATACATCAACTACATTAGAATTTATCCAAATTTCAGATCCCTCTTTAGCAGCTAGAAATGAAAGATATTGATATAGTGATCTAACATCTAAAACACATGAATGATATTCTTCTCCTTTTATTATTATTTCATTCTTTGGGGAAATAAAACGAAAATTCTTTATTGGATTATATAATTTTTGAGGAATTTGTAATTTTTTCATTTCCTTTACCCAAGAAACTCCACTTGTTCGGACAAATTGTCCAATTGCTTTCTCTTTTTCAAAAAGAATTACTTTAGATCCTAATTTTGCTGAAGCATATGCAGCAGACAACCCAGCGGGTCCTCCACCCACTATGGCAATATCATAATTGTACAATTATCTCATTTTCTATCTTTTTTATTTTTATTAACTTTTTGGCTTCAAAGTAAAAAGTTAGGAGAAAAAAAATATAGTAGTAAAGTTTTTTTATAATAAAAAAAATATAAAGAAATGAGCCAAGAATTTCTGGTGAAGGAAGGAGATTTAGCTCCTGATTTTACTTTTAAAGATTCAAATAATAAAGATTTAAAATTGTCAGATTTTTTAGGAAAACAAATTGTATTATATTTTTATCCTCGTGATTTTACGCCAGGTTGCACTATGGAAGCATCTGAATTTTCTCAAGATTATAATAAGTATTATCAGAATAATATAATTATCATCGGTATTAGTCCTGATGATGAAAAGTCTCATTCACAATTTAGAGAACAGATGAAGATTCCATTTTTCCTAGCATCGGATATTAATAAACAAATATCTCAAAAATACGGAGTTGCTAGTTTGAAAACATTTATGGGTAAAGAGTACCTAGGTATAAATAGAACAACATTCTTGATAGATCAAAATGGTAAAATCATCAAAATATTTAATAAAGTAAAGCCAAAAGGACATAGCATAGAAATATTAAATTATTTATTGAAAAACAACTAGATGAATTTAATATTTTTCATTTAGAAACTTATAAATAAAATTGATCCAATATTTCATCTATCTTTTCTATATCCAAATTAAAATAAATAAATAATTCCTCATCTAATTTAAAGTCATTTAAAATCTCCTCAAATTTAGTTCCTTGACGAAAATAGTTAACAGTTTCTGCTACTACTTCTAATAATTTCTTAGATAAAAGATTCCAATATTCTAATTGTTGAAAATTATTACTATGGAGTAATTCAATAAATTTGGTTACAGAACATATTATCATAAACCGTATTTTTTGTAATAATTTTTTAAAAGGATCGGTATCAGCAATATTAGGAATAAGTGTACAAATAATATATTGATAATGATCAAAATTCTTTAAAATGCTCAATGATTCCCCAATTTGTGAATATCTATTTTTTAAAGAAATAACTTCTAATTTAGTTTTGGTAAAAAAACCAGGATTTCTTTCAATTTCAAAGTAAGACGAAGTTATTCCATCTTTTACTAAAAACTTTTTACATTGATTGGATGAATGAAGATATTTATTAATTAATTGAATTGAAGCTGCCAACGGGTCTAAACCTAATTAAATTTAATCAAATATTTCTAATATATTAAATGTTTATTGCTGAATCTTTTTAGAATATGTTTCTACAATGTGTCTAATGTGTTGTAAGATTTTTATGTGATGCTCCTCATCTACAACAATACTCTTAAGTAATTCCTTTATATCTGAATCTTCAGTTAGATTTATACATTCAAGTACTAAATTCTTAGACTGTTCTTCTTCCTCAATTGATTTATTCATACCTTCTTTTGTTAAATGAAGGCTTCCTGATGCTCCTTCTATTTTAGCCATTGCTTGGGTAATATATTGTATATGTTTAATACCGTCATTAAGCAAAGTATTAATATAATTCCTAATTAAGCTGTTTTGAATATCTTTAAGAAGAGAACTATAGTGTAATATTTCATGTTTTTCTGCTTCATGTTGTTCTTTTAATAATTCATAAAGTCTCTGTTGTTTTTCTATATCATCACGATGTTTAACCAATATTTTATTTACTAATCGCATAAATAAAAAAGTGATGGTAGGAGTAGCATTTTTAAAAGATTGGATAATTGAAAAGATTATAATTCCAAATTAATTATCTAAGATTGTGTCATCAAATAATAATATTACTTGTCAATGTATTTGCCATCAACGTTACGGAGATAAATCATTTTGCAGGAAATGTTTAGATAAACATAAAGCTTCACCTTATTATAATATTATGAAAAAATTTGATTAATTTTTGAAACTGTATGCGGGAGATGGGATTTGAACCCACGAACCCCTGAGGGATAAGAGCCTCAGTCTTACGCCTTTGACCAGGCTGGGCGACCCCCGCTCAAAAACAAAACGTCAAAGACTCTAATTTGAATATTGCGAGGATTTAAAAAATAATTAATAAATTTAAATATAATAATTATAATGGTTTTTATATAATTATTTGTTTCTTAATATTGTGTTAATTCCAGTTCGATGTTTTACTTGTGGGGGTTTGATTGCAGACAAATATTCTGAATATAAAGAAAGAGTCAAATCAGGAGAAGAAGATGCTAACGTTTTAGATTCACTTGGAATAAAACGATATTGTTGTCGAAGAATGTTTATTTCTAGCATGGAAACAATTTATCAAGTAATTCCCTATTATGAAGTCCTTAGAAGAAGAATGACAGAAATGCAATCTGAAAGTTAAGTTTGTGATATAATGCCAATTATTACAGATATCATTGGTAGAATAATTTTTAATAGTAGAGGAAATAAAACTATAGAAATAGATGTTATTTCTGACGATAGATTCCTTGGTAGAGCATCTGCACCTTCCGGTGCAAGTATTGGAAAGGGTGAAGTTCAAAGTTTTAAAGATAATAGTCCAGAAAAATCATTAGATGTGTTTAATAAAAATTTGTCTAAGTTTATTGGAATAGAATCGGATGCTCCTAAATCGGTATATGATATTTTAAAAAATATTGATAATAGTGAAAACTATAGTATCATAGGTGGTTCAGTTGCTTATGCAATAAGTTTAGCTTCAATTGAATCAGCTTCCAAAGCCTTAGAAGTTCCAATCTTTAAGTTATTGAAACCAAGCGGCCCATATACTTTCCCTTATCCTTTAGGAAATATTTTAGGAGGAGGCTCTCATGCTGGGCCTGGAACTCCGGATATTCAAGAATATCTTATTTGTCCAAATGGCGCATCTAATATAATCGAGGCCTTGGAAATTAATTTCAATGTCCATAAAGAATTAAGAAAAATATTAGAAAAACAAGACAAAAGATTTACCTATGGCAGAGGTGATGAAGGAGCTTGGGCTCCAAATATTAATAACGATCAAGCGATAGAAGTAGTGGAAAAAGCAATTTTGGAATGTGGCTATAATTTGAGAAAAGAAGTATCAATAGGAATAGATTTTGCAAGTTCTTCAATATGGAATGAGAAAACCCAAAATTATGATTATTCTAGACAAGAATTGACACGTTCGCCAGAGGATCAAATTGATTTTGTTAATAATCTTATTGATAGATATCGTTTAATTTATGCAGAAGATCCCGTTCATGAAGAAGATTTTGAGGGAATGTCAGTCATCACTAAAAATAATCCAGATTGTTTAGTAACTGGTGATGACATGCTTGTAACAAATAAAAATCGAGTTAAAGAATCTTTAAAGTACAAATCGTGCTCAGGCGCAATATTAAAAGTTAATCAAGCAGGATCACTTTATGATGCATTAGAATTTGCTAATGAATGTAATAACAATGAGATCAAAATAATTACTTCTCATCGATCTGGTGAAACAATTGATTCTCATATTGCAGAAATAGCAATAGCTACCAATTCTAAAATGTTAAAATCAGGTGTTCTTGGAGGAGAAAGGATAGCTAAACTGAATCAGTTAATTAGACTAGATGAGTATGGTTTAATAAAAGGGATGTCTGATGTTTTCACATCATAATATGAGTGATAATACAGAAATAACCAATAGTGATTTAAATTCTAACAATGCATCTAATGCTGAAACTAATGAAAAAGATGAAATAAAAGAATCAGAAACTAAACTTAATAATTCTTCAAATGAAAGTGAAAATATTTTAGAAGATAATGATGAGAACAATATTGAAAGTTCTGATGTTGAAAACTTAGAAAAAATGATTCTATCTACAGGTATAAGAGTTGGAACGCCAGTTAAGACTAAATCAATGTCTCGCTATATAGTTCGAGCAAATCCTGAAGGACTTTATATATTAGATATTAGTAAAACATTATATCGAATAGATGTTGCAGCTAAATTCATTGGCAGAACAAATATTTCTAAAGTAGCAGTTACTTCTGCACGTGAATATGGTAAGAAGCCAGTCGAAAAATTCTGTGAAGCGACAGGTGCAACTCCTATTTTAGGAAGATTTATGCCTGGAACATTTACTAATCCTTCATTACCAAAATATATGGAGCCAGAAATTGTCATAGTAACTGATCCTCAAGCAGATCAGCAAGCAGTAATTGAGTCAACAAGAGCAGGAATTCCTGTGATTGCCATATCAAATAGTGATAATGTTATATCTAAAGTCGATTTAGTCATTCCTGCTAATAACAGAGGAAGAAAAGCATTAGCTACGGTTTATTGGTTATTAGCCCGAGAAGTAATGAAAAAACAAGGAAAAATAAAGTCTGATAAAGAAATGAAATCCACAATAGATGATTTTGAAACAAAACTTGTCGAAGAAATAGCTTGAGAGATCTAATACATAGATCTCCTTATTATTCGGGTTCATTTTATCCAAAAGAAAAAAGTGATTTAAAAAAATTACTTGATTTTTGTTTTATAGAAAGTCCATTTGGACCTCAACAAATTCAAAAAATTAATAACAATAATAATAATAAAAATAAAATTTATGGTTTAATTGTCCCTCATGGTGCTTACATCTTTTCTGGAGCTATATCAGCAAATGCATTCTTTAAAATTAATAAACAAAATATAGAAACATTTATTTTAATTGGACCAGATCACAAGGGAATTGGAAAAAGAATTTCAATAATGAGTGAAGGTTATTGGCAAACACCTTTGGGAGATGTTTTAATTAATAATGCAATTACGAAGGAATTAAAGACACATAATAATATAATAATAGAAGATAAACTAGTCCATCAATTTGAGCATTCTTTGGAGATTCAAATTCCATTTCTCCAATATTCAAGGTTAAATTCTTTTACCATAGTTCCAATTTTATTGAAAGATCAGGATATTGAAACATCTATAATTCTAGGTGATTCACTAGCAAAATCTATTTCAGGAAAAAATGCAATAATTATTGCATCTTCTGATTTAACTCATTATGAATCAAATTTAAATGCTTATGAAAAAGACTTCAGATTGATAAAAAGTATTGAAAATCTAGATATAAAATTATTTTATCAGACGATAATGGATCTCAATATCTCCATATGTGGATTTGGAGCAATTGCATCTTTAATGAGAGCTGTCCATTTATTGGGATCGAAAACTGGAGTCTTGTTAAAATATGCTACTAGTGGCGATATTATCTTAGATAATAAGAATACAGTAGTTGCATATGCGGCAATAGCTTTTGTTTAAAGATCAAAATGACAATAGCGTCTGCACCAGCAAAAATTATTTTGTTTGGAGAACATTTTGTTGTATATAATCAACCTGCTATATTAGCATCTATAAACAAAAGGATAAAAATAGAAAGCAGAATAGTAATAGAAAATAAAAATACAATCAGAATAGAAACAAATAATTTTGGAAAAAAGATATATCCTTTATCAATATTAAAAAATACGGATCACAGTAGCGATAATGATTTTTTTTATCCTATAATCTATATTTTAAAAAAAATATTACATGATCCTGAAAAAATTAATGGAATAGACATTAAAATTGAATCAGAGATTCCTTATGGAGCAGGATTAGGATCATCTGCAGCTTTAAGTGTTGCTGCCGTAGCATCTATTTATGGCCTTTATAATAGATATAGTAAAAAGAATGAAATACTAGAACTAGCAATTGAAACAGAAAAAATTATTCATAGAAATTCTTCAGGGGCAGATTGTGTCATATCTACTTACGGCGGATTAATGTATTACCAAAAAAAATCTAACTTGAAGCCACTGAATATATAGTAAAAAACTTAATTTTATTATTATAAATACAGGTTTAAAACATTCAACTGATGAATTAGTATCAATAGTTGAAAGATTTCGACAAAATAATTTTATAACATTTCTTAAGTTATCAAATAAAGTTACAAATATATGTAATAATGCAATAGAAGCATTAAAAGAAGGAAATAGCATAAAATTGGGAAGGTTAATGAATGAAAATCAAATTTTGTTAGAGCAAATTGGAGTATCAAATAAAGAAATCAATAAGATAATTGATACCAGTTTAAACTATGGAGCAATTGGTTCAAAATTAACAGGAGCAGGAGGAGGAGGATGTATATTGTCACTAATTCATCAAGAAAAGAAAGAAGATTTCCTAACCAATATGAAAGAAAATGGATATGACTGTTTTGCCATTACTATAGAAAATCAAGGGGTAAAAGTTAAAATTTAGTTTTGATATTTTTTTTCAAAATATAATTGAAAAATAATTTAGTCATAATAAAACTTGGCGGATCAGTGATTACCTTTAAAGATAAACCATTGTCTGCAAACTATAAAGCAATAAAAAATATTTCAAAAATTCTAAAGAGATTAACAACTCCATTAATAATAGTTCATGGGGGAGGTTCTTATGGTCATTATTGGTCAGTTAAATTTGATATGCATACAGAGCCAGCAAAATATGATTCCCATGGAATTTCCACAGTTCATTCTTCTATGTTAACTCTAAATAAAATAATAGTAGATAAGTTAGAAAAAGAAAGACTTAATCCGTATGGACTATCTCCTTCAGCATTTTTAAACAATGGTAAACCATATAGTAACAAAATAAAGGAATTAAAAAAAATGGCAGAACATGATATTATTCCTATTACATATGGTGATATTGTTTATATAAAGAATAACAAATATTCAATATTGTCTGGTGATGTATTAATGACAATGCTATCAAAAATTTTACTACCCTCAAAAATTATTTTTGCTCTTAATGTAGATGGTCTTTATAATAATATAATAGATAAAAAAATTATAAAAGAAATCAATTTTGAATATGAAAAAAAGAAACAAAGAATAATTAACTTTGAAAGAGATTTAACGATAAAAGATGTAACAGGAGGAATCAAAAGAAAAGTAGAGGAGGCCACTAAAATAGCTAGAACTGGCAAGGATGTTATTTTTTTAAATGGATTAGATCCTATTCAAATTGAAAATGCTGTAAAAGATAAAGAATTTAAGGGTACAATTTTTAAGGGAAAAATATAAATCTATATCAAATGTCTGAGTCAAATAATCCAGAAATTGACTTGATAATGAGTAGAAAGAAAGATGGTATTGATATCCCTCTTACAAATAATGTTCAATCTAGATTTATTTCAAATTATTTAGAATATGTTAAATTTATTCATAATGCATTACCTGAGATAGATTTTGATGATATAGAAACTGCTACTGAATTTTTAGGCTACAAGTTTGGGGCACCTATTATAATAGATTCTATGACTGGAGGAACCCCAGAGGCTTTAAAAATTAATTCTAGACTAGGAGTATTAGCTGAAACATTTGGATTCGGGATGGGTTTAGGAAGTCAAAGAGCAGGATTAAAGAGTGAATCATTAGCAGAAACTTATTCTGTTGCTAGAAAGAATGCACCTTCAGCTTTTTTAATAGCCAATATTGGGGGTGCACAGCTTGCAGAAGGATTGGATATTAAGATGATTGAAAAAATAATTTCCATGATTGATGCTAATGCTTTGGTCATTCATCTTAATCCATTACAAGAATTGATACAGCCAGAAGGAGAACCAAGATATAGAGGTGTTCTAGAAAAGATAACAAAAATTACAGAAAGCCTAAGCATTCCAATAATAGTTAAAGAAGTTGGTGCAGGTATTTCGAGAGAAGTTGCTTTAGTACTTGAAAAAGCAAAGGTCCATTGTATTAATATAGCCGGATCTGGAGGCACAAGCTGGGCTGGAATAGAAAAAATAAGAGCTAACAAAGTAAAAAACGACGTTAAAGCACATCTTGGGGAATTATTTTGGGATTGGGGAATCCCCACTGCTTTAAGTTTAATAGAGGTTCGTAATTCTGTAGAACTACCATTAATTGCATCTGGTGGAATTCGAAATGGACTTGAAATAGCAAAATGCATATCATTAGGAGCAAATATGTGCGCAATGGCATATCCATTTCTTAAAGCTGCTTCGGAATCTAAAGAAAATCTTTTTAAATTTTCTGAACAAATAATTAATGAATTAAAAGGAACAATGTTTCTAACAGGTTCATCAAATATTTTAGATTTATCTAAATCAAGACTTATATTAACTGGAGAATTAGCAGACATGGTTATTAGGAAATGAGGAATATCACCAAAATAGAAATTGAGAATTATATTCATAATATTAATAATTATTTTATTTCTTTTCTTTCAGGAGAACCTTCAGAATTATATGAAGCATCTTCTCATTATATCAGAAGTGGCGGAAAACGTCTTAGACCAATAATGGTTATAAAATCTTGTGAAATGTTCGGAGGTAGTCAAGAAGATGCATTACCAGCCGCCTCAGCAGTAGAGTTTATTCATAATTTTTCACTAGTTCATGATGATATAATGGATAATGATGATCTAAGACATGGAATTCCTACTGTACATAAAAATTTCGGATTGCCTCTTGCAATTTTATCAGGAGATATTCTTTTTTCAAAAGCTTTCCAAATTTTATCTACCAATAGCAATAATTTACTTAAAGAAAGTTCTTTGTTAAGCATGATAAGAAAACTTTCAGCAGCATGTATAGACATATGTGAAGGTCAATGCAAAGATCTTCAATTCTCTAGGGCATGTAATTTTCCGACAGAAGATGAATATATACAGATGATTGCAAAAAAAACTGCTGCTTTATTTGAAGTTTCCTGTTCGTTAGGAGCTCTTTCTTCTCGAAATGCTACAGAAAACGACGTAAACAATATGGCTGATTTTGGAAAGAATTCTGGTATTGCGTTTCAATTAATCGATGATTTAATTGGGATATCTGGAGACATTCAAAAAACTGGGAAAGCGGTAGGAAATGATATCAGAGAAGGAAAAAAAACATATCCCATTTTATTATCAATCAATAAAGCTTCAGAATTAGAAAGATCTCAGATTTTGAAAGTTTTTGGTAAAGCTGAATGTGAAAGTATGAGTTTAAAAAAAGCAATCGATATAATATCATCTCTCCAGATAGAAAATATTGTAAGAAAAAATGCAATGGGTTATATAAACAAAGCTATGGAGTCAATAAATCATTACGAAGATTCTGATCCAAAAAATATGCTTAAAGAAATATCTCAGTTCATAGTTGAAAGGAGCAAATAATATTGGATATTGATCAAGAAATAATAAAATTAGCAGAGGTCATTATATTAAGAAATGCATTAGATTATAATGGAAAGGCCAGGCTCGATTCAGTTATTTCTAAAATAATAGGATCTAAACCAGAGATAAAAACGCAAATCAAGGATATTATGTCTAAAGTTAAAGAAATACTTGAACATATCAATTCATTATCCATTCATGAACAGAGAGATTTGTTGAATGATAAATATCCTCAAGGTTTAGAACCAAAAAAGGTAATTGAAAAAAATGAATCGCAATTACCTCCACTAATTAATGCAGAATTAGGAAAAGTTATAACTAGATTTCCTCCTGAACCAAATGGATATCCTCACATAGGTCATGCTAAGGCAGCTGTAATTGATGAAGAATATGCGAAGATGTATTCTGGAAAACTGATATTAAGATTTGATGATACGAATCCTTTAAACGAGAAAATAGAATATTATGATGCAATTATGGAAGGAATATCATGGTTAAATATAATTCCGGATATAATCAAAAATACTTCAGATGATATTTATTTGTTACATGATTATGGTAAAAAATTAATTGATAAAAATAGAGCATATGTTTGTACTTGTAACCAAACAACCATTCACGATTTAAGATCAAAAGGAATTCCCTGTCAATGTAGAAAAAACTCTGAAAACTTTTTGGAAAATTCAGATAAAATTTTTAATGGATATTACCATCAAAATGAAGCTATAATCAGATTCAAAGGAAATATGAATAGTAATAATACAGCAATGAGAGATCCGACACTCTTTAGAATAATTGAGTTTAGCCATCCAAAGAGAGGTGAAAAAATAAATCTTTGGCCCACATATGACTTTGCTGCACCAATCGAAGATAGCATAGATGGTGTTACTCATGCATTGAGAACAAAAGAATATGAATTGAGAAATGAATTATATCGTCTGATTTTAAATATTTTAGATATGAGAGTTCCGGAAGTGATAGAATTTTCGAGGTTAGAATTTGAAGGATTACCCGTTTCAAAACGGAAATTAAAACCTCTTATAGAAGATAAGAAAGTTGAAGGATGGTCCGATCCAAGACTTCCTACTCTGATGGGATTAAAAAGAAGAGGTTTTACACCAGAAGCAATAAGACGCTTTGTATTATCTCTTGGTATTACTTTATCCGAAACTAAACCCTCTATAGAAATATTAGAATCTTTTAATCGAAAGATTATAGATTCCAAATCAAAAAGATTATTGTTTGTTAATGTTCCTTTTAAAATAACTATTAAAAATGCAGAACCAAAAGAAGTAATTTTTAAAAATCATCCATCTTTAGAAATGGGATATAGAAAAATTAACGTAAAAAATATAGTATACATATCCAAACAAGATGCTGAAAAATTAAATATTGGAATGGAAATAAGGTTGATCGAACTATACAATATCAAAATATCTTGGATTGACAAAGATAAAAAGGAAGGAATTGCAGAATACACGGATGACATATTAAAGGAGAATATTCAAAAAATCCAATGGGTATCAGAGCAAGATTTCATAAAGTATAAGATTTCAAAACCAAATAAATTATTTATTGGAGATAAATTTAATCCCAATAGTCTAGAGATAATAGAAGGATTTGCAGAATCTTTTGTGACTACTTTGCCTGCTGATACAATGATTCAATTTATAAGATTCGGATTTTGTAGAATAGAAGATAACAAATCAGCTATATTTACTCATAAATAGGTGAAATAATGAAAATAGCAAGAGTAAGAACAAAAGAATATGGAGAAACTTATGGTATAGTATCTAGCGATTTCAATAAAATAATAACAAAGAACGAAATTCAAGAACAGACTGGTATACCTCTACCTCTTAACATAAAAGAATTTTTATTTAATAATTGGTTAAATGAAGTTATAACAAATAATAGAAGATTAAACTTTATTAAGGATATTAATGATACAGAGTTACTTGCTCCTTTATCACATCCAGGTAAAATTATCTGCTTAGCTTTTAATTATTACGATCATGCCAAAGACGCTGGTCTCACTCCTAATAATGAACCAATAATTTTTTTAAAACCTCGAACAGCCTTAAATAATCCTTATGATGACATTCTGTGTCCTGGAAACGTTCAACGGCTAGACTACGAAGCAGAAATAGCAGTTATAATTGGTAAAATAACAAAGAAGGTTACAGAAGATGAAGCAATAAATTCAATATTTGGATATATGATATTTCATGATGTATCAGCCAGAGATATCCAATTTCAAGATAAACAATTTACAAGAGGAAAAAGTATTGATACATTTGCTCCGTGTGGTCCTTGGATAACTACTAAAGACGAAATCAATGATCCCCAAAATTTAAAAATAATAACAAAAGTTAATGGCGAAGTAAGACAGAATTCAACAAGTAGTAAAATGGTGATACCTATTAAAAAAATAATCTCAAGTTTGAGTCAACTAATAACTATTGAACCAGGAGATATAATTTCAACAGGTACACCTGCAGGAGTAGCAATGTCAATGAATAATCCAAAGTACTTGAAAGATGGTGATTTGGTAGAAATAAGTATAGAAAAACTTGGCACTATAAGAAACAAAGTTATTTTCATAGAAAAGGTAAAGTTATAGATCAAGATTGATTTTTTTGGTGTTTTTCTATAATTCTATTGAGCTTTATTATTTCTTCTTCTAAATTCCTACAGTATTGTTCAAAAGATTTTATTAAATTTCCACGTAGATTAGATAACTGGATTGCAATATTTAAGATATCTAAACTAGATTCAAAGGATCTTTCTGTTGCAAATACTTTCATTTTTTCGTTAAATATTTCCATTATTCTTTTTTGTTCTAATTTTTGTTCATTAATAGAATTAGCTAAATCTTCATTTCCAGGATTGTTAAAATTTCTAATATTTGGCCAATTAATCATATTTTTATTTAATAATAAATAACAAAAAAATAAAACTTTCGTCATTTATCTTACATTTAACTAATAATAACATATATAAGGACTAAATAGAGATTATTCTTCGATATTACCTATGGTTGTGGAGAATAAAGGTAGAATATCTTATATTAGGATTTTAAAGGAAGATCTTGAGATTTTACGTATCAAACCACTAGACGGGCCAGTACCAGATTTCAAAGCTGGCCAGTTTGTTACATTAGCTCTTAATAATCCAGCGGAAGGAAAAGTAGTTAGAAGAGCTTATTCAATAGCATCACCACCAGAACAGAAGAAACATTTTGAATTATTAATTAGATGGGTAAAGAAACCATTACCAGGAAGATTAACAACTCAAATATTTAATCGTAAAGAAGGAGAAGAGATCGGCTGGCTAAAGCCTACTGGCATATTTACAATAAATGAAAAACTGCATAATGGAAGTCCCGATAATAGAAGGCTTGTTTTAATTGGAGGTGGAACTGGGCTTGCTCCATTTATAGCCTATAGTTTACATCTTAAAGCTATTGGCAGTAAAAGAGAGATAGTTGTTCTTCATGGTGCTAGTTATGTTGATGAACTAAGTTATAGAGAATTACTGACTGATTTAGAAGAAGAAAGTTTAGATAAAGGAAAAGATACTTGGAATTTTAGATATAGAGCAAGCATAAGCAGACCACAAGAACCTTTCAATCGCTCGTGGGGAGGACAAAAAGGTAGAGTTGAATCATTTTTGAAGCCGAAACTGCCAGTGGGCTTTAGCGAGCCGATCAGAGATCATAGATCTCCTTTAGAAGAGCTAGTGGGGGAAAAAATAACTCCTGAAAATACCTCATTTTATGTTTGTGGATGGCAAGGTACTGTAGATGGCGTCTTAGATTATTTAGAACCTCATGGATTTGTTGATGAAAGACATAAGAGACCAGATGGTAGTTATGAGGTTAAATTTGAATCCTATGGCTAAATTTATTTTTCAATATCAAAAATGAAATTCGAATTTGAAGAATTTTCTTCTATAGAAGACCTATTTCTTTACATGGCATCTATTGCTCCATATATGAAACAAGTATTACCAATAACATATTACAAAGGATATCTTTTATCAATCATCCCTATTTCACAGCTTAGCACAGAGATATTAATGATGGTCTATGTCAAAACAGAAATGTCTACTGGTTTATTTGAATTTGATATTTCAACGAGAAAATATAAAACCGTCCAATCTATCGAACGTGCAGATAAAAATTATTTTATAATAATCAAACCAAAATCAACTACATTGGCAGATAAAGCGATTGCAAATTTGAAGAATAACCAAAAATAAAAGAAAGATAAATTTTTCTTGATTTTATAATTTAGAAGGTAGAGGAGTAGTAACGGATTTTTTTCTAGAATAATGTTCTACTATGTCTTCTGGTAATTTACCTTCGAAAAGATCTTTAGAAAGCCCTCTGAGATATTTCATTATTGCCCATGTACCTACCTTAATCAAACTTGCCATAAACAATTTCATAGGAGGCCCATAGCTTTTATTTCTAATTATAATTGGTATAATATCGTTAATGACTCTCAAATTATGTTCCCAACATTTCCAAAATAATGTAAATTGAGCTTCATTAAGGTTACCAAAATGCATTGAATTCTTTTCAGAAAAATCTTGGTAGAGTAAAGGAGCAACCAATCCTCTCATTTTCATAATTTTAAAATCTTCAATCAAATCTATGGTGTATTGAGTTTCATCTGGAGTTTCATCTGGCCATCCTATTATAAGAGTCAAGGCAGGAAACCAATGATTATTATTCAGAATTTTACAACCTTCCCGAACGACTGAACCCCATTCTTCAGGTTGAAATGGTTTGGTTTTGACACCTAAATGTTTTTTTACCATCCTTGGAGCAACCGTCTCTATTCCAAGATTAGTTGCTAACCACCTTCCACTATTTTCCATATCATTTATTTGTGAAAGTTTTTTTATTAGTGCAGGTGATGAAGCTACAGCAGAAAGAGTCATATGAGTAGTCCCCACAAAATTCGCCCCTACTGCCTTTAAACCACTCCATAAATCTACAATTGCGTCTGCATTTGGAAAGAAATCTTTGTTATCACAACCATATAATAGCATTTCATCAGATTGAAGCCATATGGAATCAAATCCATAATTAAGATTAATCTTAGCCTCTTCTTGAAGTCTAGAAAGAGGGATATCTTTTTTTGATCTTTTATTTACATCGCAAAAGTCACAACCACGTCCACATCCTCTCATAGCTTCAATTAATGAATTAATAGTAGGTCCTTGTATCTCGGGAATATTATCGATATTTCGTACAAATGTATGTAACAACTCAGGAGCATCACCTTGTTCTAAATCATGAAATAAATCCAAAGCTAATTCATCTGCTTCTCCTATTACGACAGTATCAATTCCATGAATTTTCATTCTATCTGGTTTTGCTAGTTCCCATGCGCCATTCCCTCCTACCACAACTTTAAAATTGTATTTTTTCTTTAATTGTATAACTGAAGCACACATTTTCTTAAATTTCATTGCTACATAGGATAATTTCTCCGGTGACATTGTTGTTGTAACTGGTGCCATACCTAAAGGATCCATTACATTAATTCCAACAACCTTTGTTTCTGGCCCTATACATTTATTTAACATCTCCGGATGTGCTAAAAAAATTTCTTCTCTATTATACTCCTTAAGTAAAGCTCCTTCTATTCTCCTTAATCCACATTGAGCTACTTTAACTTCCCCAGATTCTTTATCCGTTTCTACACTTGGACAAAAAAGTTTATCAAAAACAAATTCTGGAACAAGTTCATACGGTCCACATGCTATAAAACCATAAAGAAAATTCCCTCGATAATTAGTCATTAAACTCCTGTCTGCAGTTAAAACTATTCTCTTACCAGAAGTGATCATTATAAAATCCTCTGATCTCATCCTCGTAGAATCAGATATAAATTGATTATCATAAGCTTACTATTATCGAGTGTCGTATTACTCAATTCAATTCAATTCAATTCAATTACTCAATATAATCCCTTTTCATGTCCTTCTATCATTATTGATTTCAATTGCTTTCTATTAAGATAGTTTAAAGCTTCTGAAAATGTTGCCCATATAAAATCATCATGTTCATTAGAAAGGGTTATATCTCGAACATTAGTAGTAGCATAATAGAAACTAACTTCTTTTCTAGATTTCATTCCTTCGCCTTTAAAAAACGAATATTTTATTCTTCCAATAAAAGATAATATATTTAAAGAATTTATTCCTGTTTCTTCACATACTTCCCTAAATAGAGTTTGAATTTCAGTTTCTCCTTCTTCCTTATGACCCTGTGGAAATCCCCAATATCCTCGACGATTTCTTAGTAATAGAAATTCAGGGTCTTTTATTTTACTTGACGATGTTTGATATTTTATGACTGCACCAACTGATTTTTCTATATTCACACTACATTAATTTTTTAGAAAACAGAATTATAATATTGTTTCTTAAAAATATTAATACCGAGTTAATTTTTATTCTTAATGATGGCGGGCCGGTCGTCTAGTCCGGTAGGATACGGCATTGGCATTGCTGAGATCGTGGGTTCGAATCCCACCCGGTCCACTAATTAATAGATCTTTTGCGTAATTAGGAAGGAATCAAAATATTCTGAAAATTAAATTAATTTTTGTAAATTTTATAAATTTAATAACATTATTCTCTTTTATCTTAGATCAGATATGTAATATTTTACATGATCGTTAATTACGCAATAGATCTAATATTTAATAAAAATTATTAATGAAATAAAGTATTTAAAAATCAGTTGTATTTTATCAATTGGGAAAGAAAAATTACTAGAGCCAAATTCGGAAATAATACAGTAGTAGTAAAAAGAAATAAATCATTTACAAGTCTTAGGCAATTCATTTTAATTTTTTGTTTCACTTTAATGTCCATTTGTTCTGGCAATCCCGCTAATCCCCCTGAAATAGGAAAAAGAATATTAGAAAATGAGAGTTTTGAATCACGAAATAAATTGAAACTAATTGGAATTAATTGCCCAAAACTCTTTTCTATTACCAATGAGGAAATAATAGAAGAATATATTGATGGTGGAAATTTATATTCTTTTTTTATGACAGAAAAAGCAAATGATCTTGCTTTTCAAGTAGGAAAAATTACTGGAAAATTACATAAAAAGGGTTTGGTATTTGTTGATAACAAATGCCAAAATTTTTTGGTAACTAAAGAAAGAGAATTGATAAGAATTGATCTTGGATTTATTCAAAAAAGTGATTCAGTATTTGCTCAAAGTATGGATATAGGTAGCTTTTTGGCAAGTATTTTAGATTTAGAACCACAAATATATAGATTATTAGAAAAAGAGTTTTTGATAGGATATAGAAGAACGACAAATAAAAAAATACCATACTTATCAATTATCTTAAGAAATATACTAGCGTTAGGATTTGGTTATAGCCACACGAATATGTTAAAAAATATGTTGAATAAGCATTTTGCTTAAATAGGTGGAAGTTCTTGTCTTTTATCAAATCCTCCTGAACCAAATTTGCAATAAAAACATTGATCAGATTGCATATATGGTATTTTTTGGATAGTTATTACTCCTAGCTTTAAAGCAAATTTTGTCATAAGCCTATGCTTTAATGGCATTGACGGTATTACCTCTTGAAAATATACATTATAATGATCAGGACAAAATTTTAAAGTTATTTGAGCACGCTGTTTACTACTAGCTTTTAATTCATTTAAATTCTTAGCAATATTAATTTGCTCACGAATATATTCATGCTTAGGACAAGGGCAATCTCTTCCTAGAGGATGTTTATATGCAGGAGTATTTTTCCAATCAAATTCTGGAAACTCTTTTTCGAAATCATCCATTCTTTTCAATTTTAATATAAAGTCAATAGCATATAAATTATAGGATAGATTTATCTTGCTAATAATATTAATAATACCATTAACAAGTGATAAAAATATATATAATTTTGAATTTTAATACAAATCTAAAGCGACGTGAATAAAACTGAAGAAATTAATGCTATGAACAATGAAGGTATTACTACAAGAAGAATTGATCATGAACAAAATAGTATATCATTAGAATCAAATCTTAAAACTCTTTTAGATTTTAAGAATTCATTACTTGATGATCAAAAAAATGGAGAAAAAATGATACAAGAACTAAATGAAAAAATAGAAGTTACTAAAAAGAAAATAGATGATGAAAGAGAACTGCTAGAAGAGACTTAGAATAAAATTGAAAGAGGTTAATGATGTAAAAGAAGAGGAATTTCCTAAATTTATAGAACTTAAAGACATGGTATTGAAAGCTAGGAGCCAGTTGAAGATGATTGATGAAAAAACTGGGCCAAAATCAAATAAAGAAAGAATAAATATTAAACAATTGACTAAAACCCTTGAACAATTAGAACGTGATATTCAGACAAAAAAATTATCTAAAGAAGAAGAACGGAAATTAGTTGCACGTTCAAAGGAAATAGCTACTAAACTACATGCAATGAAGATTATGCATAAAAAAGAAGATCACTTTAGAACAATCTCTTCACAATATGGTAATTTAAAATCAAAAATCAATGAAATATTTGACAGAAGATCAGAATTTGGTAATAAAATTGGAGAATTGAAACAAGTATTAGATACATTATTAGATAATAGGGAAAAATTATATGAAGAAAGGAGAAAGATAATAAGAGATGTGAGAGAGACTTCTGCGAAATTAGAAATGGTAGATACACAAATCAATGCTATAGAATTTAGAAAATCTAGGATGATTTCTGTTGGAAGCAAAAGGCAATCTAAAGATAGTCATGATAAGAGTTATGCTGGCTTTCAATCATCTAAAGAAAGAGCAAAGAAAAGTAAGGAAAATATGCAAATTTGGAATTCTATGAAAGAACAGGCCTTAAAGAAAATGTCAAGCGGAGAGAAATTAACATTTGATGAAATGAGACTTATTTATGGTGATATCAATACTTCAGAAAGTTTCTAACAACCCCATATTTCTTTAATGTTTATTTAGAAATGTTTTTTTTTAATTTTTAGTTCCAAGGATTTTATTATAACTGAGTTTAATGATGGTAAAAAAGGTATATTTTACTCCCTATGGGGTAGGATTAGGGCATGCTAGTCGATTAATAACTATTGCAGAAAAAGTAAAAACCAATAATATCACTGTAAAATTCTCATCTTTTGGTGAAGCAGTAGATTTTATATCAAGATACGGCTATCATTGTAATCAGGTTCCTCCTGTCGAATTTTCTTGGAATTCCCAAGGAAGTTTTTCAATGAAAAATTCTGTATCTAATATTCCGAGTTGGTTTAAAAATTTTACTACGCAAGTAGTTAAAGAAGTAGAGATGATGATAAAATTTTCACCTAATGTAGTAGTTTCAGATTCAAGGTTATCTTCAATTGTTTCCGCAAGATTATTAGGTATTCCGTCACTTGTTTTACTCAATCAAATAAAATTACTTCTATCACCTAAACTACACTCCTTTAAAGCAGCAAGATTGGTAGAAAATCTTAATGGAGAATTTATAGGGATATTATGGTCACTTTCAAATGAAATCCTTGTTCCTGATCTTCCACCTCCATATACTATTTCTGAAAACAACATTTGGAATACTAATTCAGTTATAAAAAAATTAAAATACATTGGATTTATTGCTCCTAAAATGAATATTTCAGAACAAAGAATTATTAAAGTTATGAATTTTTTAAATTTTTCAAAAAATAAACCAATTATTTTTTTTCATATAAGTGGGCCATCCAGAACAAGACTACCAATTGTTAGAAAAATACTTGATGCACAAAAATATTTTAGGAACAAGATTCAGTATGTGGTATCGGAAGGAAAACCAAACGGCGATATTGAACCACATAAGTTATCAGATAACGGTTGGTATTATGAATGGTGTCCAATACGTGATGAACTTTTTGCCATGAGTAATATCCTAGTATTAAGAGGAGGACATACGACAATGTCACAAGCAATTCAATTTGGAAAACCAATTATTTCTATTCCAATAGAGAATCATGCTGAACAGATTAGTAATTCTTGTAAAATAAAAAAAATTGGTATAGGAATAATGTTAAAAGATCATGAGCTTGCCCCCGAAAAACTATCAGAAGCAATCAATGAAATATTAAATGACAATAAGTTTACATCTCAATCCATAGAGATAATGCAATTTTGTGAAAAATTAAATGGAGTTCAGAATGTTGTCAATATAGTTAGGTCGTATATTTAAAGATTTAATTTGTACATGCAAGACTTTTATATTTTTTTTTAAATCTGTTGATTTTTTTCTGATTCTATTTTTTTCTTCTCTAAAAGCAATAAGATTTCTTTTAGTAAAATCAAATGATGAGTTTAAGAATTTAAAATTTTGATCTAAATTAATTTTTAAGTTATTTTCAAAGAGGTAAGGGAACCATGGAATCTTGCCTTTTTGTATACAAGAATTAATAGAATATTCAATTAACCATAACGGATGAACAAATAAATTAAAGGGAAGAACAACATCAATAAGTTTATTTATATAAGAACAAATATCAATTACTACAATATCTAATAGAAAATTATTTTTTATATCTTTTGTCTTTGAAATTATACAATTTAATTGTAATAATTGTAATTTAATTTTGTTATTGTTTATACCATTTAAGATAGCATGAATAGAAAGTAATTTCTTTTTTAAATCTATGTAATCCCAAAATAAAATTAAGATATCAGGAATAAAACCTCGTAGAGTTATATTTTTGAGGCAATAAATTGAATATTGATCATAGATAATTATAAAAACTTTCTTTTTTATGTGTCCAAAGGTCATTCCTCCAATTCCCTCTACCGATTTAAAACATATATAAGATTTAGATTTCCCTATATAGCTTTTAATTATTTTATTTGCAGAATATTCATCATGAGATGGAATTGAGGATTTACTAGCTAGTTTTTCAATTAATAGTCCAGTTGCAATAAATTCAAGATCTCTAGCTATAAAATTTGGATTTTCTGAAAATACCTTTATAAAAAACTTTTCATTCATGATTATTTTTTGACCAACATTAACTATTTTATTTACAATAGATGAGGTTTCATTTGAAGTAGAGTACGCTATTTCAATTTTTTTAATGCCTAAACAGGAAGAAAGAATTCTTAAGGCTTTAATAGTTTTCTTTGTATATATAGAAAAAAAGCTTTTTTCCATAATAATTTGAGTTATCAAAATTTTATTTTTTTTTAGTATTCTAATGGTTGAAAGTTTTACATCATTGATTATTGCTGGGGTAGTAGGAAAAATTAATAGTGTAAGTTCTTTGGTATCTCTAGTCATTTTGAAAACTTTTAATTAAGCTAAAGTGATTTCAACGCCTCAGTAATTTGTTTTTTATCTTGTGCATTAGGGGTTTTTTCCAGATACAAAATTAAATCTTGTTTTGCTTTTTGCTTTTCATTCATTTGTAAATGTGAAAGTGCACGATTCTTATATATAGGACCAAATCTATTTGGATTAATTTCTATTGCTTGTGAATAATATTTTTCTGCATTCTGATAATCTTTTATCTTTAAATAAAAATTACCTATTCCTTTGAATGCTAGAAAATAATTAGAATTTAAATTTATGGCTTTAGTAAAACATGTTATGCATTCTTGATTATTGGCTTCACTATAACAGCTACCAAGTAAGGACCAGGCAAATGCATTATTTTTGTCAATATTAATGGATTGAGTTACTTTTTGAATTGCTGGTTCGATATTACCATTAGAAAAATCTTTTTCTGCTTCAAAACATAATTTATATGATTTTGTTAGGTACAAAGCGTCTTCTGAAAAGAGATTCTTCATATCTTCAGGGATTATCATAATAGTAATATTGTCTTCTTGAGTCCATTCTGAAAGAAACTTGGTCTCTGGAATTGAACCCTTAGTATCAGGCTGAGGAATATAACTTGAAATTCTTTTTTCATTATCATCATAGCCAGAAATTAATAATGCATGTTGAGTTAAATGATATAAACCAGGAAAAATAACAATAGGTGGTATTCCTTGATCTATTCGTTTCTTAAGATCTTTGATTGAGCTCTTATATATATATGAAGAATAACGTTTTTTTTTAGCAAATTCTATTCCATCAATAATATTAGTAGAATTATTTTGATTATTATTTTTTTCTAAATAAAGAATATCTTCCCCCCAGTATTGCAAAACAACTGCAATTACTAGAGGTAATGAAGAATTACTTTTTTCTATTAATGGTAAATTTAAATCATGTGATAAATTATCTTGCAATTCTATTAAAATGGTTTTAAATCAAATAAAAACCATCCTATACTTTATTAGTAATGATTTATTCAAGTTTATTCCTACTATTTGCTAAAAAACAAAAGATTAATTGTAGTTATTTTCTATTATTATCTTTATATTTAAAAGAATGTTTACATAAAATGATTTTAAAATAAAAGAAATTTAAAATAAGTAGTAAAAATATAGTATTATAATCTATATCTTTCTAATAACTTTACCTATGACCAATTCATCTTATTTATTCTATAATATCCAAACTTATCCACATCATTAGAAATATATTAAAAATTAATAGATATTGTTAATCTAATTCTATTCATATATATTCTATTATACAAAAAAGTTTGTATTCCAAAAGATTTCTTAATTTAATTGAGTTAAGAAATTAGACAAAATAAATCTTCCATCTTTACCACTTCTCTCTGGATGAAATTGTACCCCAAAAATATTTTTTTTCTTATGTTTAAAGATTTCATTTTTTGATTCTAGTGAGCTACCTAAAAGTTCTAACTCTGACGACAGTCTCCAAATAGAATATCTATGACTTTGATATACATAAATGGAAGCGTCTTTAGGTATCAAAATATTATTCTTTTCAGATGTAACCTTAACTAATCTATTAATAGCATTTTTCATTTTGATTAAAGAGCCACCAAAATACAAATTAATCATTTCTGCACCATAACAAATTCCTAATAAAGAAATATTATGAGTATTACAGTATTCAATTATCTTATTGTTTTGCATGTTTGTCTCTTTATTGTATTTTTTTCTTCCTGATAATATAATTGAGTCAAATGATGATAATTTATCATATCGAACTTCTGAATATAATATACATTCAAATTGTATACCCAAATCTTTAACTATATTGACAATATCAACCACAAATGGTGAAGTATTATTGACAATTAATAATTTCATGATAAAGAGGGAAAAGTTATAAAATTTATATATTAAGAATAATTTACCACATTAGCTATTTTTTTAGATATCAAATAAACGGCTACAGATAATGGAACCGTTGCAATAGATTTATCCAATAAATATGTTTTTGCTTTAAAATTAAATTTTAATGATGTATTAATTGAAATATCAACATTTCTATTATCCTGAAAGAAACAAGAATCATTCAATGGATTAAATTTGTCCAAATTTCGACATTTAATCTTTGAAAGACCACTTTTACTATTGAGAGATCCAACCATTCTAAAAATTCTATGGATGTCGGTAGTTACCTGAGGATCTATTTTAATTCCTATTTCAAAAACGAGTTTGTCAATTTCCTTCTTAAAAGATTCATATCCTCCCAGTTTTTTTATTAGTTTATTTAGTTTGTCATTTGAAATTTCTGAGATCTTTATCTTTTGAGCAATTCTTTTTCTCCATCCATAAGAATATCCACTCAATGGAATTTTAATTTTATAACCTTGTTTATTATTTCTTATTCCTAAGCTTTCTAAGGATAAATTTTTACCCATTAAATAACCAACAATATCAGATCTACATCTTGAATCCAATAACAAAAATTCTTCATCAAATACGACTATATGGAATCCAGTATTACCTGAAAATGACACTTCTATATTTTGTTCTTCTATACCAAAATCTTTTATCAAAAATCCAATTAAATTGTTTGTCTCCTTTTTCAGAAATCTTATACATATATTACATGGTATCGTATTTTGTATAATTTTAATACCTTTACATTGGTTACATATTTTTGTAAAATCTTTATAAATAATTCCACAAACAGAACAAATATAAAAAGTATGTTCCTTTTGACAAGGTAATAATAAATCTTTGAGATCAATGTCAAATATCATATCAGCTCCTTTCCAGCCTTTCTCATTAATAGGAAATGTAGGAAATTGATAATATGCGTTTGAACAATAAATATCTGAAGGAACATTTTGAACCACATATGCTTTTAATTTACCGATATTTGAAAAGGATAAATGCCTAATCACCTTAGAATCAAAGGTCATAATACCAAATTCCCTACTTTGCATTTCCTTTGGCGGTTGAAGAATTTCTATATTTTTAAAATAATACTCTTTGTAAACTTTAAATAAAAATTCATTATTTTTAATATTAATTTCTTTGCTCATTCTTAAGTTTATGTCTACCAAATTGAACTGGATTAGTTATTTCATTACAATCATTAGTTGCAAAACAAAGATTTTCATTTGCAAGTTTGGAACATGTCGGAACAGAGTATTTTGTTTGACTTCCTTTTTTACCTGCTAAATGTTCTACCTGATATCTAGTTATTTTTTCATTGTAATCAGGAGCATTTTGAAATAGTAATACCACCTCCTCTACACTTTTACCAATATAGAGCATATATGTTGCTAACATAAATCTTGCAGAATGTGGTAAGTTTTCATTATTATTAAGTAATTCCAAAGCTTTTTTTATACATGGGGGTAGATCACTTGGATGATTTGAGGTTTTGGTAGATGGCGCTAATTTATTTGTGATTAATTTTGCATTAACTGTAATTTGATATGGTATCTGACTAATACTCATCTCTTTAATTCTATTATACATTAATTTGTAAATTTCAGATCTTATCAACCTGACTGTTTCATCACCATCCAAGTATACATAACCATTATCAACTGCTCTATTGATTAATTTCCATTCAACTTCATTAAATCCACTAGATCTTTTTAAATAGTCTGAAATTTTCATTTGAAACAAATTTGTTTTTTTATCATCCAATTTTACATCCAATTGAAAAAGTTCTTTGAAAATCTTGGAAAGAAGTAAATTCTTTTTAGTGAAGTCTCTTTCTCTTAAAAGATCAGATATTAAAAATCGTTCAACTCGCATAGCCTCAAAAAGTGAGAATTTTTTGACAGCAGAATCTATTCCGATACATTTCATTATTATAAGAGATACAAGAAAAGTAAATAGTTCTATATCATATTTTTCTAATTCAGTAAAAACCTTTCCTTCTATTAATTCATATTCAATCCTTTTTTTAGCTCTTTCGATAATATGTGAAAATTCAGATCTATTAAAATCATCCAAATCAAAATGTGTTTCTCGAATATATTTTCCAGCTTCCTCTAAAAATGGATATTTAGCAAGGTCGTCACTACCTAAAATTATACTCAATACTATTAACCATAATCATTACCAAAATAAAACTACTTCGCAAAGATATTATCCAAATTTTAGATAGAAAATTGATTTAGTATTTTATAATAAATTTGATTATTTTGCTTATACTATTGATAATACAATACTATTACTAGTAATACTATGGATTTTAAATCAATAAATCAATAAATCAATAAATTGATAAATAAAATAATAAAAGAAACAGAAAGATTAAAGCAACTTTTACAACAATATCAGCAAGAAGAAAGATAACAACAATCCCCAAGCCAGAGGTAATTAATTGAGACAGCGTCATAATAATTCAATAACCAAACTTCTGCTGATATAAAAAATATATAGTATTTTCTTTTTCAAATATTTTCCACAGGCAATAGTAGTAGAAAATTCAAAAATACATCCCTTTAACAATGACTGTTTGAAAAATAATTACTAAGTTAGGCTCGAAACAATTGAATTGCTAACGTCGTTACGACGTCAATAAAGTAGTACGCTTTTAATCTATCTGCGAAATATGAGGCAAAATGGTCCCTAACGTCGATACGACAAAATTCCGATTCAAGACCAATTTTAATGAAATTTAAAATAAATTGCTAGTAGTAGTCAACATCGTTAAGACAGAAGAACACTTAGGAGGAAGTGAAATCTGACTATTAGGTGTGAAAATGAAGATTGATGCTGCATGGACGTCATCTCGTCTATTATGGATATTGAATCTGAATGTAGGCTTAATTCATGCAAAAAAGAATTAAAAAATATATATAGGAATGTAGGTAGGTGTTTATAAAATAACTAAAAAATAGAATAAAGATATGAAGAATTTTAGAATTATTAATATTTTTAATAAAAATTTTTAATATTTAGGTATAAATTTATAAAAATTAGTATTGGCTAAAATTATTCATTCATACATATACATTATAACTAAAAATGTAGTCTAGCTAGTAGTACGGTAACACAATAGTCAAAATAAATCATTACCCCCTAGATCATTTAACACATGAATTCAAAGAAAAATTATTTGTCAATAGTGTTGGATGCGTTTTTTTTATGAAATATGTTTTACTTTTAGATCTAATAAAAATCTTTGTGAAAAAATATTGAAAAAATGACAAACTATAGACGATACACCGTCAATCACTATTACTTTATCTCATAACAGTCGCAAATGTTATCACTGTTTATATAATCACTATCATGTGTTGACGATCAACCCTCAATCAATCACACTATTATTTCTCTTGCCGTCAATCACTATTATATCATGTGTCTATCAAGACTATCACCACTATCAAGACACTATTACTATCACATTGAAACAATTGTAAGACTAATCTATATTAGAGCTCACTAGTACAAAATATAAAATGTAATCAATAATTGAGGCGCGGTCATTATTATTCCACTATTTCATTTTCATAACGAATAAGAATATAGTCTATTGGAAATGATATTTGATAAAAAAAACTATCATCATCCAGCCAACAAACTATCTAGCAATACAAGAATTCTTTAGTAGTAGTATCACAGTTAGTAATACTCTATTGTTGGCATCATGAAATTGGTTCGTTTATTTTGATTTATTATGACCCTGTCTCAGTTAATTAAATAATCTATTCTATAATTTTATAAATCAAATCTACTATTCTAGCGATTTACCACTATTACAACAGCAACAACAACTATTATTCTGCTCTATACTTCCATGTTGTATATTATTTCATTCAATATATCCAGATTTAAACATTAGTTTCATATTATTCTTCCAAAAATATTTCTATCATTATAAATGAAAAAAAAAATAGGATTTCATGTATCTATATCTGGTTCAATTAGTAATTCAATTAAAAATGCAGAAAATATTGGCTGTACTGCTTTCCAAATTTTTACTAGAAATCCTCGTAGTTGGAAGGCTAAATCTTTGGAAGTTAAAGATATAGAAAATTATAAGAGAAACATAAATGAAAGTTATATTGATAAAAAAGACGTTGTTGTTCATATGCCATATCTACCTAATTTAGCAACGCCGCAAAATGACTTTTATTTTAAATCCAGAGAGGTCCTTGCTGAAGAAATCGTTAGATGTTTTCAGTTAGATATTTCCTATCTTATTCTTCATTTAGGAAGTCATTTGGGAAGTGGAGTAAATAATGGAATTATACAAATAATTAATGCATGCCATTTTGCAATTGACAATTTTAATTCATCTTATAGAAGACACTTGCCTTTGAATATTTTATTGGAAAATAGTGCTGGACATAAAAATAGCATAGGGAATAAATT
Organism: uncultured Nitrososphaerales archaeon; assembly: GCA_963840085.1. Classification (GTDB taxonomy): domain Archaea; phylum Thermoproteota; class Nitrososphaeria; order Nitrososphaerales; family Nitrososphaeraceae; genus TH1177. The sequence goes on from CAWIYT010000249.1 coordinate 50,217, forward strand.
TGAAGAAATCAGCAGTTTAATAGAAAAACTGGGTAACAAAAAATTCGGAGTTTGTTTTGATACTTGTCATGCATTTGCTTCTGGATATGATTTAAGAACATCAGAAAAAGTAATAGAAACAATTAAGAATTTTAATGATACAATCAGTATAACCAATCTAAAAGTTTTGCATCTAAATGATTCAAAAGGTAAAATAAATGAAAATAAAGATAGACATGAACATATTGGATTAGGTTCAATAGGTAAAGAAGGATTTAAAGAAATTCTAAACAACAAATATTTTGAAAATATTCCTATAATAATGGAAACACCATTTGATAAAATCAGAGGAGATAAAGAAAATATGGCAACAGTATTAGAATTATTAGAAGATAATATAAATGAATGAAAATATCAAGAAAAATATAGAACCTTATTCTCATGGTTAATATTTATGGGTAATTACGATAGAATTTTAAAGCTTTCATTGGAAAGAGGATTCTATTTTCCTAGTTCAGATATTTATTCTGACTCGCCAGCAGGTTTTTGGGAATATGGACCTAATGGCAATAATATTAAGAATAAATTCATTGAATTATGGCGAAGAGAATTGGTTAGAAGAGATGAAATGGTTGAAATTGATGGATCACAAATAATGAGTAAGAGTGTATTTATTGCTTCAGGCCATATCGATAATTTTTCAGATCCTATAATAATTTGTAGTAAATGTAAAACAACCCTTAGAGCAGATAAATATATTTTTGAAAAACTAGGAATTCTTGTTCCTGAAAGGTTAAGCAATGATGAAATTGATCTTATAGTAAATAAACATAATTTAAAATGTCCCAAATGTTTTTCAGGTTTTCATAAAACTGAGCGATTTAATATGATGTTTAAAGTAGGGATTGGTCCAAATAATGACGAAGCTTATTTAAGACCTGAAACTTGCCAAACAATATTTGTAGACTTTGTTAGAATTTATAAAACTATGAGAGGTAAACTTCCATTTCCAATAGCCCAAGTAGGAAAAAGTTTTAGAAATGAAATAGCTCCTAGGCAAAGTCTATTAAGATTGAGAGAATTTTATCAAGCAGAAATTGAAGTTTTTTGTAATCCAAATCAATTAGATAATATATCCAAATTTGAGGATATTAAAAAAACAAATTTAACTATAGACGATGGTTTGAACATTTATAAAATTACTGCAAAAGAAGCCGTAGAAAGAAAAATTATTCCTAATAAATTAATCGCATATTATTTAACTATTCTTTATCAATTCTATGAGAAAACAGGGTTAGATATGACTAAATCTCGATTTAGAAAGTTATCGGATTAAGAAAAAGCATTTTATGCAACAGTAGCTTTTGATTTGGAATTACAAACAAGTATAGGATGGTTAGAATTAGTTGCATGTAATTACAGATCTAATTATGATTTAAGTCAGCATTCTAAAATTAGCAAAGAAAAAATGGAAATAATGGATCCTATTACAAATGAAAAAGTTTTACCTCATGTATTTGAGCTATCCTTAGGAATAGACAGAAGTATATATTCTATATTAGAAAATTCATTCTCTGAAGATAAAGATAATAATAGAACTTTTCTAAAATTAAAACCTTATCTTGCTCCTATTTTAGTTGGAATTCTTCCTTTAGTAAAAAAGCCAGAAATAGAAGAAATATGCAAAACAGATTTACGCTAACTTGAAAAAAGACTTTGATACCTTTTATGACGAATCTGGATCTATTGGAAGAAGATATAGAAGATTAGAAGAAATTGGAGTTCCATTTGCCATTACAGTTGATTATGACAGCTTAATAGATAATACTGTAACAATTAGATATAGAGATACGATGGAACAAAAACGTATAAAAATAAAAGATCTTAGATGTTTTTTTTACGAAAATACGATAATATAATTATTAATTATCATCAATGAAAATTAGAAAAGGAAAAAAAATTACATGGGCTAAAAAATTAGAAAAGGAAATCATTCCTTCGGAAAAATGGCTCGTTTCTTTTAAGAACCTATAATAATAAAGGTACAACTCCTCAAACAACTATTAGGCAATTTTATGCTCAGGGATATTTTGAAGCATATGACATAGTTAGAACTTTTTCAGAAAAATTAGATTTAGAAATAATTTGGTTTAAAGAAAAACGAAATTGTTCAAGTTTATTTATAAATAAAACTTTTCCTGTATTAGAATCTATTTGTGTCTATTGTAATAGGATATTTAATAGTAATGAACCTATTCCATGTATACATGAAGAATGTATTCATATTTTTTGTTCAATAAATTGTATGAAATAATCATTATAGATTAAAACATTGAGTTACTAAAAAGTAATTGAAAGGTTAACTATACCAGTTAGCATAAGTATACTGACATTTATCTAATTATCAGATAATACATTATAGGACATAATAGTCTATAGCAAGTACTATCAATCTAGATAATCTATTGGCTACAAAAGTATCAAAGGTAAAATTCAAAAAAATATACAGATCTGAACATGATACTAATGTAAAGGAAAGAATGCTACTTGTTTTAAAAGTAACATATGACAAACAGATTCCTGCACAGGTAGCAAGAGATTTTCACAGAAGTAGAACATGGGCATCTGACTGGTTAAAGAGGTACAGGGAAGAAGGCTTAGAAGGCTTAAAGGACAGAACAAAAATCGGAAGACTCCACGGATATACCAGAAGAGAGTATTATACGAGATAAAAAATGAGTTAGCATCCAGCAGACAAGGATGGACTACAAAACAGGTAGAAGATCTAATTGTAAAAAAGAGTGGTGGAATCAGATACCATTATACCCACATTTACAGACTCATGCATAAGTGGGGATTCAAACAGAGAAGTACGCAAAAAGGTACATGTGAATACAGCATCAAAAGAAGAGAAAGAACTTTTTAAAAAAGAACAAGGAAGATACTATTGGATAATCTATACAACAAAAAAGAAGGATTCACGGCAGTATCTACTGATGAATCATTCTTTTTCTATGACTCTATTGTAAGAAGAGTCTGGATAAGAGAAGGATGAGAGACCAGTTGTAAGAATTACAGGATCTCATCAAGAGTCTGTTTTATTTGGTGCCACAAGTTTAAAAGGAAAGCAATTGTTTAGACAGTATAACTGGTTTGATGAAAATACATTTTTAGATTATCTGAAACAGATACACAGGAAATTTCCAAAATGTTATCTGTTCCTTGATAAAGCAAAACAACAGCATCACAGATCAAAAAGGTACTGAGATATTTTGATCTAACACAAAAAGGATCTGATTCCAGATAATATCTTCCAACAGCATCTCCTGAATTTATGGTACTGGAAGAAATATGGCATATAGCCAAAAATGATTTGCTTGTTCTACAATATTATTCATCCTTTACCGATTTCAGAAATAAAAAATATCCTACATATTTTAGAACAAAAAGATTCGATCTGAATATGAGAAACTATCTGTTGGAAGGTGTCAGCTAACATATGCTAAGTGGTATACAATTCAAAAAGTATTAGACTTGAACAAGTCTCTGCATCAAACAACTGTTCTAAAAGTTGAACTACTTCTTGTTCTACCTGTTGTCTAGGAACTCCTAATTTTTCCGAGAAATAATCTGTAAGTTGATTTATAGTTTTTGTACCATCACAAGATTCCCAAAACCTAACTATTGCATCATTGACCATATAACTTCTTTCATCTTTATTCATTAGTATCAATGAACCATCTTCTGATTTTTGAAATGAGCCTATTTTTTTCGGTAAAGCGTTCTCATAATCTATCTGAAATCTTAGCTTTGGCTTGCCAAAGCCTAACATTTCTCTTGCTTTAGGATCCATTTTATCGATAGACCAAGGCGGATCCCAAACAATTTCAACATTAATATTTCCTACTCCATTAATTTTACTAACATATTTTTTTACATCATTAACCATAGTATTATGTAAAGGGCAGCCTCTAGTAGTCATAGTCATTTTTATATCTACATCTTTTTCTTTTTTAATTTCAACACCATAAATTAGTCCCAGATCAACTATATTCACAGGGATTTCTGGATCTATACATTTTTTTAATTGAAGATAAACTTGATCTTTAGTTATTAATTCATTTGACATACTATATTAATGTCTATGGAAAAAGATGATAAAAATGTTATTGTGAAATAATATATTTATTTCAAAGTTAAACAATTATTTCATTAATTTTTTAATACTTCTCCTATAAGGAGGAGATAGAATTCCCTTTTCAGTTATAATTTTTGTAATTAATTCAGGAGGAGTCATATCGAATGCAGGATTAATAACATCTATATTTTTTGGAGCTAGTAGTTTTTTGCCTATTTTAATAACTTCCTCTTTTGATCGTTCTTCAATAACTATATCTTTTGGACGACTTTTTAAATCAAATGTAGAAGAAGGAGCAACTACATAAAAGGGGATATTATGTGTTTTTGCTAATATTGCCAATTGATATGTACCAATTTTATTAAAAACATGTCCTGTGTGTAAAATTCGATCAGCTCCTACTACGACATGCTTAATCATTCCTTTAGCCATTATATGGCCAACTGCCGTATCAGGAATAAGACAAACATCGATATTTTCATGTTGAAGTTCAAATGTAGTCAAACGGGAGCCTTGCATTACAGGTCTTGTTTCTGTTGCAATGACATTAATTTTTTTTCCAGATTCCTTAGCAGCTCTTACAACTCCTAATGCAGTTCCATAAGCAACTGTAGCTAATGAACCTGCATTACAATGAGTCAAAATAGTATCACCGTCAGAAAATAAATTAGCTCCATTTATTCCCATTGATTTATTAGTAGATATATCCTCTTCAGCCATTAAAATTGCTTCTTCTAAGATAATTTTTTTTATTAAAGGTATATTTGTCAAATGATTTATTTTTTGCATAATTCTATTAAGCGCCCATTGAAGGTTAACAGCCGTAGGACGAGTAGATCGTATTATTTCATAAGCATCATTTAATTCCTCAAAAAATATTTTAAGATTATTGGTTTTACTATTAATGGCTGCCAAGGCTAATCCAAATGCAGCAGTAACCCCAATTGCAGGAGCTCCTCTAACAACAAGTTTTTTTATTGCATCTGCAACTTCTAGGTAATTCTTACATTTTACATAAGACAATTTTGTTGGTAATTTAGTTTGATCAATTAATAAGAGATAATTATTCTTCCATTCAACAGTAAGGAGCATATTAGAGAATTTATTGAATATCTATATAAATTATATAAAATTTTAAAAATATATGTTTACTTTTTTTTAATAAATCTTAATTTACTGAGTATTATTACCTATACTAGAATAATTATCTAGAATAATGTTGGATGTATTGATTATCCCTCTGCCATCATATAAGGCAATATTTCGAAATACATCATAATTTACTTTTTTATATTCCTCATGATCTGCAATAATCATAACCAAATCAGCTCCTTTTACAGCCTCAGAGAATTCATTAAATAAAAAGGTGTTATTATATTTAGAAATAAAATCGTCTTTTTTAACAAGTGGATCATGTATTCTTATTTCTTTTACTTTCAGTTTCTGTAGTTCTTTTATCACATCATATGTGGGAGATAATCTAGTATCTGATACCCCTCCTCTAAATGCTAAACCTAGTAATGTTATTGTTGAATCTTTTAGACTCTTTGGATGAATTAATCTTAATGCTTGTCTAACACAATATTTAGGCATAGAATTGTTAAGTAATCGACTATATTTCGTTAAATTACAATCAACTTTAAGAACTTTGGCAGTTTTAAGAATAAATTGTGGGTACACAGGAATACAAGCTCCTCCTACTCCAATTCCAGGCTTATGAATATTACAAAAGGGTTGCGAATTAGCGGCATGACGTACCTCCCAAAAATTGATTCCTAAACGTTCAGAGAATATCGCTAATTCATTTGATAATGCAATATTGACATCTCTGTATACTCCTTCAAATAATTTTTCGGTTTCTGCTGATTTGATATTGCTCATAGGTATTATTCCTTTTTTATAAATAATTGAAAATATCTTGGTACCAATTTCTAAACTTTTTCTTCCGTAGCCTGAGATAATACCGGGATACCTTTCTTCAATATCTTCTATAGCTCGACCTTCATAGATACGTTCTGGATTATATACCATATAAAAATCATCTTCAACTGTTAAATGACTTTGTTTTTGCAATATAGGAATAACTACATCCTCAGTTGTCCCTGGTGGCACACTTGGATTAAGAGTTACAACATCGTTTTTTTTTAAACCCTTTCCTATTGCTGTAGCAACATTTTTCACTGCAGATAAATCAGCAGTACCATCAGCAGCCAAAACAGGAACACATATCATCTTTAGAAAAGAGTCTTGTGAAGCTTTAACGAGATCATCACATACAAAGAATTTATTATTGGTAAGGCCTATTTTGTAGGCATCGCTAACCCCTGGTTCCGGGATATGGGTTTTTCCTTCTTTAGCATTTTGTAAAATTATTTTAGATTTATCAACACCTATTACAGATGCTCCAGACCGTAACCATGCAGCAACAATCGGAGAACCGACATGACCTAATCCATATACAGTAACTTTAAATTCGCCAGAATGAATTTTATTATCTAAGCTTAAAAGTAATTTAGAGAAATTATTATCCAATAACATATCATCGTTAAAGTTAATACTCTTCGCATATCTTTTAGTTGTCATAAATTTCTAAAATATAAAGCACTATTTGTTTTTTTTTAAATTCCCCAAAAATCGTTATTTTTAATCAGAAATAATTTATCACCCAAGAAACTATTGAAGATGTTGTCAAAGGTAATAGATTCAAATAATTACTCTATCAGCACTCTTGGATCTCATTGTTCACTACAAGTTTTAAAAGGTGCTAAAGACGAAGGCTTTAAAACATTGCTAATATGCGAAAAAAAAAGGTCAAGTCTTTATAAAAGGTTTAATTTTATTGATGAATTATTTTTTCTAGATAATTTCCGAGATTTAGTAAACAAAGATATTCAAAATAAATTAATTGATAAAAAAATACTTTTAATTCCTCATGGAACTCTAATATCCAATCTGAAATATGACGAAATAGAAAAAATTAATATACCAATATTTGGGAATAAATGGATTTTACGATGGGAAGCTGATAGAGAGTTAAAACAAAAATTGATGTATGACTCTAATTTTAATACGCCACAACAAATTAAAGGAAAAAAGGAAATTAAAAATTTGTGTATAGTTAAATTACACGGAGCAGCAGGCGGAAAAGGATATTTTCTTGCATGGGATGAACAAAGTTTTGATGAAGGATGTAGAAAGTTAATTGAAAAAAAAGTAATAAAAACAGAAAATGAATTATACATACAAGAATATGTTATAGGTGTACCTATATTTTTACAATTTTTTTATTCTCCTTTAAAAAATGAAGTTGAACTATTAGGTATTGATTGGAGATATGAGAGTGATATTGATGGCATTGGAAGAATACCTTCTCAAGTCCAAATTAAATTGGATTTTAATCCTACATATAACGTAATTGGTAATTTTCCAGTAGTACTTAGAGAATCATTATTACAAGAGGCCTTTTTAATGGCTGAAAAATTTGTTGAAACATCGAAAAAACTAGTTCCTCCTGGGATACCCGGACCTTTTTGTTTAGAGGGAGTTTATGATAGAAATGGTACCTTTGTGACATTTGAATTTTCAGCTAGGATAGTAGCAGGTACAAATCTTTTTATAAGTGGTTCTCCTTATTCAGACCTTTTATATGAAGAACCTATGAGTATGGGAAGACGCATATGCAGAGAAATTAAAGAAGCAATGAGATTAAACAAATTACGAGAAATTATTACCTGAGTCTTTACAGATTTACCCTCCTGTCATTCTAGTGAATTTATTAATTTTTTTTGATTTTAAAATATAATCCAAATTTGCCAAAGCAACAATAGCTGATTTTTTGACTTCTTCACTTGGATCATTTAATGCAGTAATCAATATTCCTCTAGCATCCTCAGACCCGATTACTCCTAAAGCAACAGCTGCTTCATGTCTAACAAAAAGGCTTGAATCATTTTTTACGGCATCAGATAATGCTTTTATTCCACTAGTAAATCCTAGTTGACCAAGAGAAAAAGCAGCCTCATGTCTAACTAATTCATCAACATCTTCTTTTAAGACTTTACTTATTGTGTTACCTGCTTCGTTTCCGCCAATCTCTGCTATAATACATATAGATCTAGTTCTTATAACAGGATCATGATGAAATGCTAATTTGTTAAAAAATTCAGTATTTTTATTGTTAAATTCATTTTCCATTTCTTCTATTAGTTTTAGCCTATCGTAATTTTCTTCGTAATTTTTATTCAAATTATATCTATTACTTTCATTTTGGATTTAATTCTTCTTATTTTCCTTCATAGGTTATTATATTTGTAAATATTAAGATCTTCATATGCGTATAAGGTATTGGCATCTCACTATATCTGAAGTTTTAAATTCAAAATACCCTGTTGATAAGATCAATCATTGGGAAATAAAGTGTTTGTATGGTGACTATGAACATTTCGGTATATTTTGGTATAAATATGGTACTCCTTTTGACAAAGAGCCTATTCATGGATTATGTTTTTACTATAATGAAATTCCAGATAGAATCATTAGCGAACTAACTGAATATCTAATATCAAAATTTGGTGGAAAAATTTTACATAGACAAACAAGAGTATTTCTTGAAGGTTCAAAAGAAGTTAGTGATCCTGATACTATCGGAAAACTAGCTAATGAAATAAGCTTAAAGTTTTCAATTCCGGTAGAAATAACTTTAGAATTTGAGAAAGTTACAAAAGAAGAACTGGACAATAACAAATTCAATTTTCCTTTGAAAAAGGTATTACCAATAGTAGGTGTTGATTAATAAATAGAAACAACAATAGGAAACAAGCTATTTAAATTAATCAATATATTCTAAAATTGAGTTTAATTTATTGATCAAAGTAGACATACTAACAGGTTTGCTAATAAAATCTAGAACATCTACAGAAGGAATAACTTTAGTAAATTCCTCTTTGTTTATTTCAAAAGCTGTTATAAATACAATTTTCATATGAGGATTACTTTCTTTAATCCGACGATACAATTCAAATCCATTAATTTTAGGCATTCTGATATCGGTCAGAACCAAATCATAATAATCATTAGGTTTTTTCTTGAGAGATTCCAAAGCGTATCCTGCATCAATGAATGTTTCTACTTGAAACCGATGTTTCGATTCAAGCCCTCTTTTTATAATAGATAATATATCTCTTTCATCATCAACAACCATTATTCTTGGCGGTATATTATTAGCTTTAGAGAGGTTCACGCCTATCTTATTTATAGAATCCTACTAAAAACGTTACCTATTTCGTAGAAAAACTAAATGTTTTTAGAATTAATATAAATACTAAATTCTTTGTTCATTTATATTGTAATATTGATATATCTGTTGTTTTTATTTTTTTATTAAATGGATAATTTAAATGAAGAAGCAATTAAACTCATTCTTGATGAAAGAATTCCTGAATTTAATAAATTTCGACTTCATAATCTTACTTTCAAGCCAAATTTGAGTTACCAAGATTTTTCTGGAAAAAACCTTTCTTTAGCTTTTCTCAATGGAGCAATATGTATTCAAACTAATTTTCCAAATTGCATATTAAAAAAAACAAATTTAGTTCAAGCCGAACTCAATAATTCTAATTTTGAAAATGCAGATCTGACTGATACATTATTTATGTATGCAGAAATGAAGAATTGTAATTTACGTAACTGCAATATGAAAAGATCTAATTTCATGTGGACAAACTTACAGAATTCAGATTTATCAGGAAGCAAAACTACAAATACAAATTTTATTGAAGCTAATTTACAATCTGCTATATTAAAAGACTTTAATAAGGAACATGCATTTATGAAATATGCCAAACTTGAATTGACTGAATGATAACAATAAATCTTTTAGATATAAATATTAATGTATTTACTAATAAATACCAATAATTATAAATGAAAAAAAGAAAACCTGTTCTTTTAATAGACGATACCATAGAGTCTCAAGAAGCCAAAAACATGTTATTTTCAAATAACATTGATTTTATAGAATACAATATTGAAAAGTTTGGAGGAAGTTGTTGTGGACATCCTCCTACAACTAGCGCTCCTAGCATTTTTGCACCAGAAGGAGTATATAGGGGAAAAGATTCAATAGAACAATATATTACAAAAATAATGTCAAATACATGTAAGAATCAAAATATCCCTGAGCTTGACAAATAAACTAATAGAAGATGTATAAAATAACATATTAACAATTAGAGGTTTCTTTTAAAATAGAACTGAAAAATATGTTTTAAAAATTTGTACTATAAATAATTCTTATTAAATTCTTTACCTTACAAGAGTAAGGTTTTTTATATGGATAGAGAAGTTTTGTGATGTTGAAGGATCAAAATCTAGATTGGAAATCTTTAATCAAAAATTTTAATAATTTTCCAAAAGATGGAGTCGTTTTTAGAGATGTAAATCCACTATTTAGAAGCTCTACTGCTCTACAACAAATTTCTAAAGAATTTATCAAGCCGGAAGAATTATCCAAAATTGATTTAATAGCAGGAATTGAATCTCGTGGATTTACAGTTGCATCTTTATTAGCAGGAAATTTTAAAAAGGGAATAATACTTGTAAGAAAAGTTGGTAAACTTCCTGGCAAAACAAAGAACAAAAAGTATGACATCGAATACGGCAGTTCAACTATTGAAATCCAAGATGATGCTATTAACAAAGGTCAAAGCATTCTAATTGCTGATGATTTGATTGCTACTGGTGGAACTGCTTTAGCAACTGCAGAATTAATAGAGGAGATGGGTGGTAAAATTTTTGGCTTCGCAGTAATCATAGAATTAGTATATTTAAAAGGTGCAGAGATGCTAAGAAATAAGGGATATGATGTTCGTTCATTGGTGAAATATTATGAATAAAAATTTTAAATTTTCAGCCACGATAGGAATAATTGGAGGTACGGGAATATATGATCCCACTATTTTTAACATAATTGATGAAATTAAAATTAATACTCCTTATGGAGAAACTTCGGATATAATAACAATTTGTACATATAAAGAAAAGAGAATTGCATTTATTCCTAGGCATGGCAAAAATCATAGAATTCCACCTCACAAAATCAATTATCAAGCAAATATTTGGGCGATGAAAGAACTAGGTGTTAAAGTAATCCTAGCACCCTCGGCAGTAGGAAGTCTTAAAGTAGAGTATAAACCAGGCGATATAGTATTGCCTGATCAATTTATAGATTTTACAAAAAAAAGAAAGTATACCTTTTATGACGGTCCAATAGTCTGCCATATTTCGCAATCAGAACCATTTTGTCCAGACTTAAGAGAGATCATAATAAAAAACTTAAAAGAATTAAATTATAAAGTCCATCCTAACGGAACATATATTTGTATAGAAGGGCCAAGATTTTCTACTAAAGCTGAATCTAATTACTATAGAACATTCCTTAAAGCTGATATAATAGGAATGACATTAATTCCAGAATGCATTTTAGCAAGGGAAATGGAAATGTGTTATGTATCTATTTCTACAATAACTGATTATGATGTTTGGGCAGAAGTATCAGTAAGTTCAAAAGAAATTATTGAAACATTAAGTAAAAATGTTGATAAAATAAAAAAATTGTTACTAACTATTATTCCTAATATATCAGAAGAGAGAAATTTATGTGAATGTTCAAAATCATTAGAAAATGCATTAGTTTAGTGGTCATTATAACCTTTTTATTTCTACGTTAATAAAAATAGATAATATATATTAATAACTGTTACTAAATTTTTAAATTTTCTTAACAGTAGTTGTATAGTTACTTGGGTAATGTCATATTATTTGGAAGGTTAACATCTCCTTCAATTAATTTTCTCTGAATTATAAGTTGTAATTTTTCAGGATCAATTTCCATTTTTTTTAATTTGGTGATACACAAATTTGATAATTTTAAATTTATATTATGCCCTCCAATTCTTCCAAATGCAATAGCAGAAAATCTAAAACTTTTGTTATTAACAATGAAATAACCATTCAATTTGCTGGCAAATTCTCCTCCAGAAGAATTTTTTATAAAGACATCTACTTTAAGATCATTGTTATTGCCAAACTCATACATAGTCTACAACTCTTTAGTAATTTCTATGCTCTGATTTATATTGTTTTCAATAAGAAAATTCCACCAATCATTATCATTTATACGGTAGTTTGTTACAGTAGTATTAATAATCGTCTCGTCATCTGTATCATAGAAGGTAAATTTTCCTTCTTTTACGATTTTGATTAATTTCCATCTATCTTTACCTAAACGGTTTCTATTAACAGCAACAGCCCATTTGTAACCTTTATCTATTTTTGGCATCCCAATATAATCTGCTATATCTAAAATACCTAATCTTTTTTCTTCACAGAAGAGTTCTTTAGTGATGACACTCCTCCATATATCTATTGCTCCTATAGTTCTCCCTTTCTCGTTTATATTGATAACACCAAAATAAACTATTTTATCATTTGTAGAGTCATTTCCGCTCATAGAAAATAATTTTTTATTTATCCTTATTTAGTCCTTGCAGCATCGTATGGTTTTTCCAATGCAATTGCAAGGTTATCAATTATTAAATTTTTTTTTAAAGCAGTTTTATTTTCTATGCACAATCTTTTGTATCTATTTATAATAGCAAATCTAGGATGAAAAGTTTCAAATAGATTAGTTGAATATTCAATTATCATATTTTTGGTAATAAGTGATTCTATTATTTTTTTACATTGAGATTTATCTAAATATAATTTATAGGAAAGTTGTTCTAGACTCATCATTCCTTGGTTTATTATAAGAAGGAAAATTTCAATTTCCAGATCAGAAAGTTGTAATTCTGTTTTAAATATATTGTAATACTTATTATTTAAAAATCTCATAAATTTCTATTTCCAATAATAAAATAATCACCTTATTCATTTACTACTTTGGTTATTTGATTTTAAGGAATTAATCAAAAATTTATAGCCGTCAGCAAGTATTTCCTTTGAATTTTTATAAGTAATTCTTCTTAGAGCATCTTCATATGGTTCCCATACAAAGTCCAAGTGTTCTGATGATAATACTACGTCTGTAGAATTGGATTTAGCCAAAAAGTAAACTACTTTTTTAGAGATTAATTGATTATTTCGTTTATATTTATAGAATATTTCTTTCTTAAATCCCTCTAAAAAAGTAACATCGATTATCCCTGTCTCTTCTGTAATCTCTCTTAATGCTGTGTCTATATCACTTTCTCCCTTTTCTTTATTGCCTTTTGGAAAATCCCAATGTCCTGGAAAATAGTGTAATAGAAGAAAGGTTATTGTTTGATTATTAATATGATATAATATTGCTCCAGAAGAAGTTTCATTCATCAAAAAAAATCGCCATACAAGTCAGGTTAATTATTTCTTTCTTCTGATGTTTGATCATTTGTAAATTGATTAGGTAAATAGTCATGTATATCAAGCCATTCTTTTTCATCCATAAAATAACTACAATACCACTTTTTTAAATGTGGTTGATAAAATCCGTGTTCATACATATTATAGATATTAGCCATAATATATTATTAAGTCGTTACTTTATTTTCCGAATCTTCTTATACGATTTTGATAAGTTCTTATAGCTCTCATAAAATCAATTTTTCTAAATTCAGGCCAGAATACATCCATAAATATTAATTCACTATAAGCACTCTGCCAAAGTAAAAAACCACTTAATCTTTTTTCACCTGATGTTCGTAAAATTAAATCTGGATCAGATTGTGGAAGATGTGAAGTATATAGACACGATTCAATTATCTTTTTATCAATGTCACTTACTTTTAATTTACCAGAACTAACCATAGACGCAATTTTTTTAATTGCATCCACTAATTCTTGTTGCCCTCCATATGCTACTGCTATATTTAAAAACATAGAATCATATGAAGAAGTTTCTTCTTCTAAGATTTTTAGTATATGTTGTAAATTTTTAGGCAATAATTCGATATTACCTATTGCTTTAATTTTCATCTTCCGTTTATGAATGCGATTATCATCTCGAAGTCTTGTAAGTTTTTTACTCAATAATGTATAAATATTAGTTAATTCCTCATTTTCTCGTTCAAGATTTTCGTTAGAAAGGACATAAATGGTAGTTATTTTTATTTCCAAATCATATATCCAGTTTAGCAATTCTTCTGCTTTCTCTGCTCCAACATTATGAGCTTTGTCCACTCCAAAATAATGGTATTTAGCCCACCTTCTGTTTCCGTCTAAGATAATAGCAATATGGTTTGGTAAGACGTCACGCGATATTTGAGATTCCAGCCATCTTTCATAAATTTTATAAAAACCTGATAACTTAAATATTAAGTCAAATAAAATGGGATTAGAAAAAATTGGGATTTTCATTTAATATTTTTCTGTGAATGACAAAGTGTTTAATACTTATTTATTTTATATTATTTAATGCTATTTAAGAGATTCTCCACCTTTTCTATTTCTATAATATTGATACAGGAAAGTAGCAGCTACTAATGTTATAGCCAATCCAATAAGTAAAGAAGAAATAAGATTGAAGGGACTAGCTCCTTCTGTCAATACAGAAGTAAATTGTAAAATTGGATAGTATAATAAAATTAATATTACTAATCTTAGAATATCAGACATAGTTTTTATACTTCCTCTAAACCAATTCGCCAATAACGTACCAGCTAAAATAGTCCCAATTCCAATCCACATTAATAAAATAGTTCCTCTAATAAAACTTCCAACTATTTGTTTATTGGTAACGATTTGCCAATTTGTCAATTCTTGTGTAACAATTTCTTGAGGAATATGTGAAAGTCCATTAAAAATAGACACTACGATTATCAACAATCCTGCTACTAGAGAAAAAATTCGTATGAAACTTGATGGAGTAGGTTTTCCTAATGCACTTATAGATTTATCAATATCAAATGCACGTATTATAAAGGCAGAGCCCAATATGCTTAGAACTAATGCAATGGCTTCCCTTGTCAAACCAAATATAATAGATATTCCACTAGCCACAAATAATGCACCGGGAACTCCTAGAAAAAATTTTGAGTAACGAGGATCATAAACTAACATTTTAATATACTTACCAAAAACTGCATAAGAATATTCAACACTTCTACTTTGCTTAATTACAACTCTTTGAACAGATATTATCGGTACAAGTGACTGAATAACTGGTACGACAGTTTCATCATCTTCACCATCAGAAACAATTACAGAAGCATCAGCTTTAAATCTTTTGACTAGAAACTGTATTTCCGATCCAATTTTTTCATCACCTTCTACCCCTCTATTATATTTTCCTGCAACAATTGCAACTTCTACATTATATCCTCTTTTTAATAGATCTTCATAAGTTTTTACAGCGGCAAATATAGCATTTGCATCAGAATCCTCAGGATCTTCAATTGCTAAACGAACACCTGCGTTGATACAGGAATCTCTTCCTACTACTGGAGTTTCAATACCTCCTTTTGATCCTATATCATCATCTCGATCAATACAAAGTACGATTATACGATTAAAATTCTTATTTTGTTTAGTAAGTAAATCTCTTCCTAATAGATTCTCCCCATTATTAGCATTTGACAAAAGAGGACCTCTATCTTTTTATCATTTTCAGATTAATTAATTTATCTAATAATAGTTAAAATTTATTATCTTTATCGTTTTAAATTCAAATAGGATTGATCTTAATGAGTTTGGCAAGGAATAATTTAACACGAATGCTGTATGCAACATACAACCAATATTTTAAATATAAATAGTAGTTAAATATTTACAAAAAAATTTAATTCTATTAATTAGTTTAGTCTAATTATATTGTCATTACATATATTGCAAATCATTATCTTCTTTCCACAAATTTATCCTTTGATGAAACCAAGGATAAAAGCTCGTATTCTTATCTTCAAATTGTTTTTTAATTATTTTGGCAATTGTTTTAGATACTTGTCCAGGTTCACCATAAATTTCCTTTTTGTTTTTTGATTTTATTCCAAAATCATCAAATTTATCATAGAGATGATTGACCATAGATGTAATCCATTCAGAAGTTATTGGAGGAATTAATAAATTGCTTTTAGCATCAAAAATTGTTTCAGGTCTATCTGTATTTAACCTTATTGTCAGGGATAATACATTTTTAAAATATAATAATTCTTCCTGCATTGAACCAGAATCTGTCATTTCAGCCCAACATCGTCCACTATCCAAAAATTCTATTACTTGTCCATATTCTTTCCATAAAGGAGTGATTAAGAATTTGTTTGGAAATTCGTTAGCAAGTAATCTAAGTTTTTCTTCTAAACCATAAAAATTCAAGGCAGATTTTGTAGCATTCAACATAACTAAGATCACCTTATGATCAGAGTATTTTACAATATTTACTAATCCATGTATAATAGATTTAAAGCGATGTTCCGTTAGATTTTCTCTTCTATGAATATCCATTCTTATCCATTTTCCATTTTCCAATTGAGGGTATAAATCGAAAATACTTTGAGATACTTTTTGTTTCCTCTTTAAGTGAATCGCATCTACTACTGAATTTCCAACAACGTGAACAAATTCCTCAGGATATCCTTCTTTGACAAGATTATCCTTATTGAGTTGAGTGGGAGCAAAGAAATATTGAGTGCCGGCAGAACATATCCACGTATCTATTTGTTCAGGAAATGGTTCTTCTCGTGCAACAAACCATTTTCCTTCAAATTGTTCATGGATAAATTTTTCAATGAGATCTAAAGTAGGTTCTTGCGTAATCTTTAATTTTTTCATAATTTCTGGACTCATTGATTCTTAATCCTGCTTCATTTTGAGCAACTTTTTGACCCATTCCAAAAACCCATGCCAAGGGAGCAATTCCTGCAACCAAAGTATCTCCATGAACAACAGGAAGTAATTTTGAAGTTAAACCATATTCCTCTTTACAAAATCTACCAAATGAACCAAATTTAAGAATTAACTCACTTGCTTTTTCCATAAGATCTCCTCTAATCTGTAAGTCACAACCTACTGATTCTTCTAATTTAAATTCCTTTATTCCATATCCTAAAATATCATCAAAATGCTGGCCTGTATCTATAACGAATACTGGCAATTTTTCTCTTTTTGCCTCAACAACTAAAGGTGCTTGTTTATAAAAATCAGGTTTAGTCCCAATCACCACCGAAAGAATTGGGCTATTTTCTTGTTTTGCCATATGAAAAATGTCACTTAATAATGCAGTATTTACATTCATGGGAAGAATTTGTTTCGATATTTCAATTTTCTCGATATTTGTAGTCTTCAATGAAATCTCCTTTGTCTATCAATTCCTTTTTTAGATTTTAAGTAAAGAAGTAATAATCCAATAATAAATATTCCTATTCCTCCAAATATAAAAATATATGGAACTATAACAAGAATGGGTTTATAAAATTCACTAGTAATGCTTGAAGTAAGATTAATAGAAATTATCATTCCGATGATAAGAATTATTCCAGCAAAAGACAATAATAATCCGCTCAATTTATTGCCATAGTTTTTTGACAAACCAAAGGCTATTCCAGCTAGAATTAATGAAGGAGCAGCAGAAATAGAAATTGCCTTAATGATAACTGCATCTATATCAACAAATCTATCAGGTCCTTTTCCCTCAGGGCCAATGAGAAAATTATAAAAAGAAGTAAGTAATAAAACGAACATTATTGATAATCCTAATGATCCTAACGATAACCAATTCTCTAATTCTAATTTAATATTTAATATAGATTAGTCAACTCCTACAATCTTTGCAATTTCTTTTCTGGCTGCTGCACCAAGTTTGGAAGCAGACATCTCTGGTAAAATATCGTTAACAAAAACACCAAATCCCTTTTCTAGACCTGTTCGTTCAATTGTATGTGGATAAATTTCTATGTGCCAATGAAATTGTCTACTATTTTTCTTTTCGGGAGATAATTGAAATATAAGATTAAAAGATGGATCATTCAAAACCTGAGCCATTCCTCCTAAAGTGGATCTTAAAATCATAGCAAGATCAAATACTTCTTTTTGAGATATTTTTGTTAGGGTTGTAGAATGTTTCTTAGGATAAATTGAAAATTCATATGGATATATAGATGCCCAAGGACAGAAAGCAATAAAATAATCGGTTGCAAGTATTTGTCTAGGTCCTTCTAATTCAGTTGAAATTGCAATGCAAGAAGGACAATTTCCATTTTCATTTACAAATTTATGAGATAATAATGCTTTAGATTCGATAAAAGGAGGGATTTCAGAAAAAGTTACAATGTCAATATGAGGATGATCAATTTTGGTTCCGCATTGATTGCCATTATTAATATAGACAGAGACATAAGTAACTTTTTTTTGAGTATATAACCATCTTATTCTATCTTGTAAAACTAAAAGTACATTACACCATTGATCAACTGAAATTTGAGAGAAATTATGATTATGGTGTGGAGTAGCTACTAGAATCTGATGATAGCCGTACGCTGGTTCGCTATAGAGAGGTTTCTCAGTATAGAGAGTAGAACTATGTGGAACAATAATGGGTTTATTACTATTGAATACTCTTACACTCCAATCTTTAACTATGTTTCCTTCAGAATCAGATAAGCGTTGGAGAATTCCGCTTTTAATAACAAGGGACACTAGTGCAGGTTGTGTATATTTTTCGTTACCAGGACAATAAGGGCAATTTGTTAATCCTGTATTTTCTTTACTTGTTTCTTCATGATTATTAGGGTATATTACAAATTTATCCATAACATAGTCCTTTCTTAATTCTCCCAATGTAATTTTCTTTTTTTACGTGATAGTTTCCTTTAAATAAAGGTTCTGAAAAAATTTTATAATATTAACCATTATTATACTGAATTATTATTTAATTAAGCCGATCGATATCTCAATAAAATTATATAGCAATTATTTATTTTCTTTTTAAAATTTTTATTAATCAATAAGTTTAAAATATAGTTCATAACTTGATAAATTATCATGACACTGCCAAAAGGTTTCGGAACAAATGTAAGTAAAAATGGAAAAAGAAATTTTAATGACTGGTGGAATACTGTTCCAGCAGATTTAAAACAGAAAGCTAGAAGAGGAGATGAAAATAATAAGCCTTTACTAAATCAAATTAATTACGTTCTTTTACATCTTCATTTAGCAGGAAAACATGATGCAAAACCATCACATGAAGAGCTCAAAGGATTGGCTTCATAGTGGCCAAGTTGATACAATGCGCAGCAAATAAAAATTTCTTTATTTTTTTTAGAATTGAAAGCAACTGGTGTTTTCTATAAAAGATTTTATGCCTCTACTTTTTAAATCATACTTTAAATAGAATTATAACAAATGTCAAATATCTAAAAAATTTCTACCTCAAAAAAATAATAATAACAAAAATTTTAAAAATATTCAGTATTTACCAATTATAAAACTAATAATCACGATTAAAGAAATTTAATATATTATTCAAAAAAAAACAAAAGGTATTATTTGAATTCTTCTTCTAATATTTTTTTCTTTTTATTTAACTGAAAAATTCTATTGGTATACTCCAAAGCTCTTCGTCTTGGTTTCTTAAAAACCATGGATTGAACCAGTAAATGATTTTCAGGAATCACCATTCCTGTTTGATCATCAGAATATGATATTTTAAGCACATCATCTTGGCTTCTTATCATTTCTTGATGAATATGAACCATATTTGTATCACCATGAACAAATCCCATTTCAAGCGCCTTTTTTCTTACGTCAGCAGTTCCCTTTGCAGAATTTAAAATGGATACACCAAATTCATTCTCAAAGGAAACTAAAATTTCATTTTTTGAAGGAGCTTTATCTTTAAATCTAATAGACATTTGATGCAAATGCATCATTCTTGAAGGTACTTTATATGAATCTACAAATAGATTTGCATTAGGTATGAAAGATTTTACATCATACTGATGATGAGGATTTTTATCCCATTCTACAGAATCTTTTACATCTTTTGAATCTTCTAAATCGGCCCATCTTCTAATTAATGTTACATCATATCTAATAATTCTATCTCCAAAGTTTTCGATCAAAGGTTGCATAACTCTTCCCATACCGGAGACGTTACAGACTTCCTTGGATAACATAGAATTTATCTGCTACTTTGTCATAGTTTACTCTCGAATTGTGAATAACATCAGCAACAGAATATTTCCCTTCTCTATCCTCTCCACCCTGAAATATAGCCCTTTTTTTCATTGGCAAATAGAATTTTTGTTTATTTGCAAATCCTAGACCTTCTTTAGATGCATCTATTACAATATCACTTTGTTCAATAGCTTCTTCAATATAACCACTGAATTCCAGTTTTTTATTATTGAAATCTTTTTCAATAGATTGTGGTATAAAAACTTTATAACCTTTGGAAACAGCTTCTTTTGCTCTTTCATCAGCATTATATTTGGCTATACCGATTAAATTTACTTCTCTATCTAAGCTAAATGCTGTAGATAATCTTCTTCCAATATTGCCATAACCATTAATGAATAATTTAACCATTTCAACCACTAAAATCTTCTCTAAACAATTGAATTAAAAGTATAATATATTTTATTTTGATTTTGTCTTTAAATAAGATAGAAACAGAATATGACATCATTCTATTTTATATTGAAATGTTTAAATGAGTTTATAATTTTATAGTATAGTATCTATAAATAAATGAAAATTTTAATTATTGATAATTATGATTCTTTTGTTTATAATATTGCACAATCATTAGGCCAAAGTAATATAAAGACTTTAGTCTACAGAAATGACAAAGTTACTCTTAATGATATTAGAAGGATGAATGTAGATGCAATAATCATATCCCCAGGCCCGGGAAACCCAGAACATAAGAAATATTTTGGAATTTGTAATAACATTATAAAAATATTAGGAAAAGAAATTCCAGTTTTAGGAATTTGTTTAGGACATCAAGGTATAGTATCGGCTTTTGGAGGAAAAATCATTAATGCATGTAAAACCAGGCATGGGAAAACCAGTAAGATATACTATAAAAATGATCCTTTATTTGAGGATGTCAAAAACCCTTTTCATGCCACTCGTTATCATTCACTTGTAGCAGATAGAAAAACTTTCCCTAATTGTTTAGAAATAACAGCAAATTCAGTAGATGATAATGAGATTATGGCTGTAACTCATAAACAGTATCCTATCAAAGGAGTTCAATTTCATCCAGAATCAATATTAACAGAGGAAGGATTGAAAATATTGAATAATTTTATTTCATTTGTAAAAAAATGACAAATGAAGAGTTTAATATAAAAAATATTTTCAATAAAGTTTCCTCTATGGAAAAATTATCATTTAATGAATCTAAAGAGTTATTTAGAAACATAATTGAGGGAAAAATCCAAAATTCTTATGTTACTAATATATTAAGACAGATTTCCTCAAGAGGAGAAACAGTTGACGAAATTCTTGCAATGATACAAATTATTAAGGAGAATTCTATAACTATTCATCCTAATATCAAAAATCATTTGATCGATATTTGTGGTACTGGCGGTGATAAAATCAAAACATTTAACATTAGTACTGCATCTGCAATTGTTGCTGCATCTGCTGGTTCAATCATAGCAAAACATGGAAACCGATCTGCTTCCGGTTTATGTGGTAGTGCTGATTTTTTTGAATTTATTGGATTAAATCTAAATAATTCTCCACATACGGTATCTTGTAATATTGAAAAACTAGGGATAGGATTTTTATTTGCACCTATTTTTCATCCAATTTTAAAAAATGTTTCTAAATTAAGAAAGGATATCAATATAAGAACAATATTTAATATTGCTGCACCATTATGCAATCCCTGTGACAATTTAACTGGTCAAATTATAGGAGTTTCTGATCCATTATTATTAAATAAATTAGCTAAAGTTACACAAAAAATAAATAAAAAATTCTTTATAATTCATTCATATGATGGCTTTGATGAAATCTCGAATACTGGATCAAACAGGATAATATATATAAACAAAAAAGGAGAAATCAATAAATTTAATCTAAATCCTATTGAAGTAGGAATACCTATTACTACTTTAGATAATATTTCTATTAAAAATAAAGAGGAATCGATAAGACTGACTCTAGAATCAATATATGGTTTAGCTAGAAAAGAAATTGAAGACATTGTAGTTTTAAATTCTGCCCCAGTATTAGTTTTATCTGATATTGCCAAAGATATCAAGGAAGGAATAGATATTTCTCGATCTGCAATTAGAGAAGGAAAAGCAAGAAAAAAATTACAAGATTTAATTTGTTTTTATGGAGAAAAAGAAAAGTTATTTGAAGTTGAAAAGCTATTTGATTTAATTTAAAGAATTTATCCTTAATATAAGTTGAGCAAACTATATTTTATCTATTTAAATATTGTATAAAGAACAAATACAAAATCTTTGGAGAATAAATGACTGTATTTTAGATCATAGAATGAAAATTATTATTATCCCTTAAAGTAGTCATAATTAATGAAGATCTAATATTAGGACTAATTTATATTCTTACATTTTATGATAATAAAAATTATTATTATTATAATAGTTTTAAAAAAAATTTGACTTTTGAATAGATTGCAAAACAAATAAAAAGAAATAATATCTTTGTTAATTTAGTAAATAATTACACCATAACCTGTATAATTCTGTTCTAATGCAAATGCTTATATGAGTTTATAAAAATTAATACAATATTGAGCTTACAGTTTAATACATTAGAAGATAAATCAAATATAATATTAAATAGAAGAGAATTGAGAATTTCCTTAAGAAATGCAGCAGGAAAAATTAGCAAAATAGAATTAATAAAGATGTTATCAAAAAGTTTTAATGTAGATGAAAAAAAAATCTTTCCCATTTCAATGGATAGTGAGAAAGGCAAAACAGACATTAAGGCCACTATCTTTATCTATGAAGATTCAGAATTAGCAAAAAGTCATCTTCCAAAGTATAGAATACTTAGAAAACTCTCAGGTGAAGAGAGAAAGAAAATAATTGATGAGGAAAAAGCTGCAAAGTTGAAAGCCAAGCAAGCTGCTAAGGCAGAATCCAAATAAAAAAGGCGAAATAAATGGTAGATAAAAAAAAGGATAAAGATTCTCAAGTTTACAAATTCTATAAAGTACAAAGTAACGCGGTAGAACGCATTAAGAGAGATTGTCCTAGATGTGGAAAAGGTGTATTCATGGCCGCTCACAAAGACAGACACACTTGTGGAAAGTGTGGATTCACCGAATTTATCCAAAAAAAAACAATGTAATTTGAAAACTGATTTATTTATTACGTTAATTTCCTAAAGAGGTTAATTTTTCACTTAATTGTGAGTTAAGTGAAAAATTCAATATATATTCTACTGGGATTTTGATATTGTTATCTTCTAGCTTGATTATTTTAATTGGAAGTCCTACATGAACCCATTTTTGAACTACTTTATTTTCTAAGGTTGAATCCTTAAATCCGTATCCAAATTTATTTGTTATATAATTTAACAATATTTTATCATTATGAAAGACTTTTTTTGGATCCACTAAATGATTCAAGTCTTCATAAATACATTCATAAAAATTATTACTCTGGTTATCTGAGACTATATCCATTCTTGTTATTTTAGATAACAAATGAAGATAATGTAAAAATTCATGTCCTAATATAGCATAGATAGAACTTTTTGTTCCATAAGCAAGTAAAGGAGCCATAACTTGAATTATAATATTTAATTTATTCTCAAGGTCTAAAATTGGAATAGTCCTTGCAAACAATAATCCATATTCTGCTAAATCAAGAGAAGAATATGAAACAATTAGATTAGGTTCTATGTAAAAAAATGGAAATTTAATATTTGTGCTATCCTCAATACGGTATATGCCTTCTTTTACAATTGCAAATCCTTTGAAAATTAAATCATATAGTTTATTGGAAATTCGATTATCTAAATATGCTAATTTGACTTTGTATAAAGGATCCAATTCCATTACTATTAAAAATTAACGTGTTATGTATAAAAAAATTACGAAATTGAGATATCAAGGATATCAAATTTTAAAAATTCACATTGATTATTTAGTTTTAATGATATATTAGGTTCAATTAATTTCCTTCCTTCAATAAATTGTCTTAAAAACAGACCACTATCACATTCTAAAATAATTATTAAATGAAATGGATCAAGTTTTTTAAATTGAATATTATAAATTTTTTTGTAGATAAATTTTGACTTATAATAATAACGTATTATAGACTTATTTAATTCTTTTAAATTTCTAAGATAAAAATTACCTATTGGATTAGCTGTTTTTACAAAGATTTTATTTTTAACTCTAAAATTAAGATTTGTATTTTCTAAAAAATCTTTTTTCTCTATAATTTTAAAATCTAATCCATTATTGCTAAAAATCTTGTTTAATTTTACTTTTCTTTGCCGTGGATTAATAATGTGAATATAAAAAAATCGCCCCTTTCCCAAGACTTGACTATTATCATCCTCACTACCACACCAGCTAAAAATCATCCGATCCGATTTGATACAATTTGACAAAGTTTTTTGTATAATCATTTCAATTGATTGTTTTTTCTGTATGGTAAAATTTGAATTATCTCTACATTGATTTTCTAGTCCTTTTTTTTCCTTTTGAGTCAGCAATTTTGTCTTTTTATATCTGCCAATCAAATAAAAAGAACGAGATATAGTTTTAATAGATAAATCATTATTATTTGAAAAGAAAACATCAATTTTAATATCAGGATTAATAAGATTTAATTTTTTTTTTGATATAGATTTAAATTTGTTTCTTAGTTCAAAATTAAAAGAAGATTTTATATTTTCTATGTCTTTTAACTTATAAAGTGACCTAATATAATCTTCTTTATCAAACATAAAATATGGTAATGAGGTTCCAATTGAAAATGAATGATAATCATATTTTTCTTGAAAATCAACTATATAACGAATTCTCTTTACAATTTCATTAATTTTATAAAAAATACCTTGACAAATGAAACAGTCACGAATCATTTTTTTATTCTCTTGTTTTATATAAGGAAAATTTCTTCTTAGACAGAAATAACATAATGAATCTTGAAAATTGAATGCTTTTGCATAGTTTAGATATTTAGATTTAACCAAAACCAAATCGTCTTAACATTCCATGCATTTGTCTCCCTTTTGCTTGTTTCATCATTGTTTTTGAATTATTATATTGTTTTATCATATCTTTTACTTCATGTTCTGTAATTCCAGAGCCACGAGATATTCTTTTTCTTCTAGAATCGTTAATACTATTAGGATCTTTTTTCTCGTCTTTTGTCATTGATTGTATTATAAATCGCCATTTCTCAATTTTTCCTTGCAATACATCTAATTGTTCATCTTTTACCATTCCAGATAACCCTGGTAAATTTTCTATAACATTTCTAAATCCCATTTTACTAACGTTTTCCATTTGAGAATAAAAATCCTCGATGGTCATTTTACCTCCTAACAGTCGCTTAGCTTGGTTTTCGTCTGCTTCTAGCTCTAGGCTTTTTGCCATATCCAAAAGCGCTTTGATGTCGCCCATACCAAGCAATCGTCCAACAAATCTTGTTGGTGAAAATAATTCTAAATCATCCAAACGCTCTCCTGTACCAATAAAAACAATTTTTGCTCCCGTAGCAGCTGATGCTGCTAACGCACCTCCTCCTTTTGCAGTTCCGTCTAGTTTTGTTATAACTATTCCTCCAATTGGAGCGGCATCATGAAATGCTTTTGCTTGACTATATGCTTGCTGTCCTATGGTTCCATCTATAACTAAAAGAACAAGATCAGGCCTAGTAACCTGATGCATTTCATTCATCTCTTCAAGTAATCCAGATTCTTGTTTATGTCTGCCTGCTGTATCAATAATAATCACATCATATTCTTGAGAATCATAATATTGTAAACCATTTTTTACTATTGAAATTGGATTCTTATTTTCTTCTTCTCCGTACACTTCAACTTTAATCTTTATACTATTCATTTTTAATTGCGTTAAAGCTCCAGGTCGCCAAGTATCTGCACCTATTATTCCCACTTTATACCCATGTCTTGAAAGCCATCTAGCAATTTTAACAGTACAAGTAGTTTTACCACTTCCTTGGATTCCTAACATCAATATTATATTTTTTTTACCAGGTTGAAAATGGAAAGAATCTTCTTGGATTGACCGAGCTTTTTCTACATTAATAATTTGGTCACCACTATAACCCAAAAGAGAAGAAATTTCATTGTATAGAATTGTAATAATATGGTCTTTTTTTGTTAATCCTTTAGGAGGCTGCTCATTCAATGCTCGTTCTTTAAGATTTTTTGTTATAGAAAGGACAAGCCTTACATTAACGTCTGATTGTAATAATGATCTTTGAATATCTTTACATAATGAGTCTATAAGTTCTTCGTTTATATCAGACGCTCCAACTATTTTCTTTAAAGCACTTCTTAGACCTGTTCTAAGATTATCTAACATTTACTTGTCTAATAAGACAATATCCGATATTTCTACTATACCTCTTTGTCCATCCCATCTTGTCTTTGATTTTCTAATTTCTAATCTTTTTTTGAAAATAGGACAATCTAGAACTAATGTTTCTGCTTCGCCTCCTTCAAAAGATATGTTAAACCCATATTTCTTACTTAAGAAAATTAGGGTTTGCAGATTTTCAGGAGTTATATTAGTTCCAAGCCAATTAGCTTCAAGGCCCATTGCAGATACTCCAATAATTTGAATTATAAAATTATTAGTCAGTAACTTATTCATATAATCATACTGATCAATTTGCCATAATGGTGATATTAGTTTTAAACCATGCTTTTTGCAAATTTTATCGAATTTATTTTTTTGGAAATTTGAACTTATTCCTCCATGAACAATTCCATTTATATGAAATTCATTTTTTGCTTTTTCAATTAATTTATCTAACTCTTTGCATTCCTCATCAATCGAAGACGAATAAATTTTTTTTGTAATGATAGGAATTTGCAATGCTTGAGATTGGATTTTAGTAATCCAGATATTAGGATAATGAAATAAATAACTATCTTCTGAATAGGGAATCAAAGTTAATAGACATTTAATTGATAGCTTCAACTGTTTAGCCAAATATAAAGAAAAAGTGCTATCCTTTCCTCCAGAAAATAAACAAGCAACTTTCAAATACAAAATTCAAATCAATTACCTAATTTTAATTAATATAATATTAAAAAAGTCAAAAATCAAATTTATATTCTTAAATATATTTAGTGGGTTCAGCTATTTCGGGAAATAGTCTTACTAATTTATCATGTTTTTCTAGAAAATTAAAGCCAATTTGAGTAGTTTTATATAATCCAGTAATTTTTGAGTATTCTATAAGGCCACTTTTTATAGCCAACGATAGGTAACGAATAACTTGAGAGTGAGATACAGACGCCTTATTCATTATAGCAGTTTGATATTCCCAATTATATTTTGCACAGCGAAGAATTGATGCAATCACTTCTATATCTGCACGGTTTTTCATTTAATTGAAAGAATCCTCCATTTCCTATACATAGTCTTAATTACTTAATAAAAAAACATTTGACAATTAATCGAGACAAAATGGTATGTAAATTTTATAACCATTATTGATTTTTTAAAGGCAATTAACACCTCAGTAACTCATAATCTTCTTCACATACAATGTATCAGACGGCTCTTCCTATACTTCATCGGTGTTTGAATTGGTTATTATTATTTTACAAAATATTAATAAAAACATTTGCAAATATATTTAATAAATCAAAATTCTATAACTTTTCATTTTTATTATCCTTAGCTTTTTAATAAGTCATGATATCTGCTAGAATAGTAAAAACAAATGATCCTCTTGTTATTGAAGAAATGAACGTTCCAAAGCCGAAGAATGTCCAAGTTTTAGTTAGAGTAAAAGCAGCAGGAATTTGCCATAGTGATTTGCACTTATGGGAAGGTGGTTATATGGGTGCAGGAGGAAAATTTATGAAAGTGGAAGACAGAGGAGTACATTTCCCTTTAACTCCTGGCCATGAGGTTTCTGGAATTATTGAAGATATAGGAGAATCAGTTCTACATTTTCAAAAAGGTGACAAAGTATTAGTATATCCCTGGATAGGTGATCAGCTATGTCGTTCATGTAAAGCAGGTGATGAGCATTTATGTGAAGCACCCCAAACTCTTGGAATATACCAAGATGGTGGTTACTCAGATTTGATCTTAGTGCCTAATTTTAAGTACCTTATCAAATTACAAGAGATAGATTTTAACTCATCTGCTTCTCTTGCTTGTTCTGGATTAACCGCATATACTGCAATTAAAAAATCTTCAGCAATGCCTGGTGAGAATTTAGTGATTATTGGTGCAGGAGGATTAGGACTTATGGCAGTTCAAATTGCCAAAGCTATAACAAATGCTACCATCATAATTATGGATGTAGATGATGAAAAATTAAAAGAAGCCAAAAAATTGGGAGCAAATATAACAGTAAATTCTATGTCTTCGGATCCCATCAAGGCAGTCAAAGATATAACTAATGGAAAGGGCTGTGAAGTATTAGTAGATTTTGTAAATAATAATAAAACTGCTCCAACAGCTATTGAGGTTTTGAGAAAGAGAGGAAGGTATATCATGGTAGGCCTTTTTGGCGGTTCATTAGAATTAAATTTGCCTCTTGTTCCGCTTCGAGCTTTTAATATAACCGGAGCGTATACTGGAGGATTTAATGATTTAGTAGAATTGATATCTTTATTTAAAGTGGGCAAAATCAATTCAGTAGTGTCTAAACATTATAAATTAGAAGAAGCTAACAAAGCTTTGGAAGATTTAAAAAACCGTAAAATTATAGGAAGAGCTGTTTTTAATCCATAAATTTTTGTATCCCGCGAGCAGGATTTGCCCCATAATAACTATATAGTTATTTTGTTTGAGCCTGCGACAATTCGGTTTCTGAATTAATGTTAGCCTGATAGGCTGAAATTACGGTTAGCTAATTTAGCCAACTACTACAGCCGAAAGCTCTACCAGGCTGAGCTATCGCGGGATGATTTTGTTTGTTGTGCTTATGATATATAATTGTGACTCATCTCAGAAATAGAAATTAAATAATTATAGAAGATACTTGGAAATATTAAATGAAGAATAAGATATTATTTTATCAACCCCAGCTCGTTTAAGCGAATAAATTAAATTTAAAATAAAATAAGTCTCATCTAATACTCCAATTTTAGATGCAGCTTTTATCATAGAATATTCTCCTGAAACAATTTGAACAACTATTGGAATTTTACAAAATTTTTTAATTCCATATACAAGATCAAGAGAAGATAGTGCAGGTTTAATCAAAACCATATTAGATCCCTCATAAATATCCATTTCAATTTCTCTTTGAATTTGTCTTGGATTATTATAAGATACTTGGTATGTAGATTTATCTATTTCATTGGCGCCTGTGTCAAAAAAAGTTTCTGATCTAAATGGTTTGTATAAGGAAGAAGATTGTTTTGCAGAAAATGAAAGAATTTTTACTTTATTATAACCATTTGAATCGAGTGTTTCCCGAATTTTTCTAACTTGTCCATCCATCATAGAAGATGGTGCTACAATATCTACTCCGGCTCTTGCATGGCTAAGTGCAATCTTAGATAATAATTCAATTGTTAGATCATTATTAATAACTACTACTTTTTTATCCTTTTCTAATAATCCACAATGACCTGTTTTATTATATTGGCATACACAAACATCAGTTATAACAGTAACCTTACTTCCAAAATTTGATTTGATCAAATGTAAAGATTTTTGTACTACTCCATTTTTGGAAATTGATGATTTCCCTCTATTATCTCTTAATCTTGGTATTCCAAAAAGAATAAGAGAATGTATCCCATGGTCAACAATCTTGTCCACTACCTGTATAATCTTATCATATGAGATTTTGAAAATTCCAGGCATATAAGATAACTCCTGAAAATTGTTATTTTCATCAACAAATAATGGAAATATCATGTCACTTTTTTTTAAATTAAACTGTTTCGAAAATTCATAATAAATATTATCAAATCTCAACATTTACTTCTTCCAATTAAACTATTGTGTATTTCAGTGTTTTGTAGAATCTATTATTTTTTATCTAAAAAATCATCATTATCATCATCACCATTATTATTTAACGTCCATGGGAACCATCTACCAATAATTTTTCCCCAATCAATTCTAAGATATAAGAATATAATTAAAATTAATATGCTAATACTAACTCCAACACCTATATACAAATAAATTGGATATGTACTCCCGGATGTCAACGCTTCTACTACTGGTCTTCCTAAGAACACACTACCAAATACAATAAACTCATTTAGAATGAATTTCCCAGTAAAAGTAGCTATTGCAAACTTGGCTGGATTATATTTTGCTAACCCAAGCGGGATATATACCAGGTCATCTGGAATAGGAGTCAATGCTGCAGCAAATGCACCAGGCCATCCATATTTTGATAGCAGTCTTTGTAAAGGAAGCATTCTTTTTTTTGCTTTTGAGCTTAAAATATTTCTTCCATAATAGCTAACATAAAAAATTATTAATTTTGCCATTACTGCTCCCAATGCACTTGAAAGAGAAATTATATGAGGATTAAGGTTTTGATTAATTCCTGCTGTAAATAATACAGGAAAATAAGGAACAGGGATAAATACGATTATGCTAGCAAAAAATGTAATGATTAAGATTCCAATATAGCCATACTCCTCATATCCAACAAAATCAAAAAAAGAGAGTATATCGTTAATTCCGTCCAAATATTGACTCTTCTATTTGATTATTTTCTGTGTAATTTAAGTCAATAATTCCAATTAAAATCAACTCCTTGTAATTTTTAAATTTTAGATGGTTGTAAACAGCAGACTATACAAGAATAATAATTAATATGCTTTAGCAAAGATAACAGTTTTTTTAGATTGTGTACTGCAATATATACATTTATTTTCTGAATCCGGTTTATTAAATGGAATAAGTCTAATATCAGCACCAGTCTCGTTTTTTATGTTATTTTCACATTCTTCTTTTTCGCACCAATCTGCAAGAATAAATCCACCTTTTTCCTTTAAGATTATCTTCATTTCTTCATAGTTGGAAATTTTTATAATATTATTGTCTTGTATTTCTTTAGCCTTTTCAAATAGCAATCTTTGAATTTGATCGAGATAGAAATATACACGATCGGAACAGTCTTCTCTATTAATTAATATTTTTTCTCCTGTATCTCTTCTTACAATTTCTAAATTTTTATTTTTTATGTCTCTTATTCCAATATTAATTCTTAATGGAACTCCTTTAATTTCCCAATCGTTAAACTTCCAACCTGCAGTATATTCTTCCCTATCATCAAGAATAACCCTAAATTCCATTTTTTTGAGTTCAGCCAATAATTTTTTTGATTCTTCAATAACTATTTCTCTTTCCTTGTTTTTGAAAATTGGGACTATTACTAATTGAATTGGAGCAATTTTAGGTGGTAAGATTAATCCTTTATTATCTCCATGCATCATAACTAATGCTCCTATTACTCTCCATGAGAGTCCCCATGAAGTCTGCCATCCAAAATATTGTTTTGAGTCGCGACCTAGAAACCGGATTTCAAAAGGTTTTGAAAAATTTTGACCTAAATTGTGAGAAGTTGCCATTTGTAATGCTTTTCCATCAGGCATCAAAGATTCAAGGGTAGTAGTATATAATGCTCCAACAAATTTCTCTTTTTCTGTTTTTAGTCCTCTAATCGTTGGGATAGCAAGAAATTTTTCTATAATACATTGATAATAATCTAATATCAAGAACACTTCTTCTTCAGCTCCTTGACTATTTTCATGTACAGTATGGCCTTCTTGCCAAAGAAACTCGGAGTTTCTTATCAAAGGTTTAGTAGCTTTGATTTCTGCTCGTAATGCGGAATTCCAAAAATTAATTTTTAATGGAAGATCTCTATAACTCATTATCCATTTGGAAAAAATTTGATAAGCAAGAGTTTCTGATGTCGGTCGTACCGCTAATTTATCTGTTAATTCATTATTTCCTGCTTTGGTTACCCAAAATACTTCAGGAGTAAAGCCTTTAAAATGTTCCTTTTCTTTTGATAAAAGACTTTCTGGAATAAGAATAGGAAGAAATCCATTTTGATGGCCTGATTCTTGTAATTTGCTATCTAATGATTCTTTTATTATCTCCCAAATTCTATAGCCATATGGTTTAAGTATAATAAAACCCTTGATTGGAGAATAATCTATTAGTCCTGCTTTGGTCACCACTTGGGTATACCACTCACTAAAGTCACCTTCTTTTTTGGTTGTGATTCCTATCTCTTTTAAGTCCGACAAGAAAATCCCTTAATTCAATTCAAATGATTATAATAATGGTTCACCACGACAATATACTTTTCCCGATATTCGACTATGAAAATTCTTACAGACATAACAAGGTATAAAAGAGATTTCTTTTTCTAAAACAGGACAATCAACAGATTCCATTTTCATTCTTTTGAGCATCTTAGGACTTACACCTTTTAATTTCAGTTTTCCTTTTTCATCCATCATTCCAATACTTTTTAATTCATTTTTTGTATCTTCACTGAGTCTCATAGCTTTATCCGATGATTTTACTGGAACAATATATTTTGTATCAATATCAGTAATAGAATTAGATTCACCCATGTATTTATTTTCCAATAATAGAATATATGATGGTTCCTATAATAATTAAAAAAATTAAAATAAATTACTTTTTTAACATATATTAATAAGTTGAATGCAGAAGTTTCGATTTCAATTAAAGACAATTTAATAAATGAAATTCTCGAAAGATGTAAAGATAATAAGCCTATTTCAAAAGACGAAGCTCTATATCTTTTGGAATATAATGATATTACGCCAATACTAAATCTTTCAGCATTTTTAAAAGCTAATTTCAAAAAAGAAGTTATTACTTATTCTAGAAAAATTTTTATAAATATAACAAATATATGCAGAGACTTTTGTTCATATTGTACATATCGGAAAAATCCATTTGAATCAGCATCAATAATGATGAAGCCAGTAGAAGTAATGAATTTAGCAAAAATCGGCAGAAAATATAGATGTACAGAGGCATTGATTGTTGCAGGCGAAAGACCAGAAGATAGATACAAAGAATCGAAGGAATGGATAAAACAACTTGGCTTTAATTCTTTAGTAGAATATGTAATTGACATATCAGAAAAAATTGTAAAAGAGACAGGCTTATTACCTCATTCTAACCTTGGCAATATTACAAAAGAAGAAATGAATTTACTAAAAGTCTATAATGTGAGCTTAGGATTGATGTTAGAGTCCTCGAGTGAAAGACTTATTCAAAAAGATATGGCTCATGAGTTTGCACCAAGCAAAAATCCTAAAAACAGATTAGAAGTAATTAGAAATGCAGGAAGAATGAAAATACCTCTTACAACTGGCCTTTTGATTGGAATTGGTGAAACTAAAGAAGAAATAATAAATGACATTTTTCTTTTAAAAGAAATTAATAGTGAATTTGGAAATATTCAAGAAATAATTATACAAAATTTTCAACCTAAAATAAACACTAGAATGCAAGATTTTCCTTCACCAACAAAAGATTATTTTCTCAAAATAGTTTCTCTGGCACGATTAATAATGCCTAATATGAATATTCAAATTCCACCAAATTTATCTCCTGGATATTATAGTAGATATATTGATGCCGGAATTAATGACTGGGGAGGAATATCACCAGTGACAATCGATCATGTAAATCCTGAATTTTCATGGCCAAAAATAAAGGAATTAAATGACATTACTGAATCAAAGCATCAAAAATTGAGAGCACGATTACCGGTATATCCTGAATTTATAGACAAAGAAGGATTTATTTCTCCAGAGTTAAGAAATTATATTGATAGTTTTATTGATTTAGATAGATTAGTGAAAGAGGAATATTTAGTTGAATTTTGATCGTATTCTAAAAGACATAGATCCTATTATTTCAGGTATAATCAATAAAGTGATTGAAGGAAATAACATATCGGAATCCGAAACAATAGAACTATTCAATTCACGAGGTTTAGAATTGAATATGATTGTTACTGTTGCGAATTATCTTTGTAAAAGAAAAAAAGGAGATCTTGTAACATATGTAATTAATCGAAATATAAATTTCACAAATGTTTGCATTAAAAGATGTGGTTTTTGTGCTTTTAGTAGAGATTTTCGAGAAGAAGAAGGGTACTATTTACCTATTGAAGAGATTATAAGAAGAGCAAAAGAAGCAGAAAAGTTAGGAGCAACCGAAATATGTATTCAAGCTGGACTTCCGCCTAAAATGGATGGCTATCTATATATAGATATATGCAAAGCGATTAACAAAGAGCTTCCAAATATCCATATCCATGCTTTTTCGCCCGAAGAAATTCTATATGGTGCAAAAAGATCTAATTGTTCTATTAAAGATTATCTACAGATGCTTAAGGAGGCTGGATTAGGTAGTATTCCTGGAACGGCTGCAGAGATATTAGATCAGGAAATAAGAGATACAATTTCTCCTGGAAGAATATCTGTAGAAGATTGGATAAAAGTTATTAAATATGCACATTCAATTGGAATTAATTCTACTTCCACCATTATGTACGGGCATATAGAATCCTATTCAGATATCGTCAAACACCTGGCAATATTAAAGAATATCCAAAAAGAGACTAATGGATTTACAGAATTTGTTCCATTGAGTTTTGTTCATAGTGAAGCGCCTATGTACAATAGAAATCTTATTAAAAATATCAGGAATGGACCCACTGGAGAAGAGGTATTAAAAATGCATGCAATTGCAAGAATTTTTCTGAATAATCATATAGAGAACATTCAAGTATCATGGGTAAAAGAAGGCCCAAGAATGGCACAGATCTTGTTAGAAGCAGGAGTAAACGATTTTGGTGGTACGTTAATCAATGAAAGCATTTCAACATCTGCTGGAGCCTCTTTTGGTCAATTATTAAAACCTAAAGAAATTAGAAATTTAATTCATGCTATAGGAAAAATACCAGCTCAGAGATCATCAAAATACAAAATCATTAAAACGTTTTCAAAAGACAATTATACTAATGAAGAATTGCTTGATAAATCAGACCCTCAAGATTTTGGTTCCTACCGTGAATTAATAAACTCAGATAGTTTTAGGTTCAAAAGGATTTGAATAATTAATGCTTTACTTTTTCTTTAAGATTACATAATTAAAGAGAAGGCTATTCTTATTGGTAAGATTTATCAATAGTGAGATACGACCAATAAATCTGTAATTATCGGTGTCAAATTCTGTGGAAAAGACTTTTAAATGGAAAACTTTAGAGCATAATGGAGTAGCTTTTCCCCCTAGTCACATTTTAAAAGGAATAAGTCTCAATATTGATAATGAAAGACTTGTTCTTAATAATGAGCAAGAAGAAATAGTATATGCATGGGCAAAAAAGAAAGATACGCATTATATTAAAGATACTCTTTTTCAAAATAATTTCTTAAATGATCTAAAAAAAATATTGCCACAAAAATTTCAAAATATAAAAAACATACATGAGATTGATTTTTCAGATGCTTTTAAATTTGTTGATAATGAAAATAAACTAAAAATAATAGAAAAAGAGAGACTCCAAAACTTAAGCAAAGAAGAAAAAAAGAAGTGGCTGAATACAAAAAAACAAGAGAGAGAGAAACTCAAGAATTTCTATGGAAAGGCACGAGTAGACGGAGTGGAAGTTGAAGTTGCGAACTGGCTAGTTGAACCTCCAGGTTTATTTATGGGAAGAGGACTCCATCCACTTAGAGGAAGATGGAAACCTCGAGTAACACCACAAGATGTGATTTTGAATTTAGGTGAAGATGCTCCTGTTCCTGAAGGAGCATGGAAAAGTATTGTACATGACCATTCATCGACATGGCTTGCCACATGGACAGAAAAATTAACTGAAAAAAGAAAATATGTATGGTTACATGATTCAGCATTTTTAAGACAAAATACAGATAAGGAAAAATATGACAAAGCTCTGAAATTGGAGAAATTTGCGCCTAAGGTTCAAAAGGAAATAATTAACAAAATGATTAATGCAAAAGACTTGAATCAACGAAAAATAGCAACCGTTTGTTATCTAATACTTAAATTAGCAATGAGAGTTGGAGATGAAAAAGACAAAGATGAAGCTGACACCGTTGGAGCTTCTACTCTTAGAGTTGAGCATATTAAATTTCCAGAAAATGACGCTAAAAAATATATAGAATTCAATTTTCTTGGAAAAGATAGTGTGCCATGGCAAAAAACAATAGAAGTTAATTCTCTAGACACAGAAGCATTATATAATAATCTTAAATTATTTATGAAAAACAAAAGAAACGATAGTGAAATTTTTGATAATATAAATTCTTCAAAAGTTAATGCTTTTTTAAGAAAAATAGATCCTACAAATGTCCCAGGATTAACTGCAAAAGTATTTAGAACTTACCTTGCAACAAAAATAGTAAAAGAAGCATTAAAAAATTCTCCTTTTGATGTAAATAAACGAGCATCAGAATCTAAAAAAATTTATATTGCAAAAATTGCAAATTTAAAAGCAGCTATTGCCTGTAATCATAAGAAAGGAATAGATCCTAATAATCCTGCAAGCAAAAAAGCATTAGAACGATTTGCAGAATCAATAAACAAAAAAGAAGAGGCTATAGAGAAAATACGAAATGACATACTTTCTAAAAAATGGAAAACGGAAAAACAGAAGGAAAAATTAGAATCTCGAATGGAAAAAATTCAAGACCAATTAAAATTACAAAAAGAAACACGCGATTATAATTTGGGGACGTCATTAAGAAATTATATTGATCCTAGAGTTATGAAAAATTGGTTAGATTATGTAGAATTAGATTGGAAAAAGATCTACACAAATACACTACAAAGAAAATTTAAATGGATTGAATCACCTTAATGTATAAAATTTTTGAAAAAAATAAGATAATTTTCTAAATTTTTAAATAGAATTGTTGAATTTATTGTTTTTTTATTTACTATAAGGTTCTAACTATATGAAAATCTGCTGGTCTGTTCCATATTGTACGTTGGCCTAGTTAAAAGTTAAGACACTCCGTATGAGAGAGGCTCTCTGACTTTATGTATCTGAAGTGGCTATTATATTACCTCTAGAGCGTAAACGGATGTTTGCCACCTGTTGTCAGCCAACAAAAATAAAAAAAGAAAGGTAAATAAAAAAAATGAATCATCTTGGAATAGATGTTGAAAAGAAGAGGAAATGTATGATAACATTAAAAGATGATAGAGGAAAGACACGGGACCAATTCTTCTTTGGTAGTAATTCTTGGAATACTGGAACTAATTTAAAGGACACAGAATTATAGAACAAAAAATGTAATGCACTGTTAGAATCTATCGGTAACATGTAGATGAGAATACATGATACACTGGAAGATAATTTGATTGGACTTGTAACTACAATGAGAAACATGGAAGAAGGGTAGTAACTGATGTCTTATAGATAGGAGTAACGAATATGACTACATAACTATTAACAGAACTTAAAAAAAGATTTTTTATTCTATTTACTTGAACTATAATTGCTACAAGAGTATAGGCAATAGTTTGTCATGCTTTGGTCAGTCGGCTGGTATTATATTATAGCCTTTAACACCTATTTTCAACTCCATTAGAATCAATAGAACCATACACTTTTTTAGACAGTGATAAACAATATCATGATATGTGCAACTAATGATATACTTTTTTTCTAAACTATTTTTATCAGTGATAATTATTTAGTTATACTGAAATGTCATCAATATCTCAATTTTTCTTAATGGAAATTCTTTATTACGAACATTTTTATATTCTTAGAGTTTAAGTATTAGGGAAAATACAAATTTTTTGTTATACTGTGTACAAATCAGTATAGGGATGTGTATTGAAATAGTTCACAAATCTATGCTTGGAATCTACATTTCATTTCAGAAGATAGAAACATATGTTTATAGCAATAACTTTATTCATTCTTTTGTAGATAAATACACATAGATGGTGAAAACTGGTATCGATAACAAGCCTATACTTTTCTACATACAAAACATAGACTGCATTCTCCTTTAGAGAAGAGTCCCATTTAGCGGAGAATGCAATATTTCAATAAGGATAGAACCGAGAGCTTTAATGATTTTACTCTCTCCCATACATATTGCATAGAAGAAGAAAAATTGTGATCTAAAATATATAATTTGGTAAAGTTGATTGTATTTTTCTATAATTCAGAAATTAGAAATCAATCTCTAGTTATCAAATGAGGAGGAAAAATTAATTTAAGGTAACATCACCCACTACAAATACTAAGATAATGGCTTTTGAGAGGATCATATTAATAGAATATATATCACAATTGAAATAACAGGAATGTAACGCTGCTGAGCTTGCCGGAGTGGCTCAGCTTGGTTAGAGCGTTCGACTCATAATCGAAAGGTCGCGGGCTCGAATCCCGCCTCCGGCATTGATTTCTAGGTTCGAATCCCTATCTCCATAGGAGATAATAAGAATAACAAAGAACACATCAATTCTGAGACAGATACAAGTTCAATAGTACAAAAAGAAAATAATGGTTACAATAGCGATAAATATAAAGTTGCCAAATTATTTGAAAATCAGCAAATGCGAGAGCTTTATAACAGAAAATAGAAGCTGAGACTTGGATTGAAAGAATACACACAGATTTATATATAAATGATAAACAGGATGTATTAAAATTTCTTGAAATAATGCAAGAAAAAGATCAAAGCATTCTAACTATTACTCTTTGTATTGGTATAATTATCCAAATAAAAAACAAATTGATAAACCCTTCTCAAAAGTTACAAAATCCATCATAACAAGGATTGAAACGAAAACTCTTCTGTGATGTATATTTATGTAGTGTTCTTTTACAAGTCTATTGTTGTTGAGTCAAATGAGGCAAAAATTTACATTTATATAAAATAATTTTAGCTATGAGTTATGATTTTACTTAATATAATGTTATAAATTTGATTCTGCATTTGTCGATATGATAAATAAAGGATCAGAAGATTAGTTAGAAGTAGAATTAAAACATTATCACGATCAGATGATAAAAGTATCATATGAATGAGCCCATTATTAGAAAATGCTAAAAGTATTAGAGGAAGAGATTAGAATATTACAAATTGAAAATCAAAAATTGCGCAACCAAAATCTTGACTTGACCGAAAAATCAAAGTTATTAAAGCCATTACCGAATGTTATTAAAATCAGTTAGTAAAATTTAATTTGTATTCATCCATTCAGTATGCCAATTATAATTTAATTTTTTCTCTTTCATTTTATTATAATATCGAGAACATGTTTAAGACACCTATATAATGTAATAATGGTTTTTCAAAGTCTTTACCTTTTCTCTTATATTCATTAATTCCTACTACTATTGCTGGTATTTCACCACATACTTCACAAGAGTTATTTTCTAATTCATATTTCACTTTATAATTATCATACTCAAAAACGAAATTAAAATATTGAGTAGTAATTGATATATTGATTGATTGGCTAAGGCATAAAAAGAAGAACAAAATATACAAATCACTGAAGCAACGTTTTCAGATACCATTAAAACATATGAGTATTTATTCCATTTTTTTGAAAAATTTGCTTATGCAATACTATGCTTAAAGCAGTTAAAGAACAACAACAAAAACAACAAAAACAAAAGAAGAGAAGGTTTATTGAGGCTCATATATAATATGTCCTCTAGTCTGATTCTTCAGTCCAAAGAACTCTATACAGAACCCTCTTCTTTAAACAATCTTAGAAAACATAGTTAAAATAAATAAACAAATAAAATTTACAAATTAATCTATTTTTTTAATTAATCGATTGGATGCTTGACTCATTGATTAACTTTGTTCTTCAAGTTTTAAATAAGATAATTTACTAGTTTCATTACTTACTATCTCTGTCCAAATTCAAATACAAATTGCCATAAACTTCTATTGTTATGACATAGATTCCTGAGGTTACCGCTGCTTTTACTAATAATTTGTCTATAACTCTTAAATAATTTTATGACTATTTAATATTAACAAAAAAGAGTTCGCACAGAACGAGGCTAATATGTACTCAGTAGTCATGGCCATATCATTATATAATCAATTGTATCATTGGAACTCGGCTACAATTGATTAATTGGGCTATGACTATAAAGAAATTTATCTTTAATTTTTATGTAGTATATTTAACATTTATTTGTTAATTCAACTATATTATCCAGCATTGACTTAACATACAGACACACCGCAAATCGATCTATGACACTCCCATAGCCTTCTAAATTTACTCCTACTATTGATGGAGGGCTATGGCTTTTACTATTATTATTTCTGTTAGTAAATATTAATAACCTTATAAATTAACTACGAGAAATTCTCTTTTTCTTTCTTAATTAAAGGGATAATTTTTTCCATTACTATTTTATCAAAATTATTTTCCTCAAAATCTATATTTAATAGTAAATAATAATTTTCATTGATTGGAATTATAGACCTACTTAATTTTTCATATCTCCTAAACAAATAGGTTAATTTACCCATTTTTGATTCGAGTTTTAATCGTGTTTTATATCTAGTTATTGAATCTTTTGCAAATTCATGGTTTTCTTCTACGGTAAGGAGAGGTTTTAGTTGTTCTCT
This sequence comes from uncultured Nitrososphaerales archaeon, assembly GCA_963840085.1. GTDB lineage: Archaea > Thermoproteota > Nitrososphaeria > Nitrososphaerales > Nitrososphaeraceae > TH1177. The sequence continues at coordinate 91,168 of CAWIYT010000249.1, forward strand.
ATATCGTTCATTTATAGTAATACCATTTTGATCTATTATACCAACCCATCTTATAGATTTGTGTGACTTCAGTATATTTTTAGTAAAAGTGTAGAGGAATATGTTATCCTCTTCATCATTATTTGTGGACATATTTTTTATATTAAGTAATTAATAGTTTTTATTGTTATTTGTTTTTTGGACTGTATCTAATCTTTCGGATATTATAATTAGTTTATCCGATAAGTTGGCGATAACATCTTCTTCCATTTTGTCTTTCCCTTAATACTTTATAATGTCCTGTAACTCTTCTATCTTGGTTCTAAGGCTGCACCTTATCTTTCTTAATGAGAATATTTTAAAAACTCAACATGGATTTATCTTCTAACCAAACAAGTCATAGTCTGGATTAACCATCTTCTGATCAGATATGTGTTCATATCTATCTCTATCTTATAGTTCAGACTATGACAATAATAATGACATCGGCAATTAACATTGTTCACCTATTTTTAAATATTTTATAATTAAAAGAATATTGCAGAGCACCAAAGAGTACATTCTGAAGATAGCCATGGCCTTCTATCTATATGGTTCTTGGTGGCTACATATAGATGAGGGAGGCTATAGCAATTAAAATAAATTTGTTAGAGTTTATAGCGAAATAACCTTTTTATTGTTATTGTTGGACTAGCAAAGAAAAAAGATAATAAAATGAATGATAATCAAGGCTTTATGGATGATGAAAATTTAATTGAAAGAAAAGATTAGAAGAAGAATTAGATAAGAAAATCTCTAATGATTATCGTGAATTCAAAGATAAATCAAATGAATATTTACAAAAAACAAAAGAAAATACTAAAAGATACTATCAAGATTTACTTTCTAAAGAATTAGATTCAATGGAAAATGCTTTAAAATCAGGTTATATATTACAAGCAATGAGTCATAGGCTGACAGCAAATGTTTATGAATCTATTATTCAGAATTATAAATTTTAATTAAACAATGAAAGAAGAAATTCTAGCAATTAACAGACTAGTTAACTAAATTATATTACCTCATTTGTTTTCTTTCTCATTGTTGTTGTATATTCTTTCACTTAAAACTAATAACTGCTATAATTCAAATATAGTTTTATCTCTTGAAATATTCTTTAGTCTTTTGTATAAATGTTAAAACTAGCTTATACCACCATATCTTTGGATAATTAGGACATGATTCCATAATTTTATCATAGCATTCTATATCTCTCTTCCACTGTAATTTATGTGGAATGCTATCACATCATAACCATTCTAATAAAGTTCACATAAATAATGAATTTGATATTTAAAAGAGAATGAGTTTCAAGTCTTTAATCACTTTTATATATAACTTTCATAGTATTTTTTATATATATTAGCAATCACTTATCACCGATTTTCTAGAGGCTATGGCAATTAATTTATCCAAAACCTAGAATAGATATATCTTTTAAAATATACTTGTACTATTATGATAATAAGATTAGAAGATTCATTTATCAAACTAGCACAACAATTGGGTAAACCATTTTCAGAAGCAGAGAAGCACCAATTAGCAGAACTTATCTCCGATAGTATAACCTATAACAAATTACGATCTATTATATCGGATCAAGAAAGAGATAAAGAACGATCAAAGCCAAATATAATTGAATTAGGGAATATTGATGAAAGATACTTTGCTTTGAATGTGTATTTTAATGAAGATCAAATGGAAGATAGCATTCCATTGTCTATTAGGGAATTATTACCTACTATATCTCCTGTTCAGATAGATGTTATGGCTAATATGTCACAAACAGCTTCAGATAATGATACAAGGCAAAATTATATGAAAGTAGCCCAAGTTTATGATGATGGAGATATTCATTCACATTATATCAATGAGGTTATACAGGAAGATAGTGGAATTTTGCCCATAGATGATAGATAAAAAAAGTAACGCCATTTTGTATACATACTAATGAAAAATCATCAACAAGAGATTCACAAAATCTAATTTAGTATTGTATACTTAACTAATATCAGATTAAGATTCGCATCTAAAAGAGAATTCTCCAAATATCTATTCTTCATAGTTGAATTTTTCATATGATGTTATTTGCTCTACACTCTATAAACTCTAACTCGACTGAAAACTACAACAATGCTGTTTAGAATAGGAATGATTAAATCATCAAACTGTCCACAAAGTGATTTATGTTATTGGACTAGCAACTTGGCTATATTACATTATTCTTCTTTCATCTAACCCTTCCTAGTAAATTGGTACGCCAACCTTCGTCAGGAAGAGATGTAGTTAAAGTAAAAACACCTTTGATTTGTGTTACACAGCTTTAATCTTGGCTGAAACATTTGTCAAGTAGTATGACCCAAATTAAGAGATAGCTCAAAAGTAATGTTTTATTAACAATCATAAATTTTTTCACTTGCCTTGAATAATAAGTGATATGCAATAGGTGCAACTAAAGTATCTTCAAAATCGTATTCTTCTGATATTACATCCTTGACCTCTATTGAGTATATTATTTCTTGACTTTAATGAAACTACTTCATTGAAATGATATAAATGTACATATTATTTAGTAATATAGTATATTTAAAAAAGATAAAAGGAGTATATAAACAAGACTGTTTTAAATGATGTTACTGTTGAATAATAGTTCTTGTAAAAGACACGTTTCTTCATTTTTTACTACTACACACCATCAAGGTAGCGGACTAGATGAACCCGAAGGTGTTAAGGATAAAGGAAATTGATATAATACCACCTATTGACGCTCTAATGTAGATCGATCCCAATTTGCAGATATTGCTTCTGCTTCATAAGTACTCTTCAAGAAAGACAACAATACTTTATCAGGTGAATCAGCCGTACGCACTATATTATATGGCAGAATGAACTCTCTCATTCCAGTGTGGTAGAACGCCTCTGGTGGCTGGATAGGATAATTCTTGAAGCCTAGAGGTTCGGGATAGGCATACGCATAGAAAACTGGTTCATCAATGGGGTCACCACCAGGCCAGAAACCACAACTACTCACTTCGTGGGAATATGCTTCGACTGCAACAAAATGGGCCATATATGGTGCACCTGGATGTAAAGGAGCTGTTCGTCCTGAAAACCTTGTTACAGCGAGATCAAATGCTCCCCAGAAAAAATGTACAGGACTAACTTTGCCAATAAATAGGGAACTAAAATCAGCGAGTACCCGACTTCCCTGGGCAAGAATGCGCCATACCCTATGAGCATATTCAGGATCATAGGCCATATGTTTAAAATCCTTATCAAATGGAGTACGATCAGGTACTTCTACTGGTGTTGTCCAGATGGCAACAGGCATTCCCAGCGATGCCAAGGCTGCCATTGTCTCTTTATAAAACTCAGCTACTGGATAAGGTTTAAGGGAGATTCTCTTGATAGATCCATCACTTGTCTGAATGAGAAGCATGTGATCAATAAAATCAAAATCTATTTGGAGAAGTCTATCATTGTAAGGCATGGAAGAGGTTGTAAGTCCGCGAGGCGTAATATAGAGAGTAGTATTCCACCAATGATTTCGGTGTGGGGTAAGTGCGAGTCGAATTTTGCCGACTATTTGAGTCCACCTATGCAAGGTAGCATAAGTGTCCCTCCATTCTTCCAATGGCAATGCTGGCCATGAGTTTGGAGTCATTGATTTCCTCCATTTCGCCAGTGAATCAACGGATAATAAATAATATTGTAATGATTTTTGGTACGGCAAGTTCGGCTAATAATCTTTATGATTGTGATATTGTAACTTAGCTTGTATAATACCTGTTAAGAATTTGAGTAATAGGTGTTTCAAAAAATGGTATTTCATGATCTGATCTATCATTATTTACCTGATTTCAAGTAAATAAACAAAGCTACGACCTAAAAAAAGAAATTATAGTATATTATTTGATCGTTTTTTAAAGATATTATCGAATGAAAATGATATCAATATTAATTTGGACTCATTAAATTCTTTTAGTTAATGGACAAAACAGAAAGGATCCATCCATCTCACTGTGATTTCAGGTTTCAAATAAATAAAATCCAACACAAATGAATTCAGATATATTTAAAATAATTTATATCATCAATAATATTGAGGGATATAACAAATACTAAGTTAGAGTACATAAAACATAACAGAGTTAGACTCAAACAAGGTTCACAAAAACAGATTATTAAAATTTTCAAAGAATTTTTTGAAGATATAAAGGCAACTGTCAAAGGATTGAAAGAATACGCAATTCTGGAAAACATAGAAAATGATAGAGAAACTATTGTTCTAACCTTTTGGGAGAATAGAGAAGATATGGAAAATTACTATTCTAAAGACAATAATATTTTATTTGGTCTAGTGGAAAAAGTCAAACCAATGTTTGAGCAGATGCCAGAAAGATCAGGTTATAAAATAGTACTATTTGAACTAAATGATTAACTTATATATCTAATCTAATTTATACAGAAAAATTATTTGATATCCATCTTCTTGCAACCACTATATCTTCTTGAATTAGTCTATGACTTGAATGTTGCCACTTCAAAGTTATGTTTGCATTAGTTTTTTGAAATAATCTAAAAAGATTTTCTGTTTCAATTCTGGTGGCTATAGGATCTTGTAATCCTGCAAGTAATAATATTTTTTTGGTTGAAAGGTCTGATAGAGCATCATCAGGAATTAAGGGAATGATTGCTCTAAAAAGAATTGCACCTTGAAGAACTTCAGGATAAAGAAGGAGTATACTAGCAGCAATATTAGCTCCATTTGAAAATCCAATTGCAATTGTCTGCTCTAAATCAAATTTATAGTGTAAAGAACATATTGAATGAAGTTGGCAAGTTCGTGTGTTCTAAATCTAAGATCTTCCAAATCAAAAATGCCCTCTGACAACCGTCTGAAAAATCTAGGCATATTATTTTCCAATACTTTTCCTCTGGGACTTAATATTGATGCATTAGGTTCAATTTCCTCTCCAAGGAAAACAAGATCTTCATTTTCACCTGTTCCATGTAATAAAATGAGTGTTAGTTTTTTACTTTTATCATTATATTCATGGGTGTTAGAATCGTTAGAAGAAGGATCAATAAATATATGGTTAAAACCAAAATCGTTTGATTTGATAATTTCTGCTACTGGTCACTTATTCTTGAATTATCTATATTATTTTTGGGCAAATTGTATCTTTGGTAATACTTTTTCCAAACTTTCTCTGATAGGTTCAAGCCATCTTGGTAACATAAGTCTGCTGCCTGAATCTTTTACTTTTTGATCTACTGTAAATCCTGGTGGATTTGTAGCAATTTCAAATAAAACACCTCCAGGTTCTCTAAAATATACTGAATGGAAATATGTCCTATCAATTACAGGTGTAGGATTTAGTCCTATCTATATTATATTTTTTCTAATTGATTTTTGATTTTCATCTGACAGAGTCCGAAAAGCTATATGATGAACAGTTCCTATTCCAATCATTCCAGGAGGAGTATAAGGCAAACAAAGAACATCTAATATTTTTGCACCTGCTATAACTTTTGGATTTGCTTGTTTAAATCGAAAACGATTATCTTCATTTTCTATCATCTTATATCCAAGTTCATTTAATACCTCTGAAGTACGCTCATATACTTCTTCAGATAGATTGACAGAAAAAATCCTCTTATACCGTTTTCATATGGTATTGGACCATCTTTCCAAAATCCTTCGTCATTTTCCTTAGCTGATGAATGAGCAACCAATTCTAGTTCAAGCCCAACGGGATCATATAATCTTATTGCCAGCTCATATCCAAACCGCTTTATAGATCCTTCAAAACAAATATCGTTATCTTTTAGACGATTCTTCCAATAATCAATAGAGTTTTTAGGTACTAGAAAAGATGTTGTTATAGCTTGACCAGTACCTCTATAACCCTTTGGAGCAATGGACCATGGAAAAAAGTCAGAATAGTTCCCGGATGTCCCATTTCATCTCCATAATATAGATGATATGAAGTAGGATCATCAAAATTAATAGTTAATTTGACAAGTCGAAGTCCTAATAATTTTGTATAAAAATCAATATTTTGTTTGGGATTGCTACATATAGCGGTAACATGATGAATTCCAAATATCTGGTTTTTAAAAGTCATGTACCTCTTTATTATCTTCTCCTTTTTCCTTTTCTTTATTCATATTATAAAGACTTAGCTATAAAGTGTGAAACGCTAGGAAGATTCTTATCATATTTGTATTACAACTTTTAAAATAATTTTACTTTCGATATTTAATCTATTTTTTGATTTCAAACAAAGTAAAGTTATTTCTTAGTTCTTGTTAAAAATCACTGATGGATCCTACAAAAAAGAGGATTTGAACCGAGCTTTCTTATCCCACCTCCGTCATTGATCTTTAATTTGCTTTGCTTTCTCAAAATTAAATCACTTTATAAAAGAAAGATGGTATGGAAATAAAATATAATAAATATTTTACAAGTAATATAGGTAGTTACAAAATAGAACCTATCTAGAAAATGTTAATCTCTAGACGACTATTGACATTGAGAACGTCATTGTTTTTCTACATTGGAGATATCACAAATATAAAGATAAATTTAGTGATTATTAAAATATCATTAAATAGCCATTGTATCATATACTTTGAATATTAAAAGACATACAGATGAGCAAACTACAAAAGAGATTATTTGATGCAATTATTATAATTACATAACCTAATGAGGATAATTAAAAAATGAGTTATCAGTTGAATCTTAAAACGAAAGCATTTGGAGGCATAATCTTAACATTTATTGTTTTATCATTTTTAGTTACTGTTGGAGCAACAAATAATACTGATAATTTAATTTCTAATTATTTCTATCATATAGGTGGTAACTTTACTATGGATATTTCGATGATTATTATCTCATCAATTGGAGATTTATTTTCTATGCTAATAATTGGAATTATTTTAACTATAATAAGAAGAACAAGAAAAATAGGATTGATCTTTTTAATATCAATAGTAATCCTATCGATATCGATAATGTATATCAAACCACTAATTGGTCGTTCCTCGCCACTTGAACATTACATACCACAATATCATATGCCGGAAAAGTATATGATTGAAAATGATAGTATGATGCCAATAGCAAGGGATTTATCCTTTCCATCTAATCACGTTGCACGCAACACTGCTTTCATAATAATTATAGGGTACTGGTTTAGTTTTTTTAAAAATAATACATGGATTGGAAAATTATTATGGCTATTTCCTATATTGATTGGAGTAAGTAGATTATATCTTCTTCAACATTACTTTTTTGACATTGTTGGAGGAGCATTGTACGGTCTAATAATTTCAATAATCTTATGTAAGGTGTTAAAACTAAATGAACCGTTTATCACTAATAAATTTAATAAATAGAATGAGGCATATCCATTTTTTGGTATAAATCAGAATTAATCAATAGCCATCCAAAATGTTTTGAATCATGTACATATTTAATTTCTCTCATAAAAGATTTTATTTTTCGTTTTCTTAATTGAGAAAGAAATTCTAATTGAAGACCAAGTCCTATTTTTTTGGCTAATTTGCTATTTTCTTCATTTCTAGGCAATAGAATTCTATAACTAAAATTATTTGATTTTTCTAATTTTACATAATCACGGATTATGATATCACAGGCAGATTTCACATTTTCTAATTTTTCTAATAAAAGAGTCTTATGTACTGGTAAATCTCTCCAAAAGGTAGAATCAGACATTACCATTATAATGACATATTCTTAAAAAAAGATTATTATTGTATTAAAATAAAAATCGTTCAATAAAGATGAGAATCTTTTTCCATTTTTTCAGCTGTTGCAGGTTCCTTATCAGAATAATATTTTACCATGCCCATCTTTAGAACCTTAAGAGATAATAATGCACATTTTATCCGTGCAGGACCCAAATTGGTCAATCCTATATTCTCCAATATTTCATCTTTCGATATATCTTTAGCTGTAGTCAATGGTTTATCCATAACCATCTCGGTTAACATTGATGCACTAGCCTGACTAATTGCGCACCCTTTTCCATCAAACTTTATATCTTTAATCTGTCCTTCTTCTACTTTAAGAAACATATCAATCTGATCTCCGCATAAAGGATTACTATCATGAATAACAACGTCTGCATTATCTATTTTTCCTTTATTTCTAGGATTTCTATAATGATCCAGGATTATTTCTCTATAAATATCATCACTCAAAGTTGAAACAGTTTAATAGCTTCGCCTAACGCATTAATAAATATATTGATCTCTTCTTTTGTATTATACATATAGAAACTAGCCCTAGATGTAGCTGAAACATCTAGTTTTTCCATTAATATCTGCGCACAATGATGACCTGATCTAATTGCAATTCCATGATTATTTAAAATAGTTGCCAAATCATGTGGATGAATATCACCTAAATTAAAAGATATAATTCCTCCACGATTACGCATATCGGTATCTCCATAAAGTTTTATCTGTTTTAGCTCAGACATTCTTTCAAGTGCATATTTGGTCAAGTCAATTTCATGGCTTCGAATATTATTCATTCCTATTTCGTTTAAGTAATCTAGAGCAGCACTAAAACCAATAACATCAGCTATATTAGGGGTCCCAGCTTCAAATCTATATGGCAAATCGTTAAAGGAGGTATTTTCTTTATGAACTTCTTTAATCATATCACCTCCACAGATAAAGGGATCCATCTCTTCTAGAATTTTTTTTTTCGTATATAAAATACCAACGCCCGTAGGTCCTAACATTTTATGAGCAGAAAAAGCAAGAAAATCACAATCCAGACTTGTAACATCAGTTTTTATATGCGGTACAGATTGAGCACCATCAACGAAAATAGGTATATTGTATCTATGTGCCATATCTATTATTTGGTCTATTGGTACGATATTTCCAAGAGCATTAGACATGTGGCATAAGGATATTAGCTTAATATTATTATTATTATTAAGGTAAAACTCTAATTCATTTAAATTTAAATTTCCTGTTTCATTAATTTTTAAAAATTTAATTTCAGCATTTTTTTCTTTAGCTAAAATTTGCCAAGGAACAATATTACTATGGTGTTCTTGCTCAGATAAAATAATTACATCACCATTTTTAATATTTTTTCTTCCCCAAGAGTATGCCACTAGATTTATTGCTTCGGTAGCATTCCTGGTAAAAATTATTTCAACAGTAGAGCTTGCATTTATAAATTTGCATACTTTCTTTCTTGTTAATTCATAGGCATCAGTAGCTTCCTCGGCTATATCATATACTGCTCTATGAATATTAGAATTATACAATGAGTAATAGTCGGAAATTTTATTTATTACTGATAATGGTTTTTGAGTCGTTGCTGCATTATCTAAATATATAAATGGTTTACCATTAATTTTACGAGTTAGAATAGGAAAATCTTTACGTATTTTATTTATTTCCAACTCTGCTGATTGCATAATTAATTATAAGCGAGTAGTAAATATAAATGGATTGAAGGAAATTTAAATTTTGTAAGATTTTTTATTATAAATAGAATGTAAAAATGTTAGCTTTACGAGATAGTATTAGCTGTGAATATCCTATCCTAATTAATAAATGGTTTTTAAATTCATTTGAAATAAAGAACATTTGCATATATTCTTAGGAATTCTGTAATCCTTCATTTGTTTAAGATTAAGCAATTTACAAGTCATTAAAAAAAAAATTTAAGATTAAAGAAAAGAATAGGTCTGTAGAATTGGATAACGATTTGGCTCATATAACAAAAGAATGAGAATGATAGTATTCATTAGTAGTTGAAACTATTATCATGTTGGAAATTACTATTATTGTTTATCGATTACAATTGAACTTATTCATAGTTCTGTCCTTGGCATTCACATTTGAGAAGAGAAGACTATGTTTGAAGAAGTTTATTTCAACTTTTGGTTAATAAATATGGTAGACATACAGTTTAGACAGATGGTAGTACATGGTATCTGCAAGCATGTATTTTTTTGCATTTAAAATATAGTTACAATCTACATTAGACCAGAGTCTAATTGAGCGATTAATGCACTATTTTAAGGATATAACGGAATCTGATGATGATTAACCTTATCTACGTATTGTTAAGCGGAAGAATAATTGTGATCTATCCTATGTACATACAATTAGATTAGATTGTTTATCTACTTATATAATATAATAATTAGAAATAAAATTCCATTTATCAAAGGGGAAAATAAACTTAAGTTAACAGTATCAGAATATAGGATATATAGAATTATCTGAGTTTTTGTGTCCAATATGTTCCTCCTTCTTTTTTCCATCGTAAATAATCATGTATAACTAATTTGTGATCAAATGCTATTTTGATATCATTTATTTTTTCAATCGGAATCCATGAAATTTCTTTTGCATCATCTCCAGAACTAGGATTTCCTCTAATAACTAATACAATAAATACAACAGTCATCATATGTCCTCTTGGATCCCTTTTCGGATCAGAATAAACACCCAATATATCTATTGGATGAACTTCTAATGATGTTTCTTCATAGACTTCTCTTTTAATAGCTTCTTCTATGGTTTCGCCTTTATTTACAAAACCTCCTGGTAGTGCAAATTGATTTTTATAGGGATCATTACTTCGTTTGATTAATAAAATAGAAGAAGAGTTTTGAATGATAGCATCCACAGTGGGAATAGGATTTTTATATTCTTTCAAGAATTGTTCTCAGGGATGATTGAAATAATATATATGTTTAATCAGATCATTTTTTATAATGCAATTATTATGGAGAGAACCTTGGTTAAAACCATTAATAGATTATGACTTGGATTCCGAAAGATGTGATTTTTGTAAAGAAAAATTTAAGGACTTGGTTTTTGTGACATCATGTGAATTTTGTAATATAGGCATCATGCATGACAAATGTGCTAATTCACATATAATAGAAAATCACATATCTGAATTAGAAAAAAAAATTTTTTACCATAAAGATAAGCCATTGCATGACTTTCAGTAAGTATTTTATTTTTTAAGATAAATCTAGATTATTCAAAAATTTTATCAATGAAAGGTTAGTATTACAAATTCACCCATCTTGACGATTTAATTTATGTCTTTATTTCCCCACAACAATCATAGGTATTTTATCATCCAAATTTAATATTTTTTTCTCTAAAAGGATCTTCTAGTTGGGGTGTTGAAAATATTAGATGTTGGGTATATGGATGTTGTGGAGAAAATATAATTTCTTTGGTTAGATTGAACTCTATAATTTTTCCTGCATACATTATCCCTATTTTATCTACTAATTCAGAAATTAAGGCAAGATCATGAGAAATCAAAATTATACTAATTCCTTTTTCTTTAAGTTTTTTTAATAATGTAATTATTTGTGTCTGAACAAGTACATCTAGCGCCGTTGTAGGCTCATCAGCAATAATGATATCTGGTTCTAATACTAAAGCCATAGCTATAACAATTCTTTGTTTCATACCTCCGCTTAACTCATGAGGATATTTTTCAAGGATGGATTTGTCTAATCCAACATTCTCTATAATTCTAACTACTTTATTGTTATCATATATTTGACCATGAGTTTGAAATATATCTTTAATTTGAGATTTTATTATATATACAGGATCTAGTGTATTCATTGCTCCTTGAAAGATAATAGAGATCTTTTTCCATCTAATTTTTGAATTAAATTCTTTATCTGATAATTTTGTTATTTCTAAATCATCTAAATAAATACTTCCTGTAGTAATTTTTCCAGGAGGTGATATATTTCTCATTATTGCAGATACTAATGTACTTTTACCACATCCAGATTCTCCAGCAATTCCAAGTGATTCACCTTTATGTAATTCAAGAGAGACATTGTCAACTGCCTTAAGGATCTTATTATGTAAAAAGTAAGACACACTTAAACCATTTATAAATAACTTATTTTTTGACAGATTTAATTAATTATCATACTGGCATAAATATATTTTTAATCTGAAGCAGTTTAGCCCTATTTATATATATATATAGAACAATTAGAATTAATGATTGAGGAATATTGAAAACTCCTATTTGTTCCTTTGATGCTAAAACAGGAATTTTATGTTCAAAATGTGAATCTAAATTAAGAACTGGACATCTATCAGTAGGAGATATAGAGGCATCAATAAAACTAACTCAATTGGCTGACAAAAACAATATAATTGATAAGTTCACATTAGTAGGAGCATATAAAATCGAAGAAAGATTAGTATTGATATTGCCTATAGCTGATATTAGCACATTACGTTCAGATAATGAGTTATCAAATAAGATAAAAAAAGAATTTAACAACAATGTGTGGTTTGTTGAAAGCGGAGCAACGGAGAGAAGATTTATTGAAAATTTAATTTTCCCTATTAAAATTTCATCGATTAATCTTGTTTGGCTTCCTGATGGAAATAAACTTACAAAAATAATTGTATCTAATAAGAAAAATCAAAATAAAAAAGTTGATACTAATAACATTACTAAAATTGCAAAAGAAATCAAAAATATAGAATTACTTATCGAGTATACTGATTAATCAATTATAACATGGAAAACAGAAATAAACCATATAAGATATATAGGTGAAATTGAAAGAAAAAATGAAGAGAACACATTTTGCTAAACAATTAAACGAAGACATTATTGGACAGAACGTAAATGTCGCTGGTTGGATAGAAGACATTCGAGATATTGGAAAAATAATATTTTTGGTAATAAGGGACATAACAGGTCCTATTCAAGTAATAGTTGATCCTAAAAAGTTTCCTCAAATAAATGAGATTCCAAGACAAAGTTCAATTATAATATCTGGTGAAATTCAAAAAAGTAAATCAAAAGAAATGAAGGTAGAGTTACGATTAGAAGAAATTGGAGAAACTTTTTATGCAAAACATCCTCTCCCAATTGATCCAACCGGAAGATTAGAATCAGCTATGGATAAAAGATTAGATGCAAGAGCATTAGACTTAAGGAATGAAAATGTTTCAAATTTGTTTATTATAAGATCCATTGCTTTAGAAATTATAAGAAAAACTTTACGAGATGAGTTATTTATTGAAGTTAATACGCCTAAGATAATTGGGAGTGCAAGTGAAGGAGGCGCAAATTTATTTGAGTTTGATTACTTTAAAAAGAAAGCATATCTTGCTCAGAGTCCTCAACTTTATAAAGAACAATTGATATTGGCAATGGATCGTGTTTTCGAAATAGCACCATATTTTCGTGCAGAAAATTCTAATACGGTAAGACACTTAACAGAATTTTATAGTGTAGATATTGAAGCTGCTTTTTTAGACTATCATGATATAATGGAAATAATGGAACAATTGATAAAAAATATTATAGTTGGTATCAAAAATACATGTTTACTCGACCTTAAAGAAAATGATTTTGTACAAAATACATTGGAGAACAAGTTTGAAAGATTGACCTATAATGACTGTATCGAGGAACTTAAGAAAAATGATGAAAAGGTAGAATATGGTGATGATCTATCTGATTCCTCATTACGAAAATTAGGTCAGTTACACCAAGGTTTTTATTTTATAACGGAATGGCCATTGAAATTAAAACCTTTTTATATTCTTGAAAATGAACGAGATTCATTTCTTTCGAATTCCTTCGATTTACAAATTGGCTATTTAGAATTAATTTCTGGTGGTTCTCGACAACATGATCCTCATAAAATTAGAAGTAGATTAAAAGAACAAGGTTTGAATCCAATTAATTTTTCACAGCATTTAAAGGTATTTGATTGGGGAATGCCCCCACATGCTGGATGTGGCTTGGGATTAGATAGATTACTCATGTCTTTAACAGGAACTCTAAATGTAAGAGAAGTGGTATTATATCCTAGAGATCCAGATAGGATTAGTCCTTAATCAATTCTATCTTTATTTCTCTAAAGTCATTTAAGCTATCCAGCACAAAAGATTTAAAAGAATTAGAATAAGTAGAGTAAATAATCCAAATAACAGGATTAAGGTGCATATAAATTTTGTCAGTTTCCGAAGGGAAAGGATTAGAAGGATGAGAATGAAAAATTGAAATAACATCTAAATTCATTAGCTTAGCTTTTTTATATATAGTAAATAATTCGTCAGAATCAATAGTAAATGCTATTGATGATTGAGCCAAATTGGTTAATGGTAGAATATATTTAACTATGTTTTTAGTTTCAGTTTTTTTTCCTAATAATATAGCACATGATTCATTAGGTAATGAGCTAATTGCTAATTTTCTGAGTTCATTCAGATGGTAATGATGAATCATTAAAATTTCATTTTCCATTAATCTAAAAAAGGAATCAATCTTTTTATGTTTATAAGTCAAATAATATCAATATACTAAAAATAGATTTTTATTGATAATTAAATACTAGTATCAATAACTAATATTTAAGATAAATGAAATCTATTATGCTAATAACTGATTATTCTATTTGGAATTCTGGTTTCATATACTGATGAATAGTACAAAAATATTCATATTCTTTTTCTTTAAGATTCAATTCTGAATTTTGCTGTCATATACGGATGAATAGTACAAAAATATTCATATTCTTTTTCTTTAAGATCAGAGAGTAAAAGAGTATAATTGGCATTTCCCATAATTATAGAGGAATCAAATGATTTGCCATCATCTTTTAAACTAGTTACTGTATGAGGAACATTATCTTGATTGATCCAGATAATACCTATTGAATCTTTAACAATTAGTTCGTCTGGATCATAATCGGGATTGCCTTGTGCAGATGCTCCAGCAAGAATATTTACTTTAGCTAATTTTTTTAAATCAATATTAGAGATCGGTTCTGGAGCAGCCTTCGTTTCCTCCTTAATATTTTCTGCCGATATAGAGCCTTGATTTTGGATTTGGATACCCATAGGCAGAAATAGAAATAATCCCAATGATAACTGCTACAGCAAATGATGTCAAGTAAATTTTAACTTTAGAACTGTTTCTGTATATTCCAAAAATAACAGCTGCTGCAGGAACCGAAATAAGTATTATTATTCCGATATAAGCAAGTATGGACGGTGCTTGGCCACTGGAATTAACAGCTCCAATCAATCCTATTATAATTAAAAGACCCAAAGTTATAAAGGACGCTATTTTAGCCTTCCGTGAAGATGGAAATCCATCTTTAAAAATTCCTACACTTACAAAAATCATTCCTATTAAGAATGTGAGCAAAGCAACAGCATGCATACCATCAAGAAATGTTTTCGCAATTCCAGAAAGAGCTATTACTATTCCCACAATTCCTAAAGAGGTTAATCCTATGCCTGGCGTTAACAGATCCCAATCGGCCATGCTTTATGAAATGAAGATTTTTGCTATAATTTTAACCTTTTCCACAACTTCGAATTGGTATTTATCACTATTCATTTAAAATATCAATATAGATACCTATAACGAATAACATAAATCCAACATTATATAAATTACTGTTGGAGATTCGATGCAGTGAATACAAAAAGTGCATATATTGAAGTATCAAAACCTCGTATTGTAGTAGTTTTAGTCATAACAGCTGTAGCCTCTTTGCTAGGTGCAACTAGATTCAATCAATCACCAAATATTCCTTGGGATGTATCCATTTGGCAATTAGGTTTTCTACTTCTTGCTGGCTCGCTTGCATCTATGGGTTCAAGTGCATTAAATCATTACTATGATAGAGATATAGATAAATTCATGACGCGAACAACAGAACGACCAATTCCATCAGGAAAGTTACCTGCAAGGAATGTTTTAATTTATGGACTAGTACTTAGTGCAGCTTCTGTAATAATTGCTTGGTTTACTTTAAACCCTATAGCTACTTTTATGATTGCGTTAGGAATTTTTATCTATGTAATAATTTATACAGCATGGCTTAAAAGATCAAATCCATCTAATATTGTAATTGGTGGATTTGCTGGAAGTGCAGCATCAATGGCAGGATGGGCTACAACAACTGGTTCTATAGATTTATTAGGATTTCTGGTTGGATGGCTTGTTTTCATGTGGACTCCTCCTCATTTTTGGTGTCTGGCAATAAAAAAAAGAGAAGAATATGCAAGTGTAAAAATCCCTATGTTACCAGTGTTAATAGGTAATGAAAGAACAGCAACTTATATATTTATTAATACAGCCATATTGCTTCCATTTTCCATTTCCTTATATTTTGTAGGATTAGGTCTTTTATATACTACAATAGCATTAGTAGCAGGTACACTAATGCTCATTTATCACTATAAACTTACTAAAAATCCTACGCCTGAATTTGCATGGAAAGCTTACAAAGTAACTGCTCCTTACCTTGTGGTAATATTCATTGCAATTGCTCTTGATGCCTTATTTTACTATAGAATTTGATAAGTTTTTCCCGAAAAAAAATAATATCTATATAGAATTATTTTACTAATTCTATTCTTTTCTTATCTTTGGCAATCCATGATACCTTCAAAAGTCCATAAATTTCTAGATCCAATAATATTTTATTTAATTCTGAAGGATCCAACTCTATCCCTTCTTTAGATAATAATGAGGACAATTCAGAATCAGTTAAAGTATTTGATTGTTTTACTTTTTCATAAACAGTATTCTTTATAGGATATTTCATTAACTAATTAAAAAGAATTTAGCAATTATATTAAAATATCTACAGGAATAGAACAAATATTATTTTATATTCACTGATTTTCTACTTACACTCATTACTTGAATTTCGCTAACACCTTCGGTTTTTTTGATATAATCTTCTAGTGAATCCATTTGGCCTTCTTCATCGTTTAAAGTGAAGTCACAAATTAAAGAATAAAGCCCAAAAGCAATAGGTTCTTTCCCATACCTTTCTAACCCCATTCCATTAGGTATGGCTAATTTTAACTTGTTAATTATATCGTCCAAATCTGTCTCTGCTTCTGATGGAAGAATTTTAACTCTAGCAACTAGTCTTGACATTTTAAGGTCCCTCAAAACTACAATTGACACATTTATAAAATCTTGCGAACTCTCTACAGCTTTGACATCTCCAAAGCAGAACATAACCACAATTAGGACAATAAAATTTGACACATTCATCATTTGGCATTATTGATCTATTACATGATGAACAGATCGGTAATTGCAATGTTGACATTTTAAATCTATTGGAAAAATAACCGAATTTATATTTTGCTTAATTTAGAATATGTCGAAATTCATTTCCTAATAATGCATTAATAAATTTAATTGTTTTTTTAGATCCCAAAATCTTTGATAACGCAAAGCTATGGAAATCAAAGGTTGCAGATTTTGATATTTCTGCAATGTCAGAATCTGAGATAAGAGAAAATATTGCATCAATAGACTTGTTATCTAATCTTTCCATTATCTTTCTAAAAAAGAGCATTCTCTGAAATTCTTTACCAAAAATTGAATACCAATCTGTTTCATATCTATTTAATAAAGAATTAACTGCATTTTTTTTATATCGTGCAAGATGATTTCCAGCTAAAATTCCTCCCATTCCACAGGAGAAAATACCACCAGCAGTCGTAGGTTTTGTTTGTCCGGCTGCATCTCCAACTAAAATCATATTATTAAATACAAAATTTTTCAAGGGACCTCCAATCCAAATTGGTGCATATATTTTTCTTATGATAGAATATTTAGAACTAAAGCTTTGGATAAATGATTCTAATGTTTGTAAAGTATTAATTTTTCTTCCAGCTACACCAATCTTGCCTTTGCCATTTCCACTAGGAATTATCCAAGCAAAAAAATCTGGATATTTTACTTTATCGAATTTTACTATTATTTCATCAGGAATGATCCAATCAGCATAAATTTCATATTGTGCAGATTGCAACACACCATCTCTATTAGAATTATTTATAAGAGAAGTTATACCTCTTGCATCAATGAAGAATTGAGAATAAAAAATATCATTTTTTGTTTTAATAACATACTCTTTTTTACAGATATCATAATTTATTGACGTTACTAAGCTTTTAGTTCTTATTTCGCTTCCGAATTTTTGGGCTTGATAAGCAACTTGTTTATCAAGCTCTCTTCTATCTAATACCGTTATATTATCCCTATTGGTGCTAACTTCAAACCCTTTTGTGGCTGAAAATATTTTTGCTTTATTTACTTCATTTAGAATTGCTCGACTTGATGGGATTATCCCTAATTTTTTTAGTCCACCAAGACTAACTAATCCTCCACAATGTTCGGGACTACCAATTTCATAATCTTCTTCTAAGACTGCAACAGAAAGCCCACATCTTGAAATTTCTCTTGCACATAATAATCCAGAAATACTTCCACCCACAACAACAGAATCAAACTTCTTTTCCATGATATGCTAAATAATTTTAATATAAATAATTAAAATGTATTTCATAATGGATTTAAAACAAGTCATCGTTGTCAGAAAAGATTTAAAAATGGGAATAGGCAAAACAGCTGCACAGGTGGCCCATGCTTCAATATTGTCATGTGAAAAAGCTAGAAGTAAAAATATTGATTGGTTTAAAGGATGGTTCGATTTTGGGCAACCAAAGATTATTTTAAAAGTTAATTCCTTGGAAGAATTGGAAGAAATCAATGAAAAAGGACATTTCCATAACTTGCCTACTGCTATTGTAAGAGATGCTGGATTGACACAGCTTGATCCAGGAACTGCTACATGTGTAGGTATCGGTCCTGCTCCTACTCAATTAATCAACAAAATTACAAGTGGATTAAAATTACTTTAACAAAATATTTATACGATAAAGAAAAATATAAGATTTCAAATAAAAATTATTACTATTTAGCAAGTAGAAAAAATTGATAAATGAAACAAAAAATGAAAATAAGTTCTTAATTAATTAGTTAATAATTTTTAACGTAAATACTTAATTTCTTTCCCACTATATAATAGTATTTGCGCAAAAAAAAGAAAGATATTCATAATTCACAAATAACGTTAGACGAATTTTTAGTAAAAAAATTTAAAGAAAGGATCGAAAAAATATTGTTAATAAGTAATAATAATAATCATCCTATTGTGTTATATAGAAGAACCATAGAAGAAAATGAAGTAAGTATTGAAGAAGAAATAGCTAGTGTTTCAGAAAAATATGTAATAGTTCAAATTTTTACTCATGGTGGATATTTACCAGTGCTGTTTAGAGAACAACATATATTTACTCCAGATGAATTTATTTACTGGATCTTAAAAAGAAGTAGAAGTATGCTGTTACAATGTTTAGAAAATATTGACGAATTTTTAAATACTTTTGATATTGCTTAATTGTAGTAGATTCTTTAATCATATTGTAAAATAAATAGATAGTATTGTTTTAAATTACAACATTTATCTTATTGATTATTCCAAAATTAATAGACCAGGCATTTTATCGCCAGCTAAATATCTTAACGTTGCTCCTCCTCCAGTAGATACATGACTTACTTCATTTTCTGATACACCAGCTTTTTTCATGGCTTCCAATGTATCGCCTCCACCAATAAGAGTTGTAGAACCTCTCCAATATGCTAGTGCCATGCTTTTAGCAATACTTATGGTTCCGTTAGAAAAAACATCCTTTTCAAATAGCCCCATAGGTCCATTCCAAAATATAGTACCTTTTCTATTAGAGCCAATCTGAGTAGAAAAATTTTGCATAGTCTCCGTTCCAATATCAACTCCTATCATATCATCAGGAATTTCTTTCTTACAATAAATAGGACTGGTGCTTTCTATAGAAGAGGATACAATATGATCACTAGGTAAAAGGATTTTTTCACCATATTTTTCAAGAGAGTGACCTACCCATTCCAAATGATCATAATCTATTACCGAATTTCCTGTTTTCAATCCTTTGGATTTTAAAAAAGTATATGCAGCAGCACCACCTATGAGAACTTTATCTGCTTTTGGTAATAAATTTTCTAATGCTCCTATTTTGTCTTTGATTTTCACTCCTCCAATAACTATTATAAATGGACGAAGTGGATTCTCCTTAATCATCGTCAAATATTCAATTTCTTTTTTTAAATTAAATCCACCTAATTTTATATCAAATAAAGTAGCTGCTCCATAGGTAGAAGAGTGTTTCCTATGTGATGTACTAAAAGCATCATTGATATAAATATCCGCTAGAGAAGCAAGTTTCTTAGAAAATTCAGGATCATTAAGTTCTTCTTCTTTATAGAACCGTAGATTTTCCAATAATAAAACACCATCAGAAGGGAGTCTTTTAGTTTCCTTCTCAACATCATTACCTATACAATTGTTGACAAATCTTACTTGAGTTTTAGGAAGTATTTCAGATAATTTATTAGCTACTGGTTTCAAAGAATAATTTATATCATTACCAATTGGTCTTCCCAAGTGTGAAATTAGTATGACTTTACAATTTCTTTTAATAAGATATTCAATAGTGGGAATAGACATTCGAATTCTATAATCTTCTCCGATATGTCCATTTTTTATATTTACATTGAAATCAACTCTTACAAGTGCAGTTTTTCCTTCATATTCTTTATCATCTAGATCAACAAGAAATTTCATAGTGGTTAAATAACCCAAATATCATTTATACAATAAAGGTTATGCTAGTTAAAATAAGGTTAAATACTAGGAAAAAAACTTCAATTTATATCATCAAATTTTTCTCCAAAAATTATTCTAGGAAATTTATGCATATTAGAGATATCCCTGAAAATATTAAAAATAAAAATATAATCGAGATATATCACAAATTGTATTATTAATTTATAAAATTTATATCATTTTAAATTGGTTATGCGAATTTCTGTCGGACATCCTAATTTGCTAGATGCTATTTTAAACCCCTCTTTTGCCAAGGGAAGATTATTTAAAAGAACGTAGGCTTCTATAATACATTGCCCTGGTTTTACTCGTGCTGCTAAACCTGTGGCTTTTCCAAAGGCTCTTCTCATTCCTTCCTGAAGACGGTCTGCACCAGCAGTTGCAATCATTTTATTTTCTCTAAGAAGAACATGCGGATATACTTTTAATTTTGAAAAGAAGGTAGTTTCTCCTCCTTGTGCCATTCTTTTATTAGCAGCTAATCTAGCTGCTTCTAAAGCATTATGTCTAATCTGGATATTTTCAGTTACTAATAATTCTATCTTAAAATCATAGTTATTACTAGGCTGTCCTGAAGAAAATTTTGCAATCTTTGATTGAGGTTTCCCAGATATGTACTCCCTGCGAACATATGGCATTCCACGAGGTTCTCTATAATTCGCTCCTTTCATTTTTTAAATCACTAATCTTTTTATACTTTAAACAAGCTTTGATTTATTCGTTTATGTCTCAAGATTTGACAAAGTCGGATTCTAAAGATTCAGAATTTGCTTTTGTTGTAGAAGGTATTATTGACCATAATGAGAACATAGTAATTGAATCACCGAAACAACAAGACCAATTAATAAATAAAGGATTTGGAGAAAAAATCAAAGATATTTACATTTTAGAAAATTATGAAGGTCTTTTTTTGTTATTCTCTAAAAAATTAATTTTAAAAAAAAAAGAAAATAATAGATTTTTCTAGTTTTCTTAAAATATTATTAAAAATAGATCAATCTATTTTTACAAAATTTATAATATATAGAGATCTCAGGACACGAGGATATATAGCAAAAGAAGGTTTTGGGTTTGGAAATGATTTTCGTGTTTATGAAAGAGGAGAATATTTTAAGAAACCTGCGAAGTATGTAATTTTTGGTATTAATGAAGGTATCAGTGTAAAAACTAAGCTATTGTATGATAGTATTCGTTCAATAGAAAAAATGGGGAAAGAAGCTATTATTGCCGTAATAGAAAGAAGAGGCGAAATAATTTATTACAAGGTCAATCTAAAGAAATTTGATAAAAATATTAAACTAATAGAAAAATAAGACAAGATCAAGTCCAATTGCTATAATTGAGTAGATATATATTTATCTATCAATTGCGTTAAATAGTGAATCTATAAGATAATGATGTCATGGATAGTCCCCCTATTATCATGTAAACATGTAAAATGAAGAGAATACCGGACTACTGAATTTTATAGAAAAAATTGCTCCGACCGGGATTTGAACCCGGGATCGTCGCCTTGAGAGGGCGAAATGCTTAACCGGACTACACCATCGGAGCTCATTGAATCTACAATAGTATCGATATAAAAGTTGTATCCATTATTATTTATAAAGGAAAAAGATTGATGTGTAGCGTCTTTCGAAGATATTATTATATTAAAAAATATTATTAATAAGATATTTTTAAAATGCCCAGTTATGCAGTAATAACTGGAGCTGTTAATGGTTCTATTAACTTTTTAGTTCTTGCACGTAATTTAGCTTTGTATTTTAAATTACGTGGCTTTGTTCTTAATCGATAACCGCAACAGGGACACCATAAACCATCCCATTTAATGAATATTTCACATATCTGACAACGCTTTTGTCCACTAGCATATCTCCCAGATCCAACAGGTTTTTGTGCTTTATGTCTTACGCAAATACCTTTACAAGTCATAATATTAATATTTGGAAAAACTACTATTTAAAGATGAGTAATATTCAATCGGAAATTTTAAAGCTATTTTTTAGCAGAAAAAATCTTAAAAAAAAGTAAATCTTTGGAAAGATTATTTAATTGATATATCTTTTACCTGAAAAGCTTCATTCATTGAAATATATTCGTCAATTTTCATTTTAATATCTTCTGGCTCTGTATCTTCCATACCCGAAAATCCAGCTTTGAAAGAGATTTTGTTTCCTGAAACATTAACGTCCTCAATTTCCATATCTGCATAGACATTAGCTAATTCTGCTGTCCAATCTCTAGCTTCTTGCTGATCTACTCCATTTGTATCAATATTTACGTTAAGCATTTTTGTCATTCAAAGACACCTAACTTTCTTAAGAAAAGGGCATTAATAAATTTGCCTAAATATTACTAACATTAAAAAAATATCAGATTATTCTGATTCTTCAAATCTCCAATATTTTATTAACTCTTTTTCAAATTTTGAAAATTGTTCTTCGTTTAATGAATCTCCACAATTTTTATGAGTAGGAACAACAGTCATTCCTGCCAATTTAAAATCAACTTCATAAAAATGAACAGAGGGACAATTACACATTATAAAATATCCTTTATTATTATATTTATATTATTATATTTGTTATGAATAATATTAACATCAATAATAATAACCAAATCTAGTATAATATGAATTAGATTTGCCATGATTGGCTGTCCAAAGTTCTACTAGGAAGCTCTCTGTCATAGAATCGAAAACATTTTAAATGATATTTCACCATTTTTTGTTTTCTATTAGCATGCATGTTTTTTTGCAATGTATTTTCTTAAATTGAGATATTAGTTCATCTTTTGTTGCAGAAGAATTAAAGTAAATTGCATATTCACTCTTTTTTTTCAAAATAACCAAATCAAACTATAATCTCTTTCTTGTTTAAAATCTTATTTTTAAATAAATTTTTCAATATGGAATTGTCGGAAAAGTACTATTATGTTATAAAGCAAAATAGTAGAAAAAAAATTATAGCAGCGTGAAAAAAAATTTTAATACAATTTGACAATTCCTATCACTTTTAATTATGAAAAGTTTTATCATTATCGTTAGTCTTATTAGTCTTTTTCAAATTTTTTATTGAAGATGTTAGGTAAACAAATTTAGTTTAAACAACAATTGTCAAGTCTTTGTTATGTATAGATATTATTCTTTATAGTGAACCAGTTATAATTAAAAATTATATA
Organism: uncultured Nitrososphaerales archaeon; assembly: GCA_963840085.1. Lineage (GTDB taxonomy): Archaea > Thermoproteota > Nitrososphaeria > Nitrososphaerales > Nitrososphaeraceae > TH1177. The sequence continues at coordinate 114,987 of CAWIYT010000249.1, forward strand.
ATAAACATTTATCAATCTTATTTTAATATTATAATTAATGATAAAAGATAGACAATCAAAATTGAATGTATTGGTTATTTCTGTCTTCTTGGTTTCTACTGCTATTCTAGCATTGCAGCCACAATTATTGACAAAAGCGTTTGCAGTAGATAATAACTGGTATGTTGGAGAGGGTGTCACTAAAGATATGTATGTGAAATATAGAATAAGTAATTATGATACCAATAATGGTCGAGAATTTACAATGACGATCTATTTCAAAGATCAAGACGATAAAGGAAACTGGATAGCACCCGTTGTTGTAGAAGACCAAGGAAAAGTATTAAATGGAACCTTTATACTCAGCTCGCTAGATTTATCCGCTTTAGGTACTTCTAAAATTCCACCAGAGATGGTAAAATATAGGAGCGCTTATGCCAATTCATTGCAATGGCTAGCAGCCTTTGTTCCCAAACCAGGTCAATCGTTGAATGCTGGATCATGGGGAAAGATAGCTTCAATTGGTGGATCTGAAATAAAACCTGTGGGGCATCAAGAATTAAATATTCCAGCATTTCCAAACCCTATAGATACTATAAAGGTATCATATTACAAAGCTGTATCTAGCGATATGTATATTTTGAATGAATTTCCATATCCAGTGATGGCTAAAACCTTTGTTGATGTCACTACCGGATCTGCTCCTGTCCAATTTCAATTTATTTTAGAGAAGACAGGGAAAGGTGAGCCAAAGACACCTCTAGCAACTGTTTTTGAAATAAAGCCTCCACTAGTACAAAGAACTGCAAGAGGAGATTACTTTATTCAATTGGATTGGAATCCTACTACAATAAGAGCAGGACAAGAAACTACATTTACTATAAATATATTGGACAAGGATCAATTTCCTACGAAACAAGCTAGCTATAATTTAATGATAACTGATGCAAACAACACCTCACTAGTAGATTTGAAAAATCAATTAGCGCGAGAAGGAACAAAGTCTCATACTTTCACATTTGAGCAACCTGGAGTAGTAAATGTTAAAATTAGAATGAATAGTGTCGAAGGGGTAGATACTGGATTATTCATAGAAGAAGTAGAATTTCAAGTTCCTGTAAAATAAATCAATATTTTCCTAACTTTTTTTATAAATTAATAATATTCCTTAATCATCTATAATACCTAGTCTTGTCTGGCAAAAAAAGAGTTATTCTAGTTTTTGGTTCCTTAGTTGTTATTTCTATTATAGTAAATATTGCTATAATAGCTTCAAATGGAGGATTTGACAATCCCTCTCGCTCAATCAAAATTCCGGAAACTCAGGATTTATGGTTTGCGGGAATTAACATTAAAGAAGGAGATGAATTATTATATAATTTAACTATAGAAAATGGCAATAGCAATTTTGACAATTATTTAATAAGAATGCTATTTAAAAACAATCAAAATTATTGGAATACTGAATTTACTGTATCAAACGAAAGTGTTTCAACAATAATTCATGGTAATTTATCAAAATCGAATTTAATAATGAAAGAGAAACCACTAAAAAATCAAAAATATTTTGACATTATTGAATCTTCAATATTACAAATAAAGGATATAACAAGAGAACCCAAATTTTTAGTTATAGGTGCAAAATGGGATTCTATAAATACTGGAATAACAAGTATTCCTATCAAAATCAATTCAATAGAAAATTTGAAATTAAGTATAGGAAATTTAGAAACTTTTCTTCTCAATTATAATATAAAAAATAAAAATAGCAATATCTGGATTTCAAAGGCTCTTCCATTACCTGTAAAAGCTGAGATTTACAATGTAGATGGATTGCTCAGTTATAAATATGAATTAATAAGTACTAATATAAAAGTCAATTAAATATATATAAGATTTGAGTTTTAGGAGATAATTAACACATTATTGAATATCCAATTAATATAATTTTCAATTTCATTATCTAAAGTACACCAAATATGTATAGAACCTGGCAATAATTCTATTCTTCCTTGTTTAAATGATATACGCACACCCTCTTTACCTTCATACATATATGCATCAGACGCAGTTGCATCTCGTATGGTTTCTGTTGCTTTTGTTTTTATTATTTCTCTTGGAAGAGAAAAGTTTTTTTTAAAGCGATCTACAACAATTCCAATATTTTCTTTTCCATAAGAATCGAATACATAGATTTTAGCTGGATCTGGAAAATGTATCCTCAATTCTATTCCATATCTTGATCCTACAAATTGTGCTATTTCATTTATTTTTGAATAAACTAAACCTGGATTTTTTTTTAGAAATTTTTCAAAAAAAGATCTATTGGTATCAAGATTAAATTTTAAATCTTCCATAATTTTGCTAAACGTTCTTTCAACCAAAGATATCGACATAATTTATATTCTCTAATACTTTTTAAATCTATAACTAAATTATGTCTATTAAAAATATAAATGCTGAAAGAGAGGATATAAAAAATTATCAGAAGACATGTTCAGAATTTATTAAAGATATTTCTTTAGATTATCTTGCTTGGGTCGATAGATATAATCTGAATGAAGAAGAAACCAAAAGAAGAAAAGAAAAAATTAATGAAATAGTCATTAAATCTAGCAATATTATTTTCAAATATGGAGACACGATAAAAAAAATAGACATTATTATGAATGATGGAATAAATAAAATGGCCGAACATACGGCAGGTTATCCGTTTTATTTCTCCATCATTGTCAATAAGTTGGAAAGATATACATATAACCCTATAGGAGAGATAAAATTAAATATAAAGTCTATTCCAAATTATGGAAATAGAGTAAGATTAGGAAATTATGATGATAATAATTTTATCTTAATAAATTCATCATCTACTGTGAATTATCGTGTAAATAAATCTAGTTTTGAATCTGCAGATATATTAGATGACTATATAATAATTGATGCCAAAAATTGCGTAAAGAATGATATAATTTCAACTACAGTAATTGTGGAAGAAGTTAAAGACGGCTTTGTTTCTGAAAAAAGGGGATTATCAACATTAGTTTTGATCATATAAAATAGAATGATTTAATATTTTAGATAGGTGCTATAGTTTTTTAACATTTTACAATTTTCTTTTATATAGCACTTAGTCTTATTAAATTATAACCAAAGTTAAATTTTTAAAATAGATTAAATTTCCTAAATTTGTTACCTTAAATCATCTAAAAGATTTTGAAATATGATGATAAATTTACATTTGAGAATAATAAATAAAAGATAAAGAGATTTTTATTATATATATATTCACTAAAATAATAGCATATTATCCAGTACAAGTTATTGAAATCTAATTTCATTTCTAATAGAGGTCGTTTCAATATACATAGAGGAAGAAAGAAAATTATTTTATGCATTTGATTTGTGCGAAATAAATTTAATACAAATATTCAAGAAAAACAATTACCAATGAAAAACTTTTAAAATTACAATTCTAAATCGCAATTAATTAATAATATTTATTTATAAAAAAATCTAAAACAAAATAAAAACAAGAATATTAATTAAATTATATAATTAAAAATTTTTGGCATCATAGGCTTTATGACTTTAAGATAATGATAATGTAATTTTTTATCTAATAATTTAATTAATTAACTATGAAATTCATTTAGTTTATAACAAAGATTTTAGTAAATATTTACTAACATTTTGGTTCTAAATAAAAAAGGCTAAATAACCAATATACTTGAAATCGTAATAAGCGACGATCGTCCAGTTTGGTCTAGGACATCAGATTGCCAATCTGGTAACCCGGGTTCAAATCCCGGTCGTCGCAATTTACATTATAACGAATAATTAATCGTTAATACTACCACATGCACAAAAACCAAATTCATCAAATGGTGAATTACATATTTCGCATTTTTCGTAATATTTGATTTCCCAGCTATGTTTACCATATAATTTATAATGAGTATCAATCTCTTTAGGAACAGGAGAAGACTCCTCAGTAATATTAGAGTCTTGTTCTTCTTTTTCTTTAAATTGTTTCTTTTTCATTAAATTTCTTAATTTTTAAATTTGATTTAATTATATCTATAGCTTTTGAGATTCGTTCTTTGTTAGGGAGCTGAATCATAAAAATATTTGACGTATATGAATTTATATTATTTTTAGGAATAATTGCTAATAATCCACTATCATTTAAAGATTTAAAAAATTCTACACAAGTATTACCATAAAGTAAAAAATTTTCTTCAATTCCTAAATTAATAAATTCTATTTGAACATCAACAAAAACATACTGACCATCATAAAAAATATTGAGTAAAACTTCCACTACATATTTTTTTCCTATACACCTTTCTATTATAGCATTATATAGAGATTGTTGAACATATATACAAGGTATATTATTTCCTTCATATTCAATTACTCCACAACCTTCCTTGTGTATATTATCAAAGAAGTCATTCAGAGTTGTGAATTGTCTAAATTTCACTATATATTATACATGTCTTTCAATATTTGAGTTTTTCATAAAGATTAAATAATAAAAATAAAAGATTTAACTTAGATTTATCGATTTTGCTAATAAAATAATTTTGTCGTGGTCATCAGAGGTATGAAGATTATGATTAAATTTATAACTCAGATAAAGTAAATCAACTATTTTATGATGGTCCAAATTAATAGAAGAATGTTTATTATTTTTATTTGTAATCTTTGAATAATTTTTAAAATCTTTTAGAGAATATTCTAAATCATTATATACTGTATTTTCTAAACCTGGTAAAGATGATTGATTTAAAAACATTGCAATTTGAGAAGTTGAACCATTATAATCTTTGTAAATTACATTGACTTCTTCTTCTAAAGGCAAATAATCTTCATATTTACATTTAATTTCACTTTTATGAAGATAATTAATTAAATCATGAAGAGATTGTACTATTTCTGTTTTTATATCAATAGTTGAATCAATACGATTTTTTATCTTAATATAGTCAGAAATTGATATATTCATAATGCTTCCCTTTATCCGTACGCCTGGATATGTTTTTTGTAAAGTTTCATCCAGAACTTCTTCATTTATTAAAGATATATTTTTGTCTACTGCTATTTCAAATGCATTGTACATAATATTTAAAATTGATCTTATATTTCTCAAGTCAAAATCGTCATATAATATTTTTATTTTTGATAAAAGATCACTTTGTTCTACCTCTGTAATGGCAGTATTATGATTATAGAATTTAATATATTCTAAAACTATATTTGATATTTCTTCAAAAGAATTGGATCCGGCGAGATCAATTTTATAATTAGCCTTCTCTAATCTATCAAAAACTGAACTATCTTCTGAAGCTATCTTTAGATAAGAAGCAGGAGTGAGAATTAACATTAAAACTGTATTGGGGATATGAGTATTGATAAGAGCTTTCATAAAGGAAAGTGTTTGTTCGTTGTTATCGAATTCATCAAATTGATACAATGAAATCTTGTTAAATAATTTTAAATTAATTTTTGATAAAGTAGAGAGGCGATTTATCATATCAATCAAAGTGATTGATTCTTTATCTTCAAATTGGTTTTGTATTATAATTTTAATTATAGATATATCATTTTTAGAAAAAGTGTTATCAACAATATTATCAATATAGTCTAAATCAGGTTCTAATCTGTTTTCTAAAATTTGAAGGATTTTATTATCGATTCCTTTACCAGCTAGAGATTCGAAAAATCCCAATTTGAAAATTTTTTTTGCAATTTTATGATTAGACTCAATTTTATCACGAATATAATAAAGTAATTCTTTTTTTAAATTGTATAAATAATCAGATTGAAAACCATTAATCATCGATTGATAAATACTTTGTATATTTTTTGGATAAATTTGTGATAAATCAAGATATGATATAATTGCTTTTTCATTTATTTCAGATATTTTTATATTAAGTGTTAAATGTGTTTTTCCGGAACCTACATCTTGAATAACTGTAATTATTCGAAATTTTTCACTTGCATCATTGAATTCCTTATTTTTTCCAAGATCTTTGATACAAGAGAAAATCGAATTTCTTGCTTCTTTATGTCTTTTACCACCCAAAATGTGAGCATCATTCAAATTTGGTGTTGGACTATTTGGAAAAGGATTTTTATTTAGATTATATGGATACATTATAAACACCTTACATAACCATATATCAATCCACGAATCATTATTCCCTCATTACCACCAGTAGATAATTCATAATTAGATCTGTTTTCATTAACCAATTGTTCTGCCAGATCATAAAATTCATTTTCTGCAATCTCATATTTTTCCGAAAGATCATTTCTTAAATTTGATAGTGGAACCCATCCAATGGAATCTGAATATTTATTTATGGTTAAATCAAAGTCTTGCTTAAAATTCTCTAGATTAATCACTTTGTGTGAATGTGATAGATTATTTTCTACTGTATTACTATTAGTACTTGTTGCTAATAATGAATCCATTAAAAGAATCATCTTGCTATCTAGTTTTTCTACATGCTTATTTACAGATGTAGAGAGATTCTGAAAAGAAGTTTGAACCTCTTTTAATGATTCAAAAATATACTTGAATTTAGGATCAGAATTTAATAAATATTGAAAATAATTATCTTTGTGCCAACAATAATACGTACTTCCTTTTTTGGAAATAATAATATCATTTTGTTTTATCCAGGTATTCAAGATTCTATCCAAATCAACAGATGTAAATTCTTTTTTGAGGTCTGTTTGCTTAACTCCCTGTACACCTGAAGAAAAAATTCTGTCAATTATTTTTTCTTCTGAAGACATAGATTACAATTTGAATTTTCTTATAAAAGACATTTTGTAAGTTTATATAATATAATTAGCTAATTTACTTTCACTCTTATATATAATATAAAAGATCAGTGGAATGATGAAAATCCTTTCTGAATTAATGATGAAAGAACTAGGGTATCTGACCAACTATAGTTGTATAGTTCAGCTACATCAGTAAAACAGAGTCTTTTGTCTTCCGGTATTGAAGGTGATAAAGATTCTTATTTATATTATTTATTTGAGACTGGGTCATAATAATTCAATAACCAAACTTCTGCTGATATAAAAAATAGATTTATTGCGTAATTAGTAACCATGTAAAATATTACATAACTGATCTAAGATAAAAGAGAATAATGTTATTAAATTTATAAAATTTATAAAAATTAATTTAATTTTCAGAATATTTTGATTCCTTCCTAATTACGCAAAAGATCTAATATATAGTATTTTCTTTTTCAAATATTTTCCACAGGCAATAGTAGTAGAAAATTCAAAAATACATCCCTTTAACAATGACTGTTTGAAAAATAATTACTAAGTTAGGCTCGAAACAATTGAATTGCTAACGTCGTTACGACGTCAATAAAGTAGTACGCTTTTAATCTATCTGCGAAATATGAGGCAAAATGGTCCCTAACGTCGATACGACAAAATTCCAAGATTCAAGACCAATTTTAATGAAATTTAAAATAAATTGCTAGTAGTAGTCAACATCGTTACGACAGAAGAACACTTAGGAGGAAGTGAAATCTGACTATTAGGTGTGAAAATGAAGATTGATGCTGCATGGACGTCATCTCGTCTATTATGGATATTGAATCTGAATGTAGGCTTAATTCATGCAAAAAAGAATTAAAAAATATATATAGGAATGTAGGTAGGTGTTTTTATAAAATAACTAAAAAATAGAATAAAGATATGAAGAATTTTAGAATTATTAATATTTTTGATAAAAAATTTTTTTAATATTTAGGTATAAATTTATAAAAATTAGTATTGGCTAAAATTATTCATTCATACATATACATTATAACTAAAAATGTAGTCTAGCTAGTAGTACGGTAACACAATAGTCAAAATAAATCACTACCCCTAGATCATTTAACACATGAATTCAAAGAAAATTATTTGTCAATAGTGTAGGATGCGTTTTTTTATAATAATGAGCATAATTGATGCGGGTTTGAATTTGACTAAAATAGGTTTGAAACTTTGGAAAAACGTTAAAACGTCTGTACATTGTCTTGGAAGCGCTTTGACAAATATGTTTTACTTTTAGATCTAATAAAAATCTTATTGTACTTGCGAAAAAAATCAAGACAGTCACAATTATCAATATCGCTTTATCGACGCTTTTACGTCAATCACTAACTAACCGGATCAGCAATCACTATTACTTTATCTCATAACAGTCGCAAATGTTATCACTGTTTATATAATCGCTATCATGTTTAGACTATCAACCCCAATCAATCAATCACACTATTATTTCTCTTGCCGTCAATCACTATCATATCATGTGTCTATCAAGACTATCACCACTATCAAGACACTATTACTATCACATTGAAACAATTGTAAGACTAATCTATATTAGAGCTCACTAGTACAAAATATAAAATGTAATCAATAATTGAGGCGCAGTCATTATTTTATTCCACTATTTCATTTTCATAACGAATAAGATATAGAGTCTATTGGAAATGATATTTGATAAAAAAAACTATAATCATCCAGCCAACAAACTATCTAGCAATACAAGAATTCTTTAGTAGTAGTAGTATCACAGTTAGTAATACTCTATTGTTAGCATCATGAAATTGGTTCGTTTATTTTGATTTATTATGACCCTGTCTCATTTATTTAGTATCTTTGACCATCGTTTAAAAAATAAGATATTATATAAAAACATCAAGTACTAGTTAAAATGGATAACGAAATAACAAACCAATCAAACATTATATCTTTTGAGGAATTTTCTAAAATAGATTTAAGAATTGGAAGAATAACAAAGATAGAAGATATACCAAAGTTGAACAAAGTAGACAAAGCAGAAGTAGATCTTGGATTTGAGAAAAGAATAGTAGTAGTAGGAGCTGCCATGTATTATAAACCCAATGAATTAGAAGGCAAGTTAGTAATTTTATGTTCCAATCTTACACCTAAAAAGATAGGAAATATAGAATCAAAAGGTATAATTTTAGCATTAGATGGAATAAATGGAAAACCAATTTTTTTGACGATAGATGAAGAGGAAAATATTGAATTAGGTTCTAGAGTTCATTAGTTTTGGCAGTTTTATTCATAAATTTTTCTTCAATTTTACATAAAAAAAATAAAATAAAATAAAATAAAATAAAATAAAATAAAATAAAATAAAATAAAATATAGTCAAAAGAAAATATTTAATGTATTAAAAATAAATTGTATCATTACAACATTAACAATTATATTTGAATGAAAATTTCATTAAAAATTAAGTAAATCATAACTTTTTTCTTTTCAAAAGAATAAACAAGTTACTGAATCCTATCTTTAGAAATTCCAAAAAAACAGATAATAAGTAATAATATCAATAGTTAATTCAATTACTTCCAAAGTTATTCTAAGCTGTTAAGTTTTTTTAAAAATTTGTAAATTCCGGTATAGTCGAGGTCAGCAAATATTGATTTTGCTGCATAATTATATAATTGAAATGCCATACCTGTAACTGGCAAAGAAAGTTCTTTTTGTTGTGCTGCCTCCATGGCAAGTCCCAGATCTTTTCTCATATTTTTAAGATAAAATGATGGATGATAATCATCATTTATCATTTTAGGTCCTTTATTTTCACTCATACCTGTTTTAAAATTAGTAGAATTAAAAATTTTTAGATAAAGTGTAGGATCAATATCGTATCTATTAGATAATAACAATCCTTCAGATAAAGCCATTGCTAGTAATCCAATATTAAGATTAAGTGCTAGTTTAATGGCGTTTGCAGATCCTTCTTTATTACCAATGTAAAAAACTGGATTACCTAATTTTTCTAATATATTTTTTATTTTTTTAAAGGTGCTTTCTTCTCCAGAAACAATTGGAATAAGGTCTCCTTCTAATGCTGCATTAGGACCTCCCATCACTGGAATGCTTAACATTGATATATTTTTGTCCTTAAATTTTCTATAACAATAAATGGATTCTTTTGGAGAAAGAGTACTAAAATCTGCAATAATAATATTTGCGTTTTCTGTTTCCTGGAGACCATCTTTCTGAAAACAGATTGTATTAACGGCTTCAAAATTTGTTACACAAATTATTATAAAATCAGCATTATTTGCAATTTCCTTAGGTGTATTGAAAATTTTAGCACCTTTCTTCTCTAATGATATTAATTTTGAAACATTTCGATTATAAATACTAACTTCAAATCCTTCATTAATTAAACGTAAGCAAATATTATTTCCCATTAAACCTAGTCCTACAATTCCGATTTTCAATAGAATGAAATAAATGACAAGGATAAAAAAATATTGTTATTTTCTTTAACAATAATAAAAAATTTTCAATTCAAAATTAGACAAATATAAGAATTGAATTATTATCTATCTTTGTTTTATAGAGCATTAATGGTTCTTTTGCAGGTAAGTTTAGCGGATTTCCATTATTAAGATTAAATACAGACATATGAAGTGGACATGTCACTGTTTTTTCTTCTTCATTTAAAAAACCTGTAGATAAATCAGCATAAGCATGGGTACAAATTCTATCACTAGCATATATTTTATTATCTATATTAACAAGAAGGATTTTTTTGTCATTAAAATCAAAATCCATCATTTCTCCAGGTTTTAAAGATTTAAAATCACAAGCTCTTACCCATTCTGACATAATCCATCTAATAAAATAATAAACTTAATAATTGTTACCTATATTTATAGTGTTTTTCAAATATATCTTCATTTTCTCTATATCTACTTTTTTCAACCTCAAGTATTTGTTCCATTGCTTCATCTATTTTTAGCTTCAATGGTTTGCCTAACCATTTATTTTCAATTAAATAATTAATCCAAGCACGAATAGTTGGGCCCATTTTTCTTGAAATTGGTTCTAGAAATCCTCCTACTATTTCCCGCTTTGCTAGTTCTTTTGAAAGACCACGGGACATAAGGTAAAAGATTTGATTCTCATCAATTTGAGCTACGGATGCAGAATGAGTTGCCCTAACTTCGTTACATTCTATTTCTAAGCCAGGAATAGCATCAGATTTTGCACCTTTATTCAATAAAATAGCATGTCCAGCTAAATAAGATTCAGTAGCTTTAGCATTTTTATTAATTTTTATCATTCCTTTAAAAAGAGATTGAGAAGTATCCTTTAAAACAGATTTAACTAAAACCTTACCTCTTGTATGGGGAGCAACATGAATCAAATTAGAAGTAATGTCAAAAGATTGATTACCTATTCCAAAAATAATTTCAACATCCTCAGCTAAAGCACCAGGTCCTTGCATTATACTATCAACTTTATATCTAGACAATTGTGATCCAAAAAGTGCTAGAGACCAAGACATTTTTGCATCTCTTTCTACAAAAGCTTTTCTATTTGAAAAATTAATTGAATCATAGTTCATCGATTGTAGAGTTACCATCTCACACTGAGCATTGGGCATTACGTGAGCTTCTAGTAATTCAAAATATGCTTGCTGCTGAGATTGTGAGTTGTTTACTTCAGGAGAATATAATTCTTGAACTAACGTAGCTTTTGAAAAATCTTCGCATACTATTATATTTCTAGATATTGATGATAAACCATCCTCTGATAGATAATTAATTATTCTAATTGGATCTTCCAATACAATGTTTTTAGGTATAAAAATAAAATATCCATTTTGAAATGCTGCAGATGAGAGAGCCAAAAATTTATCTTCCTTGTAATTTAATTTATTTTTATTAAGATATTTTTGTATCAAATCAGAAAATTCGTTGATTGCATAAGTAATATTTGTAATAATTATACCTTTTTTTTCAAATTCTTCTGGTAAAAATGATTGAAGAATCTTTGAGTTCTTACATAAAATACTTGAAGTTTTACTTAATTCCTCTATTCTATCAGAAAAAATATTTAATTCATCTTTATCATCTGTTAAAGTAGGAGAATTAAAAAAAATATTATCAGGAATTAATTTATTTGCATTAGAATATTTACTATAAAGAGCAGATGATTCTAATGGAAGACTAGTATATTGTTTAAAGGCTTCATGTCTTGTTTGTGTCATCCAAGATGGTTCTTTAACATTCTCAATTAAATTATTAAAATTTTTTTCTAACAAAGATAATTGGTACATATTTTTACTATCACAAAAAAATGGTAAATTTGTTAACCGACAGAGCCTTCCATTTCTAATTTAACAAGTCTATTCAATTCAACTGCATATTCCATGGGTAATTCTTTTGTAAATGGTTCTATAAATCCTCCAACTATAAGTGATAAGGCGTCAGACTCTGAAAATCCTCTACTCATCAAGTAGAATATTTGATCTTCCCCAATTTTTCCTACACTAGCCTCATGAGAAATTGTTGCGTCATCCTCATTAACTTCTACATAAGGATAAGTATCTGTTCTGGATGTTTCATCAAGTAAAAGAGCATCACATCTAACATTGGACTTGACATTAGTAGCACCTTTAGCAACATGTAATAAACCACGGTAAGTCGTTCTACCTGATTGTTTACTAACAGACTTACTTGTAATTCTAGATGTAGTATCTGGAGCTAAATGGACAGCTTTGGCACCTGCATCTTGATGTTGATCTGAACCAGCAAAGGCAATTGATATAACTTCAGCATGAGCATTTCTTCCAAGCATATAAACTCCTGGATATTTCATAGTCAATTTACTACCAAGATTTCCATCAACCCATTCAACTCGAGCATTTTCATAAGCATATGCTCTTTTTGTTACCAAATTATATACATCTTTACTCCAATTTTGAATAGTAGTGTACCTTATTTTTGCACCTTTCTTGGCAATTAATTCAACAACAGCAGAATGTAAGGATTCAGTTGTATAAACCGGAGCAGTACAACCTTCAATATAGTGTACTTCAGATCCTTCATCAGCAATAATTAAAGTACGTTCAAATTGACCTATATTTTCAGCGTTAATCCTAAAATAGGCTTGTAATGGAAGATCAACTTTAACATTAGGAGGAACATAAATAAAAGAACCACCTGACCATACTGCACTATTTAATGCAGCAAATTTGTTGTCTTCTGGTGGTATAACTTTTCCAAAATACTTTCTTAATAGATCAGGATGTTCTTTAACTGCCGTATCTGTATCACAAAATATTACACCTCGTTTGGATAAATCTTCGCGTAAGTTATGATATACAGTTTCTGATTCATATTGAGCACCCACACCAGCTAAAAATTTTTTTTCGGCTTCTGGTATGCCTAGTTTATCAAATGTTTTTCTAACAGACTCTGGTACATCATCCCAGCTTTTACTTTGTTTTTCTGATGCTTTTGTATAATAATAAATATTTTGAAAATTAATTTTTGATAAATCACCTCCCCATACAGGCATAGGTTTTTTCATAAAGATATCATAAGATCTTAATCTGAAATCAAGCATCCATTGAGGCTCATTTTTAATTTTACTAATTTCTTCAACGGTTCCTCGAGAAAGGCCCTTCTTACTTGTATAAACATACAAGTCAGTAGAATCTTTAAAATCATATTTACTATAATCCATATTAAGTTCTTCTGTAGTCATATACTTTCATAACGGCGTTATATTATATAAATTTTACAACCTAAATACTACTAAACAGAGTATTATTAAAAAATTAATTCACTATTATTTAAGTTTTATTATTGCAATAGAGAATTTCATAAATACCTTCTAAAGAGTGATTTTTGGATTCAATAAATGGAATTTTGTATTTTAAAAGTTCTTTACTAGTAAGTGGACCAATAGATAAAATTAATTTAATTTTATAAACTAAAGGCAATAAATCCAAAGAGTAATTACTTATTGTAGTTATAAAAAAATTAACATTTGAAGGACTAGTAAAAATCAATGAGTCAATTTTCCCTTTACTAAGAAGACCAAAAAATTCAATCCATATATGATCAACTTCTGCAGGTTTGACATCATAAATATAAAAAACATAAACAACAAACCCCAACTCTAAAAGTTTCTTTTTTAGATATTCATCAGCCTGCATGCTTCGAGGAATTATTATTTTAGAGACAGTATCATTTTTTAATTTAGAAAGTAAATCAATAATTCCCTCAGAAGAATTATCTTCAGGCATTTTATTCACAATTATTTTATTTTTTATGAGTGCATTTCTAGTAGATGGTCCAATAGCAACAACTGTAAATTTTGAATTAATATTATGAACTATTTCATTAACTAGATTTAAATCATAAGCAATTTCAAAGAATACATTAACTGCATTAGGACTTAAAAAAATAATATAACCAGAAGACCAATTAGAAATAATATTAAAAATATCGGTGACAAGTTTAGAATCAGATTTTACTATTTTTGAAGTATTAACTACAATTAATCTTGAGTTGTGATTTTCAATTTTAGCAATAAAATCCTTTGATATTGAGCCTTCTGATTTTGTAATTGCAATGATCTTCGAATTCATATACTTGTAAACAGATATTATAAAAATTAGATCCACTTAATTTTATCTGAAAGAGAAACAACTTCACCTATGATAATGACAACAGGAGGCTTTATAGAAGCATTCTCCATTTTTTTTCTTATATTACTGAAATTGCCAATAATAACTTTTTGCTCCTTTAGAGTTCCGTTTTGTATCACTGCTATTTTAGTAGCATTTGAAAGACCATAGTTAATTAAATTTTTCATAATTGATTCTAAATTTTCAACGCCCATAAGAATCACAATAGTATCCACAGCCGTTGCTAATTTATCCCATCTAATACTCTTCTCTTTTTTAGTAGGATCTTCATGTCCGGTAACAATTGCAACTGATGAGGAAAATTGCCTATGAGTAAGCGGAATGCCTGAATAAACGGCTGAGCCAATTGCAGAAGAGATTCCTGGAATTATTTCAAAATCAATAGCATTTTCATTTAGAAATTCAGCTTCTTCTCCTCCTCTCCCAAAAATAAAAGGATCTCCTCCTTTAAGCCTCAAAACTTTTTTTCCTTCTAATGCATATTGTAACATTACTTTGTTGGTTTTTACTTGATTTGTAGTAGGATCTCCTGCGGAACGTCCAACATATATCTTTGGCGTACTTTCAGGAATTAACTCAAGGATTTCCCTCCCTACCAAGCGATCATATAAGATTATATCACAATGTTTTAGTAAATCCCAACATCTTTTTGTAATTAAATCAGGGTTACCAGGTCCAGCACCACAAATGTATACTTTTCCTTTACTTTTATTATTTGTTCCATTCATTTATAGCCTTATCCCATCCCTCAGCTAACCTTAAAGCGCCATTCTGTATTAAGATATTAGCAACCATATTTCCCAACTTTTCTGATTTATCATAATCACCAATTTTTTTAATGGTAATATGTTCAGATCCATCAGATGAAAATATTTTTGCATAAAAATTTATTTTTTTTGTTTTTTCAGACAAATTAGCATATGCAGCTATTGGAAATCGACATCCACCTTCAATTTTAGAAATAAAAGATCTCTCAGCATTAATAGAGATTCTGGAAGGATAATGTTCAATTTTTTTTAAAAAATTAATTAGTTTTCTATTTGATTTTTTACAGACTATTGCCAGTGCTCCTTGTCCCGGAGCCGGAAGAAATCGTTTAGTATCAAATATTTCACTAATATGTTCTTCCTTTCCTAATCTTTTCAATCCTGCCTCAGCAAGAACAATTGCATCATAATCTCCTTTTAATGCCTTTTCTATTCTAGTATCTATATTTCCTCTTATTGGAATAACATTAAAATCATTTCTAAAAGAAAGGATCTGTATTGCTCTTCTTAAGCTACTGGTTCCTATCGTTGAACCGAATGGAATCTGATTTAATCGTTTTTTCTTTTTACTAATAAGAACATCATTTACTGATTCTCTTTTTGGAATAGAAGCTATTTTTAGAGCAGGATGAATTACTACAGGAAGATCTTTAAGACTATGAATAGCAAAATCAACATCTCCTTTAACTACTAATTCATTGATTTCTTTTTCAAAAATACCTTTTCTATCGAGATAGAATAGAGGCTTATTGTTATCTAAATCTCCTTTAGTTTTTATACTAACAATTTCATAATCAAAAGAATCATTTAGTTCAGAAAGTGACTTTATAACTATTTGTGTTTGTGCTAATGCTAATTTACTGCCTCTTGTACCTATACGTAATACTTTTGTCATTTTAGTTTAGTATATGCATTTAAAGAATCTGAATAACATTCTATAGTTTTTTCTATATCCTCTTCAGTATGAGAATAAGAAATGAAACAAGTTTCATATTGTGAAGGAGGTATAAAAATTTTTTTTTTAAGTAGATCCCAGAAAAATTTTTCAAAGAGTTTCTGATCTGATTTTAAAACATGAAAAGGAGTAGTAACTGCTTCGGCTGTAAAAAAGATTTGGAATAGAGATCCAATAGAATTTATAGTAAAATATCTTTCAAAGTCATTCACACGATCTTTAATTCCCATTACCAATGTATCACAGAGGCGATTAATCGTTGGATATACTTTATTTTTATTTTTTATAAGGCTCTCTACGGTTGTTATTGCTGCTGTTACAGAAATTGGATTTCCCGCGTAAGGTACTGGCTTGGTAAACATCTCCAGCAGGACTAAGTTGATCCATTATCTCATGTTTACCGCAAATAGCAGATATTGGAAATCCATTTCCAAATGATTTAGAGAAAGTAGCTATATCAGGAGTAATACCAAAAAAAGCACTACATCCCCCCAAAGATAATCTAAATCCTGTTATTACTTCATCAAATATAAGCACAATACCATATTTTTTTGTTATTTTTCTAATCTCATTTAGATAATTTTTTTCTGGAATTACAAGACCATAATTAGCCAACACAGGTTCAATTATTAGGCAGCTAACATTCTCTGCTTCTTTTTCAATTGTTTTTTCTAAGTCTTCAATGTTATTATAATCAACTACTAAAGTTTCTTTTGAAATTTCTTGGAGTGAACCCTCTGTTGAAGGAATAGCTGCAGCACCTGATCCTGCTTTTACTAAAACGTAATCATATGCTCCATGATAACCTCCATTAAATTTAATAATTTTTTTTCGTTTTGTGAAAGCCCTTGATAATCTTATTGCAGTCATTGTTGCTTCTGCACCTGTATTTACTAATCTTACTTTTTCTGCAGATGGAATTATTTTTGTCAGCAATTCTGCAAGATAAACTTCTTTTTCAGAAGGAATGCAAAATAAATTTCCATTTTCAAGTTGAGTTTTTATAGAATCAATAATTGGTGAATAAGAGTGTCCAAAAATTAAGGAACCGTAACCCATACAATAATCTAAATATGTTTCATGATCAGCAGTAACTATTTTACTTCCTGAACCAGATGAAACAAAAAAAGGATAAGGTTTGAAGAATCGTACAGGACTATTAACTCCTCCTGGAATTACTTTGATTGCTCGATGAAATAATTTTTCAGACCTATCAAATATCAAGTATGTTACTATAACAATCTATTTATAAGAATAAGAATCTTATTTTTCTAATAACAACTTCGCCATTTCTCTTGCATGATATGTTATGATAATATCAGCACCAGCTCTTTTAATTGATGAAAGAAATTCTAACATTACTTGTGCTTCATTTACCCATCCTTTTTCTGCAGCAGCCTTGATTAAGGCATATTCTCCAGATACACTATAGGCACAGAGGGGAAGTTTAAAAATTTCTCTTGCTTTACAAATTAAATCCAAATATGGAAGAGCAGGTTTTATCATAATCATATCTGCGCCTTCATTGATATCCAATTCAATTTCTCTTAAAGCTTCAAGTGAATTAGTAAATGGCATCTGATATGTTTTTCTATCTCCAAATAATGGTGAAGAATCAGCAAGTTCCCTAAATGGTGAATACATTGGAGAGGCCATTTTTGCTGAATATCCCATGATAGACGTATCATTAAAACCTGCTTCATCCAATCTTTCTCTAATTGCAAAAACTTGTCCATCCATCATAGCAGATGGTGCAACTATATCAGAACCTGATGCAGCATGACTTTCAGCAATTTTAGCTAATATATTTATGCTGGAATCATTATCCACAGTATTATCTTTAACTATTCCGCAATGTCCTGTAGAGGTATACTGACACATACATACATCGGATATTATAACTATTTTATCTCCAAAGTTCTTTTTTATTGTTTTAATGGATTTTTGTACTATGCCTTTTTCACTATAAGCAGATGTGGCACTATTATCTTTTTTAACAGGGATTCCAAAAATTACAATACCTTTAATTCCTAAATTCAAAATATCGGAAACTACATCAACAATCTTTGAAAGAGGAATTCTTTGTATATCAGGCATGGAAGATATATTTTTAGGATTCTTTAATCCTTCTTCAACAAATAAAGGATAAATCAAATCATTTGATGAAATACGAGTTTCTTGTAGAAGATCTCGAATTGCTTTATTTTTTCTTAAACGTCTTAATCGAACTTTAGGAAAATAAGATCCATTATGTATGAAAGAATTATTAGATATTTGCTTCATTTTCATAGTTAAAAAGTTTAGCAGCTATGCGCATAAGTTCCTGTTCTTCATCATTGTTACCATTTTGTATCTGTCGACGAAGATTATTCATAGGTGTAGATATGATTCCTTCTAAAAGTGCATGAGAAAATTGTTCAATTATTTTACTCTCTTTGGGGCCAATTTTAGGTCCAAGTATAGAAAGAGCTTTATTCAATTCTCTTTCTCTTATTTTATCTACATTACGAAATACTGATATAACGACTGGATTTGCCTTTTTTCTTTTTAATATCAAATCCATATTTCTCATTTCATCTTCAATAATTTCTTCTGCAGATTGAATCTCTTCTCTTCTGCATTTAATGTTTTTTTGAACAATATCTCCAATTTGATCTAAATTGAATAAAAAGACATTATCAATTTGTGAAATAGAATCTTCAACTGTTCTTGGATTGGATAAATCAAAAATTAACAAAGATGAATCTTTTGTTTCCATTGTTTTTTTTATCCTTTCATATGTTATTAGATAATATGGTGCTATAGTACTTACAAAAACAATATCCATAGAAGACAGGGATGCCATGGCATCTTCAAATATTATTGGCATACCTGCGAGAGATTCTGCAAATGATTTAGCTCGTTCAAATGTTCTGCTAGTATTCAGAAAAGAAACATTTCGTCGTTTTAATGCTTTGGCTACAAGACTTGCTCCTTCTCCTGAGCCTATAAGCAATATTTTCTTATCATCTAGTCGGTCAAGTGATTCTTCTGCCAGATTAACTGCCACGGATCCAACTGAAACACTTCCTCTATTAATTCCTGTCAACGCTCTTACTTTACTTCCTACTTTTATAGATTTTTCAAAAATTATTGAAAGAAAAGGTCCAAGATAATTATTGGTTCGAGCGAATTCATATGATCTTTTTACTTGTCCAAGAATTTGATCTTCTCCAATTACCAAAGAATCTAATCCGGAAACTAATTTTAAAAGATGTTGAATAACCCTCTCACCTTTTACAATTTCCACTATTTTAGAAAATTCTTCAGTCGATAAATTAGAATAGGCGGCCCAGTAACATATAATTTTTTGTAAATCCAATCCTTCATCTACAACTGCAAAAATTTCAACACGATTACACGTCTGTAAGATCAGACATTCCTTCAGTTGCAAATGTTCAAGAAAAGAGTCATAGGCACTATTAATATCTTTAAAGGTAAATTTTTCAAGAAGGTGAATGGGCGCTTCCTTATAGGTTATCCTAAAATTAAGCAAATTAAGTGATTTGTTAACTAATGTCATTTTTTTGAATCACTCCAATGGTTCAAAAGTTCTATAGCTGCAACCTTTGCTTCTTCTATTTTGTTCTCATTTATTAAATTTTGGATATTTTTGTTATTTATTAATGAATAAAGAAATCTTTTACGTTCTGTTACTGTTTTAATTTTTGGTCGTGCAGCCATTCTCGCAAATTCCTGTAGTTTGGTATTTTCTATATCTGATTGCTTTATTGTTCTTCTTAAAATACGTTCTGCTTTTATTCTTAGTTTACGAGCCATTATTGGACTTTTTCCATAAGTAGAAACTGCCACTTGCATGACTCCTTCAATATTTATTATTGATGCATATGAAAAATCACTTACAGGGGGATCATCTGCGGCATAAACAAATGACTTCATAGAACGACCTTTTTCTACAATTTGTCTATTTAGTTCTTTGTTATCAGTAGCAGCTAATATCAAGAAAATATCCTGATAATTATCTAACACATTAGCACTATTTATCTTCATCTTTATTATCTCTATTTTTTTTTCATTGGATAATTCTACAAGATATGAATTTAATCGTTCACTAATTACAGTGATTTTACAATTCTGACCTAATAGACCTCTAACTTTTCTACTACCTTCTACTCCTCCTCCAATTACAATTACATGTTTTCCAGTGAGGTTTAGATCAACAATCAATTATAATTCACGTGATATGAAAGATTGTTGATAAACATTATTTAAATTATTCAACAAAAAAGAATAAAAATTATGGATAATAATAAATAATATTTAGTTCAATAATAAATATTATATTTAAAATGATGTTAATTGATAAATATAGATAATAGTAATAAAAATTTAGAGCTTGATATTTTAGAAGATATTGGTCCTGCAACAAAAGTTCATCTAATTGAAGCTGGAATTAAATCGTTAAAGGAATTATTAATTAGAGGACCTCACGATGTTGCAGAGATTACAGGCATGACCATGGAAAAATCTAGTGATTTATGTAATAAAGCAAGAATAAAATTGGAAGAAGTCAATATCATTCAAAAAACGTTTATTCCTGCAACAGAGCTTTATAATAAAAGAAAAAATATCGAAAGGATTTCAACAGGTTCTAAGAATTTTGATGAACTATTAGGAGGAGGATTTGAAGTTAATGCAATAACTGAGATATATGGAGAATTTGGCTCAGGAAAAACTCAGATTTGCCATACTTCATCAGTAATGGTCCAGCAAAAAAAATCAGAAGGTGGTTTAGAAGGAGGAGTAATTTATATTGATACTGAAAATACTTTTAGACCAGAAAGAATAGTCTCAATTTCCAAATCAAGAAATATAGATTATATAAAAGTATTAGAAAATATAGTAGTTGCAAAAGCATTTAACAGTGCACATCAGGAATTAATTATTCAAGAAGTTGGAAACATTATTGAAACTAAAAATATCAAATTATTAGTTTTAGATTCAGCAATATCGCACTATCGTGCTGAATATCTCGGAAGAGGGACTTTATCAGAAAGGCAACAAAAAATAAATAAATTAATGCATGTGTTGTTAAGGATTTCTGAAACTTATAAAATAGCAATTATTTTAACAAATCAAATTCAATCTGCTCCTGACACCGTTTTTGGTGATCCTTTCAAGCCAGCGGGTGGAAATATTATTGCACATTCAAGCACATATAGAATATATTTAAAAAAAGCAGGAAGAAATAGAATCGCTCGAATAGTTGATAGTCCCTATCATGCAGAAATTGAAGCATTGTTTTCTTTAGGAGAGGAAGGAGTAACTGATCCTATTTAGATCTCAGTTAGTATTAAATTAAGGAGTAAATTTAAATATAATATGCCAAAATCACATGGAAGTAAGAGAAAATCCCGATCAATATTAACCAAAAGTAATATTCTAAGAGGTATTTCATATTTATTAATAAATTACAAAATAGGAGATAAAGTAATTGTTAGTATTGATCCTAGTGAACATAATACAATGCCTCATAGAAGATACCAAGGAAAGATAGGAATAATTAAAGAAATAGGAAAGAGAATTATCAAAGTATCGATTACTATAGGTAATAAAGAAAAAATTTTACAGACAAAACGAAATCACATAAAACCCTTAACTTCTTAGAGAGAGGACTGGTATGGAAACTTTAAAAAAAGAAGTTATATCTCTTCCAGAAGTCAAAGAGATTCTAGAAAAAGTAAAAACAGAAGAAATGGATCAAATTCAGAGATGGACTTATGACTATGTATCTAAATTTGCAAAGGCGTCTTCGGGACATTCAAGAGCCATCATAGACGAATTAGTAAAATCTTGTGATTTAAAGGAAGAGGAAGCAGTCGAAGTAGCAAATTCTATGCCCACCTCTGTTGAAGAATTACGAGCTTTTACATTTGGATGGAAAAAATTGATTCTAACAGATACATTGAATAGAATTTTAGACATTCTGAATAAAGATAAATAAGATAATTAAAATACTTTAAAGGAAGAATATTGATGTCACTACCGGAACATTATCAAGATAGTAAAGGAAATGTATTCGGTAGCTTTCACGTTAATCGTAAATATGAAGAATATGCACATATTATAGAATTTACAATAAGGGGAAAGTCTTCGACAGTCAAAAAGAAAGAAGGAATAATAATACAAGCTATTGGAGAAGAAAGATTAACTTTACTAGAGTTACTAGGAGATCCTTCAAAGAATTTTGAAATTGGAGAACGTGTTTACATTGGGAGAGAAGGAAGAAACAAAATAGTAAGTGTATTAGGAAGATTAAATTACAATGATCTTTCAGCTTCGGCACGAAATGAAATTCCAATAGCAATAGAGAAAATAGTAGATATTAAAGAAAAAAGATTCGTAGACTATTTTAATAATGCACAACCCATTACTCCACGTATTCATGGATTAGAATTAATTCCCGGGATTGGTAAAATATATATGAAAAGCATAATAGCAGAAAGAGAAAAGAAAAAATTTGAGAGCTTTAATGATATTCAAGAACGGGTAGGTGTAAAGGATCTACAGAAATTAATTACAAAAAGAATAGTAGAGGAAATTTCTGGAGAAACAAGAATGAATCTTTTTGTAAGAAAATGAATTGGTCAAGGTATTATGGACAAAATTTTTTAATTGATTTAAGAGTAACCAGAAAAATAATAGAGTTATCAGATATCAAATCTTTTGAAAATGTATGTGAAATGGGAACGGGTAGAGGAATACTTACACCATATTTATGTAAAAATGCTAATTTTGTTAAATCCTTTGAAATAGACAACAAATTATATGATAAGGTTAAACTTTTAAGTACAAAATATTCAAATTTAGAAATTATAAATGAAGACATTTTAGAATATGACAAATCCTTAGAATTTGATGTTTTTGTATCTAATATTCCCTATTCTAAAAGTAAAGAAATACTATCGTGGTTAGCAACAAAAAAATTTGAAAGAGGAATCATAATGGTTCAAGATGAATTTAGTCAAAAAATACAATCGAAACCTGGAGATAAAAATTATAGAGCGATATCGGCTATAACACAATATTGTTTTGATATTGAATCATTATTCAAAGTAAATAAAAAATCCTTTTTTCCGCAACCAAAAGTAAATTCTCAAGTGATAAAATTAATTTCAAAAAATAGGATGATTTCTAAAGATACGATTTCAAAAATTCAGTTTATATTTTCTTTTAAAAATAAAAATATTAATAAATTAAATAAAAAACTCAATACAAATTTTGAGCAAATAGATCTTAAAATAAAAGAGATGGATCCAGAGAAATTAATTAGTTTTTCGCAATTGATTTGAGAAGAACAATGACAAAATAACTAAAATGTATAAACCTAATTTGGATAGTTTTTTATTAATTGATTCAATTAAAAATTATTTTGGAGATTCAGCACTTGAAATAGGAACAGGTTCTGGAATAGTTTCTGAATTTCTCTCAAGATATTTTAAAAATGTAGTAGCTACGGATATAGATTTTAAATCTTTGTTATACTCTAAAATAAATACTAATTCAAAAATAACTTTAATATGTTGTGATGCAACAACAGCAATATCTGGTAAGTTTGATTTAATTGTAAGTAATCCACCTTATTTACCTAATGATTCATTTTATGATAGTACTATACATGGCGGAATAACAGGAATAGAAAAAACTATTCATTTCATAGAGTCTGGAATAACAAATTTGAAAAAACACGGATATATCATCTTAATAGTTTCATCTTTATCAGATACCTTGAAAATCGATAAATATATTTGTAAAAAAAAATTAAATAAAAAAATAATCAATAAAAAAAAATTGTTTTCTGAAACACTTTATGTATATGAATTAAGTCGTATAAGTTAGGTATAGAATTTTAATTATATATTCAATTCTATTACTTTGCCAGTAATTTTGATGCTCTCTGAGATATTTGTTCTGCCATTTGTGAAAGTGAGGAAGTACCTCCTAAATCATAGGTCACAAATTTATTTTCATTTATTACATCTTCAGTAGCCTTAAAAATAGCTTTAGATATATCTTTTTCACCAAGAAAATCTACCATCCACGCACCTGAGCAAATAGTCGCTACAGGATTCACTTTATTTTGACCAGCGTACTTTGGTGCACTTCCATGAGCAGGCTCAAACATAGCATATTTATCACCATAATTTCCAGAATAAACATTTCCTATTGATCCTACATGCCCGGAGGCACATTCAGAGATTATATCCATGAATAAATTTGTACTTAATAATATGCTTTTATTAAATCGCTCTGGGTTTTTAACTATTTGTTGTGTAACATTATCTATATAATATTCTTCAGTTTCTATATTAGGGAAATCTTTCTTATATCTCTCTACTACAGAAATAAATATTCCATCTGTTTCTTTTAAAATATTTCTTTTAGTAATAACAAACATTTTCTTAAATTTTAAATCATTACATAATTCAAATGCTTTTTTAGTGACACGTTCACAGCCTTTTCTTGTTATTTTTCTAATTGCTATAGCAGAATCATCACTTGATTTTAAATTCTATTCCAGCATACAAACCTTCTGTTGCCTCTCTTACACAAACAAAATCAAGGTTCACATGAGATGTTTTGTATGTCTTTATTGGTCTAATATTTGCATACAATTCAAATTTTTGTCTTATGCTAACTGCTACACTTCTAGGAGCATTGGGATCTGGAACAGTAGTAGTAGGTCCTTTGAAACATGCATCACTTTCAGAAAGTAATTTCCAAACTTCGTCAGTAATGTAAGAATTCGTTTTATTTTTTTCCCAAAATTCAGATCCAGCTTCAACAGGTATAAGCTCTATAGAGCTATTACATGCTTTCAAAACATCCATCATACATTTTACTAATTCTGGACCAGTACCATCCCCTTTTATAACAACAGCTTTTTTTTGTGCCAAAAATAATCAAGTTTTGACTTGAACTTTTCTATTTATATTTTATTTGGATCGTAAATCAATTCGTACAACCATATCTTTAGTAAAAGGTGGCATTAATTTAGAATCAGATACCTTTGTATACTCATTATTTTCTGAAAAATAAGAATATTGAATATTGTAATTGTCTAGAGTAAGTATTTCTTTATTTAGTACGCCTGTTTCATTATTGATAACAGTTATTGTTTTATTATCCAAAGAATATATATGCATAAAATCATTTATTGAAAGTCTTATTGGTCTTATATATTCAATATGAATTTTATCACCTACTTCATCTGTATGAATTATATGAAGACATTCTTTTCCTTCCTTTAGTTCTTTACCTATTCCTTCAGGTAAGAATTTTTGTTTGTTATCTTCAAAAATTTGTATAACAGGATATATACTGAAAGTTTCAACATTATGAGCCTTTAAGCAAATGTTCAAAACAGGAGGAGGAGGAGATAATTGCATGATTATTATTCCTGCCAAAGTTGCAATACCAATCATCAATGGAGGTAATAGTAATTGTTTTTTAGTTACCTTTTTTGTTGGTTTGGTTGGTTTGAACCGGCGTTTGGGCATTTGTAAATTACCTCTAGAAATTTCAATATTAGAGTCTTTCTAAATCCGTTAAATAATTAAATATTTTTATCATAGTTGAGGTAGTATAAAAGAAAAAGATGTATTATTTTTATTTAATAATCCCAGAAAAGAGAGAAAAAAGATTATGAGAATAGTTCAAATTTCTGATATTCATATTGGTGGGTTTTTTAAGCAAAATATTTTCGATTTATTAGTTAATGAGATAAATTCTGAAATAAAGCCTGATTGTATTATAATTACGGGCGATCTTACTGATGACGGATTGTTATTTCAATTCGAGAAGGCTCACGAGGAAATAGCAAGATTGGGCTGTAAAAATAAGATTGTAATACCTGGAAACCATGATTACCGACATACTGGGTATTTATTATTTAAAAAATTTTTTCCATCTAAAAATCCGATATATGAATTGGATGATATAGTTATTTTAACATTAAGTACGGCTCGTCCTGATAGGGATGAGGGAGAAGTAGGACATCGACAGAATCAATGGATGGAAACAACATTAACAAAAATTAATAACAAACTAAAAATAATTGTAATGCATCATCATTTAATCAGTATACCAGATACTGGAACTGATAAGGTTATTGTTTATGATGCTGGAGATGCTCTAAGATCATGTTTACAATCTTCAGTAGATCTCGTTTTATGTGGCCATAAACATAGACCCTGGATGTGGAATTTAAGAACTTTAAAAATAGCTTATGCAGGCACTGCTTCATCAACAAGGTTTAGAGGTTTTTTTCAAAATTCATATAATATCATTGATATAGATAAAAACAAAAAGACAAATATAGATCTCAAGATTGTGGGTGGTAAAAAATTTCCATTAAGTGAAATGGTTGATAATTATAAACCATATTTTGAATGACCATTACTAGAATAAAATATGAAAAAAATCATAAATTAGTTTAACTAATTTATTATATTGCTTACTATTAACATAGATGGCGCCTCAAGAGGAAACCCAGGACCATCAGGTATAGGAATTTTAATTTTTAGAAATAAGAATTTAATATTAAATTATGGTGAATTTATAGGATTTCAATCAAATCTTTTATCCGAATATATAGCATTAAAAAGAGCTTTACAATTTGCATTAAAAATAGATGATGAAGTTAGTATTCATACAGATAGTATGAGTGTAGTTCGACAAAGAAAATTTAAAGACAAAATGAGGAAAAAAGAATTAAAAATCATATTTAGAGAGATAAATAATTTAGAGAAAAAGTTTAAAACTATTTCTTATAAATACATACCTAGAAATAAAAATACATATGTAGATCTAGTAGCAAAAAAGGCAATAGACTATCATATTAAATAATCCAATTAAACTTACTATATAGGCAGCTATGAGGAATCAGAGTTAATCTTGAAACAATATATATGTAATAAAGGCATTTGACTGAGCTGCCATATATAACTTTTAATCTAAAAGTTTATGTAACAAATAATTTGAAAATAATTAGAATTGCTAGAGAAAAAGGACAAAAAATTTAGCATAATAAAAGATATTGCAATAATAGTTATTGGAGTAGTTTTGATATGGTTTGCTGTCAAAGTAGTATTCAATGTAGATAATCCATTTTATGTTGTTTCTAGTGGAAGTATGATTCCAGTACTGAACGTTGGAGATATTCTGCTAGTAAAAGATGGAAACACATTTGATAGTTTAAAGATTGGCGACATAATTGTATTTAATAGGCCAGAAGGCGGTGATAGAGTAATTGTTCATAGGATTATAGATATGAACGATAGATTTGGTGAAAAAATAATAGTAACAAAGGGTGATGCAAATGAGGGCCTTATACCTGGAACAGACTTTCCTATACGAGAAAAAGACTACATTGGTACTGTAGCATATGTGGTTCCAAAGATTGGATTAGTTTTGAAATATCTCAATCCACCCGTCAATTATATTATAATAGTAGGAATAGTTGGAGTATTCATTTATACAAATTTCAGAAAGAGAAATGATGAGAAAGACAAAAATGAAGGAAAAGATTCTTCACTTTAAAACAAAATAATTATCTAGACAGCATTTATCTTTTTAATTATTGTTAAAACATCTTGATCAAATAACACATGATCAAGTCCTACTTTTTGTCCTTCAAATTTAACGCTTTTTCCCCAAACCAATGCAAATCGGAAATCACGCAGCATTGTTCTATGAAGCTTTGCACAAATGTCTTTTATTTTTGTTCCTTTTCTTACTATCAGTGGTTCCTCATAATCAGTTTCTTTTCCTTTTGGTCGCATGTAAATTCTAATAAATTCCAATTTGTTAAAAATAGATTCTTTAAGTATTTCAATATTTAAATTTGAATTTGCTGCAACAGGTACTACATTTTCTCCAAGAAATGGAATCATAGCATTTAGGGCCTTTTTATCTATCAAATCGATTTTATTTAAGACTATTATAGAATGAGGGTATACTCTATTTCCAGCTAGTACGTCAATAAGATCATCAGCCGTCAAATGGGGATCTCGTATTGTAATTCTACCATTATGTATTCCATAAATTCTACACATCTCTCTTACCATTGATTCTGAAATTTGCAAATCTTGATCTAAACTTACTGAAATTCCCCCTTTTTCTGTTCTATGTATATGAACATTTGGTGGTTTTTTGTTAACTTTTATACCTATTTCTGATAATTCTTTTACCAATATCGAAGAATGATTAGGTTGAAAAACATCAACAACTATTAAAACTAAATCAGCATTTCTAGCTACTGAGAGAACCTTTTTACCCATTCCTTTCCCTGATGCTGCACCCTTGATTATTCCAGGTAAATCAATTACTTGTATTTTTGCACCTCGATATTCCATCATTCCTGGAATAGCAGTAAGTGTGGTAAATTGATATGCAGCTATTTTCGAATTAGCATTAGTCAGACAATTTAATAGGGTTGATTTCCCTACACTTGGAAATCCAATTAACACTATCGTAGCATCTCCTTCTTTTCTAACGTCATATCCAGAACTACCTTTGCCACTGGAGACGGTCTTTCCATGCCTATTTTCTTCTAATTCTCGTTTAAGTTTTGCGATCTTGGCTTTTAAAAGTCCAATATGGAATTCCGTTGCCTTATTTATTTGAGTCTTATGAATTTCTTCCTCTATTTCTT
Source organism: uncultured Nitrososphaerales archaeon (assembly GCA_963840085.1). GTDB lineage: Archaea > Thermoproteota > Nitrososphaeria > Nitrososphaerales > Nitrososphaeraceae > TH1177. Next base: position 143,933 of record CAWIYT010000249.1, read on the forward strand.
TGATTTTTTCTGGAATTCCCATTCTTAAATTATTAATAATAACTATATAAGATCATAAAAGAATTTCTTTAATTTAAAAAATTCCAAATAGTTTTAGTCCATGTAATGAGCCAATCATGGAACCAAAAATTATCATTAAAATCCAAGGCATTGCTGGTAATTTTGGTGAATTAAGAATTATTTGATGGTTTTCAATAATATTTATGATGTAGTCACGTACTTTATCATTCCAAATCTTATATTCGATTCTATGTTTTTTTAAAATTGATTCTATTTCATATATTACTGGAGCACGTACAGATCTGATATGTTGAATATATCTCCTTGAAATTTCAACTTCTCCTTGAATTGCAATTAATCCCTGATGCATATAAAGTAATCTAATATGTATTTCCCATGGTTTTTTTAACTTCTTTGTAAATCCATGACCGATTTGTCCTGGTTTTTTGTTTTCAAACTTTACTTTAGTGAATCCCTCTAAAATAAGAGCTTTAATAATTTCATCTTTCTTTATCTTAACCAACAGACTGAGATGATCAAATTGTATATCTTCAGATTTAATAGATTCCTGTAATCCTTTTAAAAAATTCATTTTTTTTGGATATCTTGTAAGGAATTCAGACATGTAGTTATTGAAATTTTTGAGATCATGGCTATATTAAAATGCTATGAAAATAATACTATTATTATAGAATAGGATTAAAGTTTTTGATGCTACGAAAATAAATATCTGTCTCGTAATCAATAGCTAAATCTTTCCATGAAAGCCTTCTATCAGTAAAGGAAATGTTGATACCTCTAATCACAACAACTGGAATTGATTCATTGCTTTCTCCCATTACAAATGTTCCCATTGTAGCTAATGAATCTGCAGTAGCTTTAAGTGTATATTTCAATACATGTCCAAATAGGTCTTTGTTACCTCTTTGATCTTCTACTGGTTCTATCCCTGCGCAACCAATAGCTACTCCAGTAGTTCCAATCCTAGTTGGCATTAACCTACTATCAGAAATAACTATTCCAACTCTTATCCCCAATATTGTTAGAAATTCAAGTCGTAAGGTTTCAGCGGATAAGAATGGATCATTTGGAAGACAAATAATATTATTAGAAGGAACATTGGATTTATCAATTCCTGCATTTGGAGCTAAGATTCCATTTCTTATCGTTAATAAGAATCCAGGTAAACCTCCAAAAATAATATCAGATTCTCTTATCACTGCTTCAACAAGGGTAGGATCCATTTGATAATTCTTGGCAAATTCTTTTGCTTTATTGCTAGGCTTAATTTTTTTTAGATCTAATACGGATCCTTCACTCATAGAAACAAATTTACTTGATAATACTAAAATATCATTATCTTTAAATTCAAATTTGGAAGATATTATTGTATCAAAAAGATCAAAGGTTTTTCTTTTAGTTTTAATTTTAATAGGATTTAATATGATCAATATTTCTTTATAATATTAATATCTCATTATTAGTTTTTTTATAAAGTTTTTATTCGCGAATTGACACATTTTATTTGATAATAAAGAAATGGGAATGACTATTACGGAAAAAATTTTGGCTAGAGCATCTCATAAAAATAAAGTTTCTCCTGATGATGTAGTTATAGCAAATATTGACAAAGTTATGATACATGATGTTTCAGGTCCAGGTGTAATTAAAGTTTTTTCAGAGTGGGAAAAAAAAGGTAAAACTCTAGACCGCATTTGGGATCCTAATCGTGTTTGGATAAGTGAAGACCATTTTGTTCCTGCTTCTGATAGGATTTCAGCCAATAATATTGCATTATTAACTAATTGGTCTAAGAAATACAAAATAAAAAAACATTATAAATATGGTTTAGGTCAATATGGAATTTGTCATACTCTTTCTCATGAAGAAGGATTGATTTTGCCTGGGGAGATCTATGTAGGTGGTGATTCTCATACAAATACAACAGGTGCAATGGGCACTCTTGCTGTTGGATTAGGTCATACTGATATTGCTTATGTATTAATGAACGGAAAAATATGGTTTAAAGTACCTGAAACAATTCTTTTTAAAATTCAGGGAAACAAACCAGAATACATCATGGCTAAAGATATAATATTAAAAATAATAGGAGATATTGGTACTGACGGTGCAAATTATAAAGCAATGCAATTTGCTGGAGAGGTCGTCGATAAAATGCCTATGGAAGAAAGGTTGACATTGACTAATATGACTACTGAAGCAGGAGCTAAAAATGGAATTATTGAACCCGACGAGATTACATTTGAATATCTAAAAACAAGAACTGAAAATGAATTTTTACCTGTAAAAGGTGATATGGATGCAGAATATAGCGATACATTTACCTACGATATCCAGTCTTTGGATCCCATTATAGCTAAGCCTTTTTCTCCTGAAAATATCTGTGCGATAGGAGATATTGAAGGTAAAGAAATTGACAAAGCATATATCGGCTCATGTACTGGCGCAAAATTAGAAGATTTAAGAATGGCTGCAAAGATTCTCAAAGGAAAACAAGTTAAAATCAGAACAGAAGTTTTACCCGCTGCTCAATCAATATATTTGAAAGCTATCAAGGAAGGATTGGTAAATATATTTATGGAAGCTGGTGCAGTAGTTGGTCCACCTACTTGTGGGGCTTGTTGTGGTGCTCATATGGGTGTCCTTGCAAAAGATGAAATTTGCATAAGTACTACTAATAGAAATTTTCCAGGCAGAATGGGAGATGTTGAATCAAAAACATATTTGGCTTCTCCTTTAGTAGTAGCTGCTGCGGCAGTAAATGGAAAAATAACAGATCCAAGGAATGAAATGCCATGAATATCCTGAGAGGAAAAATTCACAAATATAACAAAGATAATATAGATACAGATGTAATAATTCCTGGTCCTTATTTAAAAATTCATGATCACAAAGAATTGGGGAAACATGCCATGGAAGGACTTGACCCTAACTTTGCAAAAAAAATTCATGAAGGAGATTTTTTATTGACTGGAAAAAATTTTGGATGCGGCTCCAGCCGAGAACATGCACCCATCGCTTTACATCAAGTTGGTATTCGTGCAATTCTTTCCCCATCATTTGCCCGAATTTTTTATAGAAATGCAGTAGATGGAGGATATCTTTTACCTATAGAAATTGAACCTGATATAATTGAAAAAATCTCAGATAATGATGAAATAGAGATTGATCTTGATAGTCATTCAATTATGAATTTAACAACCAAGGAAAAATACAAGATAAAACCTTTTCCAGAAATAATAGCAAAAATAGTAAAGGCAGGGGGTTTACTTTATTTTAAAGAATAAAATAAATGACAAAAAATATTCAAAAATAAATAAATAAATAAATAAATAAAAATGATTTATAGTTATTATTATGTAAAACTCTAATTTTATATGTTCAATGATTATTAAGCTTATTTAATAAATTTAAAATAAAAAAGAGTTTGGATTATTATCCTTCATCATCGTCATTACCCTTATTATCGTCTTTATCTCCATTATCGTCATTACCCTTATTATCGCCTTTATCTCCATTATTGTCATTACCCTTATTATCGCCTTTATCTCCATTATTGTCATTACCCTTATTATCGTCTTTATCTCCATTATCGTCTTTATCTCCCTTATCTTCATCTCCTCCAGATCCTCCAGCTGCAGTTGCTTCTGCTAATGGAGGTGGCGTTATTGCATTATAAGTTTGAGCTTCAGCTACAGTACCACTAACTGTATAAGTAGCAGCAAATGGTTCTCCATCTATTGTGTGTAATGCCAAAGCATTGCCTGCGAATGGAACAGAAGCAGAAGCAATAGGCGAATCTCCATATTGTGGAGTCAAAAGACTAATTGCTACTGTACCCTCTCCTAATGGAGCAGTCGCAACACCACCATAAAATGGATCAACAGCAGTTTGGTTTGCAAAGTTTTGTAATATTACTATCTCGGTTGGTTTACTAGCAGTATATGTTAATGTTCCTTGATATATTGCACCATCCTCTCTAGGAGGTAAAATTAGTGCTAATTGATGAGCTTCATGTCCTGGTAATGGATCTTGCATAGAAGTCAATGTTCCTTGTTGAGCAAAAGACTCACCTATAGGAATCGTAGCAGCATCAGGCTTTTCTCGCGTAGCTGCAGCACTACTGGTAGCATTACCTGCTTGAGCACCACTTTGTTCTTGAGCACTGGTAGCATTACCTGCTTGAGCACCACTTTGTTCTTGAGCACTGGTAGCATTACCTGCTTGAGCACCACTTTGTTCTTGAGCACTGGTAGCATTACCTGCTTGAGCACCACTTTGTTCTTGAGCACTGGTAGCATTACCTGCTTGAGCACCACTTTGTTCTTGAGCACTGGTAGCATTACCTGCTTGAGCACCACTTTGTTCTTGAGCACTGGTAGCATTTATCGTTTCAATCTCACTTTCTTGAGCAAAAACAGAGAATCCATTAATTTGTATGCCAATTGTCAAGAGAGTGAAGAGAAACATGCTTAACATTGTTAAGGTTATTGTTATACCTTTAGACATCAGACTATGGGAGAAAACATTAAATTTAAAGTTTCCTATATAACATTCTCTTTCCTTTTTCTTCAAAAAAACTTCTAATTAATAATAGTTGGGATTTAAAACAATAAAAATTTTGAAGAAGAATATTCTTTTTAATATATACCAAAAATGAGAGCGATAGATAATTTCTTTGAAAATAAAAATAAAATTTAATCTATTTTTCTACTGCTTCTATATGGCATTCATGGCCTCTATGTTCTTTATTCAATAGAACTGTCTCTTCATTTGTAATTGGAAATTTCTCAAGATTGAGATTTTCTTCCCCGCTTTTTTCTAAAATTACTTTCTTACACTGATCACAAATTAATTGAAGTATTATAGGCATAATTAAATAACATATACGATGAAATATATTAATTATTAAAAAAAGAATTTATTCTATTTTAAAAAATTATTATAAATGGACTTTAAGATTTGCGCTTATTGTGGAAAAAAATTCTATGATTTAGGATGGCCTCATATTGAAGGAGATTCTAACCGAGGTATTCTCAAAATTGAACACTTTTGCTGTGAAGAACATAAAGAATTATTTCTTAGATCAAAAGAGTAATTTATAAAGAATATTTTCAGAATAAATAAATAAATAATTTAGTTAAATTACGCGCCTAATAATAGATCGAATTTTTCCTACCATATTATCTTTTATTTTATGTTCTCCTGTTTTGGCATAACAATCTTTACAAAGTGCTTTGAGATTAGCGGGACTATTATCTTTTAATGAGCCATTAATATGCGAAAAAAAGGGAATATCTTGTGTATTAAATTTAATAGAACAACCTTGACATCGATATCGTGCTCTTTCAAGTACTGTTTGTCGTATTCCCAAATTAATTTTTTGGAACCTTTTTTTATTATTACTATTTTTTCCTGAATCAGAGTTAAACATAAGAGATCATATTACCAATTCCTTAGAATTAACTTTTTCGAATAAGAATCCAATAATAGGATTATATAAAAGAAAGAAAATTATCTAGTCTCAGAAATTACTAATTTTCCACGCATAGTAGACGGATGCAATGAACAATAATACTCGAATATTCCTGGTTCTCGTGATGCGATAGCTGTCGTAAAATCTTGATTTGAGTAAAGATAGCCTGTATTAATATTTAATTCATCAATAATAAAATCATGTCTGACGAAATCTTTATTTGCAATAGTGATTTTTTGAGGAATATTACTATTAATATAAAGTGTAGGATTTGTTTTATTAAAAAAATTATTTTCAGCAACTAATAAAATACCAGTAGAATTTATTTTTTTTTCTTCTTGTGGATTTAATAGATTACCAATGCCCCATAATGAACCTACAATAATAAAAGAAATTACAATTATTGCAATTATATTATTTATCATGATCGTTAACTTTTAAAATTTCAAATTTTTGTTAATGAGACAATAAGATAAGATAATAAATAATTCAAATTTATTATATTATTTGTTAAATAATATTTATGTCCCATATTTTACTCCTTTTGTAGTAATTGAGCGAAGCGATTCAATGACAGATAATATTGCTAAATAGCTTGTCTTTGGATTATTAGGACTAGGAATATTTTTTACTCTTACTATCAATTCTCCAAATTTTCCTATTACTTTAATTTCATGTTTATTAATACGAAGAGCTGGATCCGCAATTACATTAACCTTTGTTTTTTCAACACCTATACCGGCAAGACCTAGCAATGCTGCAACATTTACATTAGCTGGAAAATTTTGAACTGCCTCAACAGCTGATCCTTCAAAAAGCAAAGTCCTTTTTTTAATAGAATCTAATGTTAAATTATTTTTTTTAAAGAATGGAGAATCTTTAAGAGAATTTGGATTCTTTGTAGTTGTAAGGGTAACATAGCTTATTGAACTTCTAACACTCTTAATAGCATCAATACCAGCAATAGCTCCAGATGGAACATACAGATTGATATCATTTTTTTCTACATTTTTTATCACTTCAGAAAAGAAATCAGGATTAGCAAAAGCACCGACACTCATAACTAATATATCTTTTTTCAATAAAATAATTGGATTCAGATAACTTGTGAGAGCATTTTGGGAAGCAGCTTCAACCACTAGATCCACATCTTTGAAAGTATCAGATTTGATGTAATCAGAAAAATTGTTAAAGACTATAGGATTATTATTTGATAATTTTGACTTGAGAATTTCAGCATTCTCAAGTTTAATATCAAGGAAAGATGAAATAGTTACATTTTCTATCATCATTCTATCTACAGAAAGTGCAAGTTCACTTCCTATAGCACCACAACCTATTATTGATATATTCTTTTTCATAAATGGTTAATAAAGATCTTATTTATCAGTTAAAATAGTTTCCTAAAATCAATTCTGGATTATTTTTGTAGTCTAAAAATTTAAAGATCACTTAATTACAATGAAATTCTTTTTCTCTAACAAAAGTACTTATCCATGGTCATAATTAATAGATTATTTTTGCTTTCTTTGGAGGAGGAATCAAATATATAAAAAGTATTAACCAATTGATAACATCCTATCTATCGCGGATCTAGCCTTATGAGATACAGATTGTGGAACTTTCACTTGGTATACATTATTTACTAACGAATTGTAAACTTTATCAATAGTAATTTTTTTCATATACTGACAGACTGCATCTTTTCTAATTGGAATGAAATTTTTTGTGGGATTTTCTTTTTGCATTCTATATAATATTCCTGTTTCAGTAGCTACAATAAAATCGCTTTTAGATGAATTTTTAGCTTGTTGCATCATACCTTCAGTAGATAAAATATGACCCTCATTTACTAAATCACCCTTAGCCATATGATACATAGTTGAGGATGTACAACTGCATTCTGGATGTACCAAAAATTCTGCATTTCTATACTGTTTCATCATCTTGTTAATATCTTCTGCACGGATACCGGCATGTACATGACATTCGCCTGGCCAGATGAACATGTTCTTTCTTTTGGTAACTTCTGCTACATATGAACCTAAGAACATATCAGGAAGAAAGAGAATATCATTATTTGGTGGTATACTATTTACCACTTTTACAGCATTAGAGGATGTACAACAATAGTCTGATAACGCTTTAATTTCTGCAGAAGTATTAACATAGCTAACAACTATAGCATCTGGATGATCCTTCTTCCAATATGTTAATTCAGTAGGATTTATAGAAGAAGCAAGAGAGCAACCGGCAGTTATATCTGGTATTAATACATTTTTATCTGGACAAATAATAGAAGCGGTTTCCGCCATGAAATGAACGCCACAAAAAATAATAGTTGTAGCATTAGTTTTTTCTGCTTTTCTTGAAAGCGCTAATGAATCTCCAATAAAATCAGCTATGTCTTGAATTTCAGGTAATTGATAATTATGTGCTAAAATAATTGCATCTCGTTCTTTTTTTAAAGAAAAAATTTCTTTGATATACTCATCCTTCGATAAATTTTTTTCATCCTTCGATAAATTCATTTGCTATTTAAACTATACTATATTAGGATCAAACATGATTTAAATTAGTACTATTTAGGACACCTTTGCCTAACATGTTTATATTATAGGCATAGATTGCCTCTTTAAAAATTGCAATAAATTTATTAGGCTCATATTGTCTAAAAAAATTATGCCAACTCATGGATCGCTTACTAAAGCAGGAAAAGTAAAGGGGCAAACGCCAAAGGTTCAAGCCAAGGAAAGAATTAGTCCTATTTCTAAAGTACGTAATAAAGAGAATTACATTAAGAGATTTGAGAAAAGAATCGCACCTGGCCAAAAAAAACCTGAACGTGGACGAAGAAGGTAAAATCTATTTTTTTTATTTTTATTGTTAACCATCATTTCTTATCTTTAAGCTAAAATCCAATGATGGAGCTGAATGTGTTAAATAACCTATTGAAATAATATCTGGTTTTAATTTGGCATAATCAATTACATTTTGTAAATTTATTCCTCCTGATATTTCAATTTTAACTTGATGTCTCAAACCTAACTCAATAATCTTTAAAATTGTTTTTTTAGCATCTAATACAGAAAAATTATCTAGCATTATAATATTTGCACCAGATTCTATAGCTTCAATAGCTTCATATTCATTTTTGACTTCACATTCTATATTTTTGGAAGGTCCTATTCTTTCTCTAATTGATGATATTATTTTTTTTATAGATTTATCCACAACTATATGATTATCTTTTATCATAACCATATCATCTAGTCTAACTCTGTGACTTATTCCACCTCCTATTACAACCGCTTTTTTATCCAAGAGCCGTAATCCCGGAACAGTTTTTCTTGTTGATGCTATAGAAATTGATTGGTCTATTTGATTGACTATATCCACAAATTTTCTTGTTAAAGTAGAAATACCACTCATTCTCATAAGCAAATTTAGAGCAGTTCTCTCAGCTTTCAATATGTCTTTTGCTTTTCCATTAATTTCAATAATTTTTTCTTTGGGTGAAATACTCATACCATCTGATTTAATATATTTTGAATTACAATTACAAATATCAAATAACATTTCTACTTCTTCAATACCACATAAAATACCTATAAAATCTGATTTATATATAATCTCAGCCTTGACTAGTTTGTTAAAATTGTTAAGATTATTACTGGTAATATCTTCGATTCCTACATCTTCTTGTAAAAAATTTAAAAGTGAATTTCTTAAATTTAGATGATCAGAAAGTTTTTTCATTAAGAGACTTTAAGAGCATATTTATGAGGTACTGTTATCTCAAGAGTTTTTGCAATTAGAGAAGTATTGGGATCAAAAACAATTACTATTCCTGACCAGTCGCTAGAAAGGTCGGTAGAATTACAAACGGGACAAACTTTACCTACTGTAATAGCTTTACATTTTTTACACGCTAATTCTCTAGGCATGGACTACTTTGTTACTCCTCCTCCTCCTTTTTTCTCCTTTTGAGGTTGTGGTTGTTTAGATTTTTCTATTTCTTCTTTAATCCAATCATACGAGCCTAAAAACGGTTGTCTGCAAGTAATTCCTATCTTTCCCATAGAGGATCCTTTACCCAGACTTACAGCAGTAATTCTTGCCCGCATTTTAGAACCAATTCTTAAGGAACGTGATGACTGATTTGCAATTATCAATCCTTGTTTAATATCACTTTTTAAATAATCATCGGTAATTTGAGAAAGATGTAAAAGAGCATCTGTAGGTCCTATTCGTACAAATGCCCCAAAATCTGTAATTTCTATAATTTCTCCCTCTACTATTTCTTGAATCTTTGGAAAAAAAGTCAACGCTTTAAAAATGGCTTTATGATACGTTGCCCCGTCACCTGTAACTAGTTTACCAATTGAATCAACATTAGCATCAATAATCATTATAACATAACCCAACTCAGGACTGATCATACTTTCATATTTTTCTTTTAGAATTCCAATTGCAGTATTTTTTAATGAAGTAGTAAGTCTACTTGGCGGAATTCTAACTATATCAGTCATAGAAGCTATATAAAACATGTTGGACGAGATAGGATATAATATATCAATTTATGAACCTTTTGTTTAGCTAATATGAAGAAACAAAGAATAGAATAAATGCAACAAGTAATAACGACTTATCATCTTTAAGTATAAAATGAATATTTAAATATTGCTAAAGAGCAGGTTTTCACGATGGTTACAGTTGATCAAGTACTATCTTCTTTAAGAAAAGTAGTAGATCCTGAATTACATAAAGATATTGTCTCTATGGGTATGATAAAAGATATGGCTATTAATAATGATAAAATATCTTTTACATTAGAACTAACGACTCCTGCATGTCCTTTTAACAGTGAAATAGAACAGGATGTAAGAAACACAATTTCAAATTTAGGTATTAAGGATTTAGATCTAAAGGTTACTGCAAAAGTGATGGAAGGAAGGTCTATATCTTTAGATGAGCTCTTACCGGGAGTAAAGAATATCATTGCAGTTGCAAGTGGCAAAGGAGGTGTTGGAAAAACAACAGTTTCTGTTAATCTTGCAATAGCTCTTGCAAAAACAGGAGCTAAAGTAGGTCTTTTAGATGCTGATATTTATGGTCCAAGTGTACCATTAATGCTAGGATTGAAAGACTCTCCTCAGGTATTAGAAAATAAAATTCAGCCTCCAATGTCAGAAGGGGTAAAAATTATTTCAATGGGTTTTTTTTATGAACAATCACAACAAGCAGGCATTTACAGAGGACCTATAATATCTGGAATTATTAAACAATTTCTAACAGATGTAAATTGGGGAGAACTTGATTATCTGATCATTGATTTACCTCCAGGAACTGGGGATGCCCCATTAACAATTGCTCAAACAATTCCAATTACCGGAATCTTAGTGGTTACTACACCTCAAGAGGTTGCAATGAATGTAGCAGTCAAAGCAATAGGGATGTTTAACAAATTAAATGTACCAATAATAGGAGTAATAGAAAATATGAGTTATTTACAATGTCCTAATTGCAATGAAGATATTCATATTTTTGGAAATGGTGCAGGACAAAAAATAAGTGAACAATTTAAGATTCCATATATAGGAGATATACCTTTAAATCCACAAATAATGCATGGAAGTGAAATAGGAAAACCTATTATTATTTCTGATCCTGAATCTGCACAGACCAAATCGTTATTAAAGATTGCAAAACTAGTTGCTGGTAGAGTAAGTGTTTTAGCTTTAGAAATGCAAGAACAAGAAGAATCTGAAAATAACAAAGACAAAGAAAATTCTGAACAGAATAATTTAAAACCAGCAGAAAATGCCTCTTAAAGATGAGCATATTGATATTTTAAAAAAACCATTTGGTTCCTTAATAAAACAAAAAGATATTTCTAAAGAAAAAATTCTTTATTTTATTAAAGAATCTAAAATTATAATTACAGTAGGAGACGCTACAACAGAAAAAATTATTTCTTTTGGTCTGATGCCGAATTTAGCGATAATAGATGGAATTGAAAGAAGGATTAAAAGATCCGAATTGGAAATTTTAAAACTAAAGAATACATTTTTAACAAAAAACCTTTCCTATAATCAATATCATTATAAAAATAGAAAAGGGACAATATCAAAGGAAGCCTATTTAACAATAAAAAAAATATTAGTTGAAGGACAGAAAGCTATTATTTTTATAAACGGTGAAGAAGACATGCTTGCTTTACCAGTTTTTGCTCATGCTCCTCTAGATTCAATTGTTTTTTATGGCCAACCTTTAGAGGGACTAGTCATGGTAAAAATAAATGATGAAATTAAAAATAAAGCAACAAATTTGATAGAAAGTATCGGGATAGAATAAAAACTATGGGAATGATGAAGTGGTGGCTGTATGAAGAAACTACTAATGATTTGTGAGACCAATTTCTGACCCTAATATAAAAATTAATAATTCTATCTCATTTGTTACAACCGCATCCATCACTCTCATAATTACCGATTTTGATATCGTATAATTTTATACAGTCTTTACAAATACTTTTTCCTTGAGAAATGGGTGAGTTACAAAAAGAACAAACATTGTTAATTTTTTGCATAACAAGATATTACTGTTTTGCCATATAGTTTTTACTATAAAGCCAAAAACAACTATGGCGAAACTATTTTTATCTTTTACTTATGACATGAACACTCACATTGAGTTAATTTTATATCAAAAGAACAATCATGATTAGGACCACAAACATCACCTACAGGAAGTTCTAATGGACAATCAGAATGTCGAGCACGTTTGCAGAAAAAAGAAATAATCACATATATAATTAAATAGACAGACATTAATTTCTAACTACAAATATAAAAAAATTTATTATTCATAGCTCAATGTTAAATAATTGCGGAGCATAAATGGAACCATCTCGGACTCTTTTTACTTTTGCAACTGAAAGGTAATGAGGCCAAATAGTAATCATTATCGATCCCTCTGGGACACCTTCAGGCGCTTCAATTAAAACAATATCATTCGATAAAACACCATGATCTTTAATTAATTTGGATTTTGCTTTATCAATAAGTTCCAAAGGCATACCACTACTATACAAATAAACAGAACCAGAGTAATCTATTTTTTTATCCATATGTAGAATAGTGAAAAGATAGGCTAATAAATTATAATAAGTTTTCAAAAGATGAAAATCATACTATTACCAAGTAATATTTGAAATTTAATTGTTTTATATCTTTATGTAATTTATAGTTCATCTATATGATACTTTGACATGCATCCTCTACATTCATATATCTCATCACCAACAGGACCAGAAACATTGAATCTTACAATTGTAGTACATTTCGGGCAGCGGCCTTCAACGCTTCTAGTTTTTCTTTGAGGTTTAACTGTACGCCTTTTTCTACTTCCCATATTATTTTATTGTAATTGATATACTCTTTTATAAATCTCTTTAAACACTTTAGAGAAATATTCTTGAACAATACTAATTATATTCATTAATTTGCCCAGAGAATTAGTTTAGATTAAATAAGATTGTTTTACCAATTATATGCTATTGACTCTACCAACTAAATGCTCTTTCTCATACCGAGATACCCAATGCAATCTTCCACCTTCTTATATATTATCAATTATATCAAATGAAGAATACCTTATTGGGGTATCATGTATTGAACATTTAGAACTAATTAAATATAAAATAGAAAAGCTACAAGAAAATAAATCTCTACCACAGGGAAAATTAAAAGTAGAGAATATTAAATTGGTGTCTACTAATTGCATAAAGGGCACCAAAGAAGATTATGAGGATATTTATCTTCAACGTTTAAAAAACAGTCAGTAAAACTATTGAATTTTTCTTATTTACTAAAGATTTTGTTCAAGTTTTTTATTAACAATATATAATGGCTTTTTGTTAGAAAGTACGTTATGCAGATTAATGGCTGCTACTTCAGACATTTTATTTCTAGTCTGAACCGTTGCACTACCAATATGTGGTAAAAGAATGACATTTTTTAATTTTAATAATTTATTTTTATTTGATAATGGTTCTTTTTCAAAAACATCTAATCCTGCACCAGCAATCCATTTATTTTGTAATCCTATTATTAAAGAGGCTTCATTAATTATATTTCCTCTTGATGTATTAATAAGAAATAATGTCTTTTTCATTTTTTTTAGTTCTCTGGTATCAATTAAATGGAAATTATCTTTATCATAGCTGATATGAATAGATAAAAAATCACTATTTTCGAGTAATTCATCGAAATTTACAAATGTTGCATGTAATTTTTTTTCTATTGATTTTGATAATTGGTGTCTATTATTATAAACGACTTTCATCTTGAAACCTCTTGCACGTTTCGCAACAGCAGATCCTATATTACCTAATCCAAGAATTCCCAATGTTGATCCATATATATTATTTCCAAGAAATAGATTGGGACTCCAACCATTTTTCCATTTTTTATTAATAATAAATGAATGTGCTTCTACAATTTTACGTGATAACGCAAGCATCAATGAAAAAGTCAGATCAGCTGTAGCTTCTGATAAAATATCTCCAGTATTTGTAACATAAATTCCTCTTCTAGTAGCTTCATCTATGTCAATATGTTCAAATCCAGTACTAAAAGTACTAATTACCTTTAAATTTGCACCAGCTGCATCGATTATATCAGAATCAATTTTTTCAGATAAAGTACAAAGAATTCCATCTACATCCTTAACTTTTTTTAACATAATATTTTTGGTAGGAGATTCTATTGTATCATTCAGTATAACATCATAATACTTCTTTAATAATTCTATTCCTATTGGATTAATTTTTCTTGTTATAAAAATTTTTTTTCTTTTCATGACTATTTATCAATAATTACTTCACTTATTTTATAAATTTAACAATCTCTAAAAAAACACAAAAAATAATACTCTAGAAATCTATAAAATCTATATCATTGAAAAAAGGTATCATAAATCTTCCTTTACATGGTGGTCATGCTCCGTCTTATTTAGTCAAGAGGATGATAAAACTTTCTGCAGCAATTAGTAAAATAATTATAGAAGATAGAGGGACAAAAGAATTTTTTAAACGAATATCTGATCCTTTATGGTTCCAAGCATTTGGATGTGTATTAGGATTTGACTGGCATTCATCTGGTTTAACTACAGTTGTTACTGGTGTTTTAAAACAATCAATATGTTATGATACTCATGGGATATCTCTTTCCGGGGGTAAAGGAAAAAATTCTACAAAGCCAAAATACGAGATACCAAAACTTGCTGAACAAAATCACAATTTATCAACAAATAGAATTAATGAGCTAGTATATGCCAGTAAAATGTCTGCAAAAGTAGACAATGCTGCTATTCAAGATGGATTCAATTTGTATCATCATTTTATTCTTTTTGATGATAATGGTCATTGGACAATTATTCAACAAGGATTAAATAAAACAAATAAAATGGCCAGAAGATATCATTGGATATCTAATAACTTGCTAAATTATATTATTGAACCTCATAGAGGAATTATAGGCAATGAAAGAATTCCTTTTTGTTTAGATATGACATCTAGAGAATCTGAGGAAAATCGTAAAACTTGTGTAGATATAATAAAAGAAGGATCAAAGTCAATAAAATATTCTATCTATAAAATCATGGAAACAAATACCTCTCAAAATTTAGACAAGTGGTTGTATAATAATAAATTACCTTCAGATAGTAATAGGTTTTTTAAAAAGCCAGGTATAAATATTGAGAAATATGAAATGCCTCGTAGAATTAATTGGAAAGTAATGGATGAATTATATGATGTCTATCCTAAAAACTATGAAGAGATAATTTCACAAGAAGGTATTGGTCCTTCTACAATAAGGGCTTTAGCACTAATTGCAGAAATTATCTATGGAAGTAAAGCATCATGGAATGATCCTGTTAAATATAACTATGCTCATGGCGGAAAAGACGGGGTACCTTATCCGATAGCCAGAAATACTTACGATAATTCCATAAAATATTTGAGTGAAGCAATAAATGGATCAGAAATAGAAAAAGTAGAAAAAATCAAATCACTCAAAAGATTATCTGTTTATTCTAATATTCTTTTTAATACAAATGATTATAACTATTATACTAAATAATATTCTTCAATAACAGGATTAATGATGGTTATTAATATCACAAGCATGGTCATTAAAAGAATTATTTTTATCCAGATGCAATTTCTCTAATTTAATACTATAAGAAACTCTTATAAGATATATCCTCTTTAATACATCGAAAATCACATGACAAACATTTTATTATTTGTAACTGTGACGGCCTTATTTACTACAATTTTAGGATCGAATCCTGGAAATCATTATACATTTGCACAAGAAGGATTCCAAACACAAGATTTAGTCAATGAAACCATAGATTTAGGAAACACTGCAACATCTAATGCAACATTAGCATATGCACAAGAAGGTGCAATTACTCCACAGGGTACAGTTAACAATACAATGGGCAACGATACCTCTATGATGATGAATGCAACATTAGCATATGCACAAGAGGCAGTATCTATTTCTCCAGGATCTTCTAACCCAAGCGCAACAGAATTTTTTGTTCCACCTGAAATCACTGTATCTTCAGGCACTACTGTAACATGGACAAATCATGATACTACTATTCATACAGTAGTAGAAGGAACACCAGGCGGTGCAGGTGCAACACCAACATTTGATTCCAGTATAATTGCCCCAAGTGCTACATGGGAAAATACATTTGATAAAGCAGGAGAATTCAACTACTATTGTTCTTTACACCCATTCATGACGGGTAAAGTAACAGTAACCTAAACTTTCTTTCTTTTTTTACTTCTAATAAATTAAAGTTTAAAGAATATTTTTAGCAATAAATAAATAAATATATATATATTAAAAATATATAAAAAAATAAATTATTAAATTTTTTAATTATTATTATTATAGTAACATAATAATTATCTATTCTATCTTTTATATTATATTGTTTAATGCAAAATTCATATGATCTGGTAATAAAAAATGGAAGTGTTGTAATACCTAAAGTTGGAATTATTAATACTAATATTATGATTGAAAATGGAAAAATAAAAGATCTTTCTAAATCATTAAATAATATCAGTTATAGCAAATCAATTGATGCAACAGGAAAATACATCCTTCCCGGATTGATTGATCCTCATGTTCATTATGGTGTTTATACTCCAATAGATAATGCAGCTAAAACAGAGTCAGCAGCAATGAGAAATTACAAGATGAAAGAAATGCTAAGATTAATAAGATATGAAATAAAAAGTATTTAATATAATACAATATAGAAAATTAGTATATAACAATAAACAATCAATATTAACTAATTCATAACTTTCGTAATAACTTTAATTAGTCGAAAAAGAAGAAACTTTTATTAATATTTAGATGTGAATTGAAGAATTATGATAGGAATATTTGAAAATTCTCCTATACATAATATTTTTTTTACTAAAAATACAACTAGAAACTGTCATCCATTTATCAAATGGGCGGGAGGAAAATCTCGTCTAATTACACAAATAAAACATTTTCTTCCTAAAAACTTTAATAATTATTTTGAACCATTTGTAGGAAGTGGTGCATTATTCTTTTATCTTATAAATGCAGGTAAACTTGATAAGAATTCTTCAGTGCAACTATCTGATATTAACGTAGAATTAATCAATGCATATAGAGCTATAAAATATTCCTTAACCGAGTTAATTAATCAATTACACCAAAATGAAAATGAATATTTTAATGACTCACAAAAATTTTATTATAAATTACGAAATGAGAATTTTGAATTCAATAATATTAAAAAAGCTGCAAGATTTATTACCTTAAATAAAACTTGTTATAATGGCTTGTATAGAGTAAATAAAAAAGGATTATTTAATGTTCCCTTGGGAAGATATAACAATCCAAAAATTTGTGATATTGAAAATTTAAATAAAGTAAATAAAATTTTGAATTCTACAAACACGACTATTGAAAACTATGACTACCAAAATATAATTACAAAGGTTAAAGAAGATGATTTTATATATATTGATCCTCCATATCACCCATTAAATGAGACAGCAAATTTTACAAAATATACTAATTTTGGATTTGATATTAATCAACAGAAGAGATTAGCTAATTTTTTTAAAGATTTAGATAAAAGAAAATGTAAAATAATATTAAGCAACTCAGATACTATTTTTATAAGAGATTTATATTCTCCATTTAAAGAAAATATTATTTCTTTAAAAGCACTTCGATCAATCAATAGTAACTCCGAAAAAAGAAAAAACCATAATGAACTAATTATAAAAAATTTTTAGATACTGCAATTTCAATAATTACTTTTTGTTAACTATTATATAGTAGAACCTTAATTTTAATTTAAATGAAAAAAAATAGAAATCTTTATGAAATAAACATGATATCAATTTTATCTATTGTGTTAACTATAGTAATAATAGGTTTTTTTAATAATGCTGATGCTCTTTTGAATGTTCAAGAATCAAACAACAATCAAATATCAAATGCTTCAAAAGAATTTATAATAAATCTATTTGCTAATGTCAATAGCGCTTCTAATGAATATCAGAATGAATTAGCTAAAGAAAAAGAATCAATAAATAATAATAATAATAATATGACAATAGTGAATAAAACTAATGAATATACTGGCAAGCTAGAGAAAATAATATCATTAGCTAAAGAATATAATATACAAGAAGAGTACAAACCTCTACTTAAAAACTATATAAACTCACTTCAAAATGAAATTGAAAGCTATTTCCATTATAAAAACTATATTTTGACAGGCAATAATACTGAAAATAAATTATCACTAGACCTTCTATCAAAAGCCCTTAATTACGAAACAGAAGCAATTAAAGAATTTAAGCAATTACAATAATAATAATAATAATAAATTATTTTTAACATATTTTAATAATCTATCAGAGAATATTCTGAATATACAGCCTAAATAATAATTTTATTTATCCAAATAATTTTTATATTTATGTTCCAATTTAAAAATATGAATTGTCCTTGTTGTGGAGGAAAAATGGAAGCAAATGATAAAAATAAATTTACAATTTTCAAGTGCATTGTTTGTGGCTTGAGTAATACTGAACTTAAAGAAGATATGAATTAATAATAATGATATTAATAACAATAATAAATTTTAAACAAATAAAATAGAGTAACAATGAAATTGAAATTCAATATTTTTCTCTAAAAAAATTTTCAAATATTTTTTCTTCTGATATTCTGAATTATAGCAAAAATATCAAATAACTCTATCTTAATTGCATACTAAATAAAAGTTTTATATTTATAAAATAATTTTTTTATGATTATTAGTCCGCGATTTTATTTATTCAATACATCTACTAAATCTTTTTTCACATTATTATTAATTTTTTATACTTGTAAATTATACTTGTAAAACACTTAAACACTATAAATTAATGAACAAAGACAAAATTTTCTCAATAATATATTCAATATCATATTTTTATTAAACGATTTTTTATAATAAATAAAAAAAACAAAAAAGATAAGATAACAACTATAAGAATAGATAAATAAATATTAAATGTAAAATGAATATTTTCTATTTTGAAAAATGTTGTATTTGTTATTATATTCGACTGATATTCTTCTAATAGATTTGATACAATTTCAGTTGAATTTCCTGGTTGTTTGTCAAAATTAAATGCATTTAAAATATTATTAGATGATAAGTCTCTAGCATTAATAGATTCGAGACCAAAATTATATTCAATGAATTTTAAAATAGACAAAGTATCATAAAAAGTAGAGTCTACTTTACCCTCATATGAGTAAGGTGAAATAAAAAGTGTTGGAATCCGAAATCCAAGTTCATATTCTGGATTTTGAGGCGGGGAAACATGGTCATACCAACCACCAGAACCACTATAAGTTAAAATAAAAAGACTATTCTCCCAATATTTACTTTTCATTAATGAAATAATTAATGAAATAACTGATTCTTGGCCTTTCAATACATCTTTAGGACTACTTTCTTGACTATTTGGCAAAATAATATAAGAAACATTAGGTAAATTATTTTTAAGATCATGGAAATATTTAGTTAAATCTTGTATCTTTGAATTTAGTGTCGCATTATCTACAAATCTTGGAATTCCAAGAATAGGATTCAAAACTAGGTAACGCTTTGCCAAATCACTATTATTAGTATAATTTAAAGCAGAATCATAGTTTTCAACATAAACTTTCCAAGTTATTTGTTTCTTTTCTAATAAATCCAATATTGTTGAATTAATAGATAATCCATTCAAAGGTACATATTTTTTAAAATTACCTTCTTCTGCAGTAAATAAATGAAGATTATTTGTTAAATCAGTTTGAGGGGAAGGACTAAAAAAATTATCTGCTAGTACAAATTTTGAAGCAAGGTACCAATATGGACCAATTTCACTACTACTATAATACCCCATTACAATAGTCTTACTGTCTAATTTCAAGGTATCATTTGATTTTAACTCTTTACCATTTTGAGCAAAAATAAATCCATCCATAAAACCGTAATTATAGGACTTTTCATACACAGCTGGTCCATATTTTAAATTAGGTGTCTTGGTAATTTCCAAATGAAAGGGTTTTATCAAACCTTTAGAAACATTAGATGATATTTTTAAATCAAAATAATTGCTCCCATTAAAATATAAATAAGAATCTTTATTCTTATCATAATGTATAACAGTATTTATTCCAATATTTGCAATAGGGCTATCAGGAATATGTTTATTTGCAAGTAAAGAAGAAATCTCATTTGCATTTAATGATCTATTCCAGAGATAAACATTATTAAGAAAACCAGTAAAAAAACTATTTTGCTTTAAAAAATTTGCTCCTAATCTAATAAATGGTAATTTATTATCATCAGGTATTGCTCGGGAAGTATTTAACTCTGATTCTAATTTATTATCGATAAATAGTTTTAATATAAATTTATCATACGTTAATAATACATTATGCCACTTATTATCTGCATATCTTTTTTTTGAGACTACAAAAAAATCACCCCCTTCCTTTGTTTCAAAACCACCTATGATATGTTGTTTTTCATCAAGCCATATGCCAAAATTTAAATTATTTCTAGCTGTTTCTTTTCCAATTCCTCCTTTATTTATAAGAAATTCCTCATGTGCAGAAGTTGAAGTATTACTGAGGAAACTCAATGATATTGTAAAATTCTGAAATGACGGCGTAAATTCAAATGGATTTATTGGGATAGCCAAATTTGGAGGAAAACCGTTTGCTCCTTCAAAAGTTCCAAAATAATTATCAAAGCTTCTTCGTCCTTGAGAAATGATAATTATATGTTCAATGGGAGTTTTATTTTTTTCAAATGAATTACTATTATCCAGAGAATAAGCTGTCTTTATTGCAAAAATAACAGTATTAGATGAAAAGAAGATAAAAACCAATAGTAAGAAAAAAAGGCCCTCGAATCGCATTTTAGACTTCATTTAATTTATTGTCTTTTATCAAATCTAAATTAAAATGCATCTGCTTAGTTAAACTTATAGACTATTATTGCTGGTTCAGATGAAATTTTCGTATTTTCTATGTTAGTTGTATCTTGGTATTTTATATATATCGGAATACCATCATACTTTTGGATATAATCTTCTAGTTTTAATGCTTTATTTTCTAAAAACTTTTCATTGTTAATTTGAACTTTTTCGTAAACAATATAGTTTATTTTTTTAGCCAGAATTGACATATCTATATTTTCTATTTTTTGATAGGAAGGATTATTGTTTGCTTGTATTGCTATTGAATCTCTTTGTGCATAAAATTTTATTATATTTGACATATGAGTATAAAGAGTAAGAATAGTAGAATCCTTAGAAGTATTTTCCTTAATCCAAAGTGCGACATCTTTCATATAAGAAAGTGATTCTGACCCTAATACAGGATTGTGAGGAATAAGTAAAAAATATCCGTATATTATATAATTATTTGATATTAATATCAATGGAATTATACTAATTAACAAAATATACTTTCTTGACATATTTTTAATCCATTGATTTGATAGAATTGAAATGCCAAATATGACAAGAAAAGGAGTTATCGAAAAAGGAAAATGATAGCCTTTTACTGAAATCATTTGATAAAAAAGTAATGGAAGAAGAATCCAAAGAAAGGGAATTACAATATTCGTAAAATTCCAATTTCTTTTGTTAAATATAATAGATAGATAAGCAATTACAACTAGTAAAGATAATACATAACCCAAAATATCAGAAAGCAATATATCAAAATAATAAAGATTACCATGATTTGCAGGTCGAGAACTTTGCCAATCTATATACTCTAATACGGATTCACGTGCCTCTTCTAAAGTCAAAAAAGAAACCCAATAAGGAGAAGTTACAAAAATAAAAGAGAATATAACAACAAGAATATTTTTAATTTTTATTTTTTTATTTATAATAATTATACTCATGGTTGAAATAATAAAAGAAATAATTCCAATTTCCTTAGAAAGAAAGCAGAGGCCAGTAGTAATGCCTATTCCATAAAGAAGTAAAATAGTAGGCCTTCGATAATATAATACAATCAGTAAAAGATCAAGAGTAAAGAAAAAAGACATTGAAACATCTACAAGAACCTGTTTTGACATTATAACATGATATGGTAGAAAACTTAGAATAATTGAAGATAGTATCGCAGTTTGTTGATCATACAGATATTTAGCAATAAAATAAGATATTACAACTATACCGCAACTCAAAAGTACTGGAATGACCCTGGCAGTGAATTCACTTATCCCAAAAATATAAAAAGAAATAGAAATCATAAATTGCAACAATAAAGGATGAGCTCTAAAAATGGAGAATTGGTTTTGATATTCACTATAATTTGCAAGTGACGCTGCTTGCCCGGCATAAATTGCTTCATCATTATTAAAACCTAAATCACCAAGTTCGTAGAATCTAATGATAAAGGCAATAATGAAAATAGTAAAAATAAAAATTATTTCTTTCTTAGAAAGAGTACTAGTACTAGAAGCAGAAAAGAAGTATTTTAAATTCAATAGTTAATATGATTAAAACAAAAAAAAGCCTTTATATCCTTTTCATCCTTAGATATAAAAAATTACTTTAAAATAAATATTTCAAGGAACAGGTAACGGTCGTGGAAATGGTGGAGGCACCCCTGTTAATGTAACACTAAACCATTTTGTTAAAGGCCCAGGATTTATACATGTTAATTTTGATGTTAGCTCATTTGGCCCTACTTCTATTTCATGATAATCTTTTGTATAAGTAAATGTCCATGTTGAGAAATCACTTGATCCGCCTGGACCTGTTGGAGTTACTATTTTAGATGGTTTATCATTATTCCAATCTACTTCTACAATGCAATCGCGAGAACGACTATCACTGGAAGTGCCATAAATAGTAAGTTCTCCAGCTTCAACTATGTCAGCATTTTTATGAGAGGTAATTTTTACGAACATCTTTGACATTGGTTTATCTTTAGAAAGTGATTTTGATTGATCATCTTTTTTAGAATCCATTGCAGGACCATCCAATTGAGGATCTTCAAGCTGAGAATATGCTTTTTCTATAGAATATCCCATAATAGAAACGGTTGCTAATAATAAAATTGTAAATAGGTATCTTCCGTTATTTTTCAATAAACAATCCTTTGAATAAGTTTTCATAATTTGGGAAATACGACTCTTTATTTAAAAATAATTGTAAAAATGGATAGAGTAGCCACTAAAGATATCTTCTCTTTTTTTAAATGAACTCTATTTTTAGATACTATTTCTTATATTGTATTAAAATAAAAGAACCTATTAACACTAAGGATAGACCTATACTAATTATAATAAATCCATTAGTAGACCAATCAGGATTGCTATACATAAAAGATTGTGTCGGCCCTACAATAGATTTGCTTTGAAAATAAAATAAGAGTCCAAGAAAAAGAATAATCGATCCTATTATAATTATTATTAAAGATAATTTCATTAATAATACTAGATATAAAGATCAAAAATATATTATTAATCCTTTTTTTCTTTAAAATTATCTATTTCAATTCAATTATTATATTAACTTATAATGAAATCAATGTTTATTGTATTTTACTAATCTTTAACTATAAAGTTATCAAATTCAATGAATACTATATTATTACCGCAATGTTAAGAATAACTTTTTCATTACTAGCAATTAGAAATATTCTTACAAGTAATTGAATCATCAAATTTATTATGCATAAAATATGATGAATACAATAACCTTATAAATGGCTTTTTTTTAATATTCTATATATCTTTGTTTGGAATACAAATCAACACAGCAGCAGAAACAAATAGCAACAACAAAAGAATATCAAAACATAACAATATTCGATCAGAGTTAATTCAAAAATATATTAAAAGTGCTAGTATTAGAAACGAGAATACTGCAATTCAATATCAATCTCGTCTTCTAACATTTGAAAAATTTATAGAGAAAACATACAGAATAGATACAGATATATTCATTCAAAAATTAAAAAATGGAGAATATGATCCTTACGATATTTTAAATGAATATTGTCTATTTTTACAGAATAACTATAATTTATCTAGTATAACATTTAGAGATAAAATAATAACGGTTAAAACTTTTCTTGAATATAATGATATGGAGATTAGTCCAAGAAAATTCAAACTAAAGGTAAGATTTCCAAAAACAATATTTAAACACAAAGAAGCAATTGATAAAGAAGATATAATCAAAATTTTAAATGGTTGTTCTAACCTAAGACTAAAAACCTATGTAATGTTGTTGGCTTCGACTGGATTGAGAACAACAGAAGCATTATCTATAAGACTCAAGGATTTGAATTTGGATAATACTAATAATAATAATAATCCTGCAAACTTAATTATTAGAGGCGAATTTACAAAAACAAAAGTTGATAGATTTGTTTTTTTGACCAGAGAAGTACAAAATCAAATAAAAATCTGGTTAGATTTCAAATATAGAACTCGTAGAATTTGTTATTATACAAATAAAGATAAAGAAGAAATAGGAGGAGGAAAAAAGACTATAACTGAATACAAAACTCCAAAAAAGAATCCAAATGAACTAATTTTCTCATTATACCAGGTGGATAAACCAAGGCCAGAAATATTGTATGAGAACTTGACAGGAATATTTGCAAAAACTTTAGATAGAATCGGAATGGGTTCACGAGAAGATGGAAACGAGATTAGAAGAAAAATAACTTTACATTCTTTTAGACGTTTTGTAAAAACTACAATTTCAGATTTGGGATATTCAGACTATTCAGAATGGTTTATTGGTCATTCTGGGTCTACCTACTGGCGAAAAAAGGATAGTGAAAAAGCAGAAATATTTAAGAAAATCGAACCTTATTTGACTTTTCTAAATGTTCCACAATTGGAAAGACAGGGAGCAGACTTGCAAACCAAAATAGAAGAGTTACAGGATATAAATCAACTATTAAGAAGCCAGCAAAATGAGAAAGAGGAACAAATTAAAAAATTAGAGGAATCAGTTGCATTTTTAGCCGATAGATTTAATGCATTTCTAACAAGTCAACCTGGAAATAAAATCTTATATGACTATAGCGGTGATGATGGTAATGGACAAAGTGGAGGAATAGTCAAAGGAATCGAATTAAAACCAGAAATAAGCAATAAGGCAATAGGAGAAATAGCAATTTCTTCTACTTCTAATTCTTCTTTTACTAACAGCAGAAGCAATAATAAGAAAAAGTAAATTTCTAAAAATCTAATTGATAATATTTTTGTTTGTGTCTGCTGTTTTAGTTAGGTAATGCTTACCTAAACTGCTACTAATTCTCCTTCTTCTAAAGGAGAAATTATCAATTTTCTTGTTGTTGTGTGTATATTTTTTGTAGTCTTTTGAATACAGTAATAAAAAAACAATCCTTTTTATTTAGGAGATTTTAATTTTGTAACTCTTTTACGATCTTATTTTTTCACTTTTGAATAAATTACATTTTTTACATATTCTACCATAGCCAAATAAAGTCTCTTTTGGTTCACCAACAAATTCATGGCTACAATTATTCCATTTCTCTAAAATTTCCTTCTCAAAATTTTGGTTTAATCTAATTGCATTAACTAAATTTATTCTAATATCTTCCAGCCTCTCAAAGATTGAAGGATAAAGTCATAGCGAATCCATCCATTAAGAGTTTCGCATTCTCTTTTTCAAATGTATAAGCAGGTTTTTTATTCAAAAATTTGAGTTTTTCTTCATAACCAATTGGATATTTTTTTAGTGATTTATAGGCCTCTTCATTGAAATATCTTTTTATCATATTTAATACAATTGAAGAGATAGAATTGATTATCCAATCCGATATAATCTTATCACGTTTATTCAAGTCTATTTTTTTAAATAATTCATTATTTGGATGCATTGAAATAATCATTGTATATACTATGAAAGCACCAACTCTGTTAGAAAATTCAAAAAGGAATCTTTCAATATCATCCTTTTCTTCAACAAATTTGTGTTGAAAGAATCTGGTATTTTCATTAATTATAGTAACTAAATCATCATCATCATTATTGTTGTTGTTGTTGTAATTGCCAAAAGTCTGGGGTGATTTGTTCAGTACTATGTCTTTTACCATCTCCTTGTTCTTGTCAGTAGATATTACTGGTTTTCTACCTCCATTCTTTCTCTTATTTCTTATTCCATCCAGATCATATTTTCTGTAATTGTTAATCCAGTCATACACATTACGGTAATTGACACCAAGGTTTTTGGCTATTGTTCTATAAGGTACTCCTTCCATCTTTTGTTTTATGGCAGATGCTCTTCTGTATTCCTCTTTATCCTTAGTACTCTTCATGAATGAAAATAATTCCTTTTTCTGTACAGTAGATAATTCTAGTCTGACAGGGTTATTTGGCACATATTGATAGATTATATAACAAAGCTAAATCCATTTCTATATTTATGCTGAATGGATAGAACAATGTTGATAAAAGATTAGAGACTTAACTTATTGCATCTGGTGTAACAACACTCCTTACTCTTACCAAGTAAAAGAGTGTAACAGATGTCATGGGATAATACAAGAAAAGATCCTAATACAATACTTTCTATCTATGTATTATTATTATTTATTACTACTAATTAGTAGCAGTACACTTCTTACAATTCCATTTTTTTCTTCTTTTGCTAATGCCTTTGGTCAATTAGAAGTAGAAGTACCTAATAAATTTTCTACATTTACAAACGAAGAATACGGAATACAACTTGAATATCCTTCCGAATGGCAAATCTTTGGAGATAGAGTTCCAGGTGATTACGTTACAGATATCGCTGTTTTTGCACCTTCTTCCGAGGTTAATTTTAAAGAGTATGATTCATACAAAGATTTTAAAAAATTCAATAAGAGAGTTGTAGTATTTTTAGATTATAGTTTTATTTTTCCAAAACTTAACTTGAATTTTGCTCTTGATAGTCATATTAGTGCACAATCCGATGATCCCGACGTTAAAAAATTTAAATTAATTGAGAGTAACACAAATGGTAAACTTGCTGATGAAAAAGCAGCAGGACAATATGAATAAATCAAAAATTAACAATGACAGAATAGAAAAAGACAAACTCCAAAAGTTTGAAATGAACAAGATGTTAATAGATCAAATGGCAGTAAAGCACGAATACCAGCAGATTGATGAGGATGTCGAACTTGAGGAACCAGAAGAATATAACCAGGTGACCAAAAGAATGGTATATGATATCGCAAATGCATTGAATGAGCATGTCGCAGCCCTCAGAAAAGATAATACTTGGAACAAAAAGAATAAGCAAAAATTTGACAAGTTAAAGACATTATTGAATTAGGTGCAGGAACAAAAAGTGGTATTTGAGAGGGTTAGACCAAAGCCGAGAGGTTGGGGACACTTAAGAAGATAGTAATAAAACATATGGGGGATGTCGACCATTACAAAGGTCTATGTCATTCGTAACGTGGACTATTAAAACGGACTATAAATATTATAGAATAATGTTACAGAAGAAAAAGTACCCAAGTGGGTACCTAATGTTCTAGAAGAATGTTCTATATTGTTAGGAATTTGCATATGGATTAGCATATGGATTAGTGTTTACGAACGAGGAGGAGGAGGATGTGTCTGTTGTTGTTTTTCTATCCGTAATAGGTGCTTGTGGTGAAGTTAAGGGCAATAATCCTAATTCTCTCGCCATTGTTTGCAGGTTGATAAGTTTTTCATGATATTCTTTTGTGTGCGCGTCCGCTATGGTCACATCATGAGTTAAAGCGGCTAATGTTATTTCTGGTTTTCCTGTTATTTGGTCTGCTGCGGGTCCAATAAATTCATATAATATGTTACCAAATTGCTTTAACTTTTGTTCCTGCGCCTCTAGGATAGAAATAGTCAAAATTTCTCACCTTGTCAATATTCATCATCATCATTTCTTTTTAGGTTTTCCTTCTCTTTCTTCATAATAATCTAATAATCTTATTATAACTTCTTGAAAAGTCTCTCCAATAGATCCATGTTTTGCTAGTCTGGAGTGGACATCTTCATCTTCATCCCAATATTTTTTAGACATTTTTTTATTATTGTTTTTACTCTCATAGGGTAATAAAATGTTTGTGTATTTAATAGTAATTATTTGTCTATATTATATATATGTATATATTATATATATGTATATATTGTATATATGTCTATATTATAAACATTTATATTATTGAATATATTTTTTATATTATAGTATACTATAGAATAATGATATAAATAATGATAAAACAAAAATATTCATAGTAAGTGGATTAGCAACAATGAATCTATGTTTGGAATTTTACATCTTTATCTAAATATTGGATAGTAATAATTGATCCATTAGGAATTGCAATTCCTGCAGAAGGGCCATCTAATTCATCTAATAGCCATACTAGTCTTATGAAAGATTTGGTTTTTTAGTTGACCAACCTATAGCACAGCATTTGACTAGTTCAAAATCTTTATCAAATCTATTATCATAATCAGCAGGGTTTAGAAAGGTAAAACTCTTACTAATTGCTTATTGTATTTATCAAATTTCATAAATTTTTATACTGTTAATTAATCCCGAAATTTTATTTTCAAAGTATACGATAGAACAGGGGTTGTTGCCTAATTCGACGATATAACATACGGTGTCATCTTTATTTCTAGTCTTTTTGCGCATTGCAATCTGTTTAGAACACCCAAGTTCCATCCTATACCCATTATCAATCCAAATCTTTTCTGGTTATTCTTTAATCTGAATTTGCAATATAGCTGATGATGATGTGCTGTTTCCTCAGCTCCAAATATTCCTTCTATTAATCCCCTGTAATGATATTGTGATAGGTTAAATATCTCTGAAGCCTTCTTTCTGTACTTCCTGTTCCTACCTTTGTTCCTAGCATTTATCCTCTGCCTAATATTTGGAAACATATTCATCATAAAGATTGACTTGTAGTTGTTTTCACCATCGTAGCCACTGTCAGCATTGAATGTAGATCCTGCCAGAAGGTCTACAATTACACCACATTTCTTCAGTCTGTTTAACATTGTTCTGAGTACCGGGGAGTCATGTGTATTCTTGTTCGTTGTTCTTATACACTCAGTATCACAAGATGGTCAAGTACAGCTATTATATGCCATTTCAGATACTGTTTTACTCTTATTAATTCAAATTTCTTCTTTCTCTTGACTGGTCGTACTTCATAATCGTATCTGTCTGTTTCTATACCGGTGCTATCTGAAGCCAGCAGCAATAATCCTTCTTTCTTAGATCCTGATTCTTGCAGACACAAATAGAGGCTGACCTGGTTAGAATATCTTCAAGATACTTTAACGGTATCTTTTTGAATGTACGTGCTATCCAAGTATGGTCTGGATATGGTTCATCGTTATTCCATGGTAAATTCAATGATGGTACTGTATTCTGCATATCACGATAAGTCAAACCAAATACAACCATCAAAATACAGATACAAACAAGTTTCTCCCATGAGTGTACTGGTTTTCTTCCTCTTCTGCTGCTGCTGCTGGCATTCTTTGAGCATGCAGGAGGCGGATTTTCCTTGACCAAATAAACTATATTTTCAATAACCGTATCACGTTCTAGGGTATGCGCTAGATGATAATACAACCAGTAACTATCCTTCCTCTTGTGTTTGGTACTCACAAGGGAACATACCCTTTCTAAGCTAAAACAAAATCATGAAATTCTATTTACCAATTGTTAAACTGAATTAGGCAACAACCCCGATAGAACATACATCTTTTTATATATCCATGTTTTTTGTCAATTTAATGAATATCAATTTTATTAACAGAAACAACAACAGATACTTGATTCTTTTCTTTATGGTATCTGTATTTAGTACAATAGTTTTTCTTGCTAGTTATAAAGACATACAATCGGTATTTGCAAATCCTCAAGGCACCATGAAGGATCAGATGAATAACATGATGGGAACACAGAACCAGAATATGATGATGAACCCAAGCCAGATGCAGACAACGATGAAACAGATGAATAAGACGGGTATGATGATGGGACCAATGATGATGATGGGAGGACAACAATGGCCTATGATGGGACCAATGATGGGACAGATGAATAAGACTGGTATGATGATGGGACCAATGATGATGATGGGAGGACAACAATGGCCTATGATGGGACCAATGATGGGAATGGGGCAAGGTATGACAATGCCTTGTATGATGATGGCTCCTATGATGATGGGTAATCAGACTATGATGGGTATGATGCCTTGTATGACGATGAATCCAGGAATGATGGGAATGGGACCAATGATGGGAATGGGACCAATGATGAGACAATGATGCAACCCATGAATCAAACTGGCATGATGGGACCAATGATGGGAATGACTAATAAATAAACCTCTCTCTTTTTTTCCATTTTTTATCTAATCTTTGATAGTTAAATTTTAATTTTCAAATATTGATATCTGAAAAAAATTTGCTATAAGAATTTATACTCCTCTGATTTAAAATGAATCTTTAAAGAATGAAAATAGAAATTACATTATTATATTATCATATCATTAATTAATGATGTATGTCAATACAATTACAAAAATTATCCATTAAAGCAAAATTCTTTAGAGGTCTAGGAGATCCAACTAGACTTTCTATTTTAGAAACATTACGAGAAGGAGAAAAAATAACATCAGAAATAGTAAAGAAAACAGGACAGAGTCAATCTAATGTTTCAAACCATTTATCATGTCTTTTAGATTGTGGTCTTGTTACAAATAGAAGAGAAGGAAAAAATATTTTCTATAAATTAAGCAATAAGAAAATCATAAAACTCTTGGAAGAGAGTGATGCAATTCTTTCAGATTTTGCTCATGGAATATACTCATGCATAAATTACAATGAGCAATCTAGAAATGCTGAGTCATCAAAATGAAAAAGAATATCATTAATTTTCTTCTTGGTAAACAAGATACAAATGTGTCCAATAGTAATAATACAATTAATGAAAATAACAATAATAATAATAATGACTATGATAGCGATGATGATGATGGATGTATTGATTGTGAATGCAATATACCAAAAACATCCATATCTTCACATCTTTAGAAAAAGAAGAAAAAAGACAAGCCATCAAAGCAGATGAAGAAAAAGAAGAGGAGGAAGAAGAACAAGAACAAGAAGAACTTCAAAAAACAAAGATTCTAATAATTTTAGGAATTGCTTTAACTGTACCTCTTGTTATAATTGAAACTTTCTATCATGAATCTGCTACAATAACAGATTATATTCTGCTTGGATTGGCTACACCAGTCCAGTTGATTTTAGGAAAGCCATTTTATACTAAATTTTACTATTCTATAATACGAAAGAAATTCTTTACAATTAATACGTTAGTTGTATTGAGTACTACTATTGCATATATTTACAGTATAATTTCAATGATAACTGGTCAGGAAATAAGATTTTTTGAGGCATCTGCATCTGTATTGACAATATTTACAATTGGTGAATATCTTGAAAGTAGAGTTTTGCAATCTACATCTGAATCGATAAAAAAACTTATTGCTTTAAAACCAAAAACAGCAACGGTAATTAGAAGTGATGGTAAAAGAGAAACAGTTAATGTTGATGACATAGTTAAAGGAGATATTTTTATTGCCAAACCAGGAGAAAATATTGCAACTGATGGTGTTATCGTATCAGGTGAATCATCAGTAGATGAATCTATGATTACTGGAGAATCAATACCAATAGATAAAAGTGTAGGAGCCAAGGTTATTGGAGGAACAGTAAACAAGAGTGGATATTTGGAAATTAAGGCAACTAATGTTGGCAGTCAAACTGTACTGGCAAATATAGTTGAGATGGTAAAAAAAGCACGAACTACAAAGCCTTCAATTCAAAGAATTGCAGATACTATTGCAAAATATTTTATTCCACTAATTTTCATTATTGCATTGGCTTCTTCAATTTATTGGCTTGTAATTGGTCAAGCGTCTATTCAATTTGTTATAACTGTTTTTGCAACAGTTCTTGTTGTTTCTTGTCCTTGTGCTTTGGGAATAGCAACACCTATGGTAGTCTCCTTAGGTGTTGGTAAGGCAGCAAGAGAAGGGATTTTAATAAAGGGAGGAAAATATCTAGAAAAATTATCATCTATAGACACAATAGTATTTGATAAGACAGGGACACTTACTAAAGGCAAACCAGAGGTTACTGATATAATTCCAAATAATAGTTATAATGAAAATTATGTATTACAATTAGCATATTCAGCAGAGATAAAATCAGAACATCCTATAGCAAAGGCAATTGTTAATAGAGCATCTGAAAAAAATATTCCTTCTCTTAGTATTACTGCCTTTAATTCAATATCTGGACATGGAGTAGTTGCAAAACTCAAAGAACAAGAAATATTTGTAGGAAGTCCAAGAGTTAATAATGATAGTTATGGTAAATCTTCTTCTAATCACTATTATTCTCCTCCCTCATTTACAATTCCTGAAAATTTACAAAAAAAAATATTTGAATTAGAAGAAGAAGGAAAAACAGTAGTAACAGTCTCTATCGAAGATAAACTAATTGGACTAATAGCAGTTGCAGACACAATTAGAGATAATGCAATACAAATAGTTCAACATCTCAAAAATATGGGAAAACAAGTAATACTTTTAACCGGAGATAATAAGAGAACAGCAGACACTATTGCTAAAAAACTAGATATTGAAAATGTATTAGCAGAAGTCTTACCAAACAGAAAGGCAGAAGAAATAAAAAAACTACAAGATAAAGACAAAAAAAATGTTGCAATGATAGGAGATGGAATAAACGATGCACCTGCATTAACACAAGCAGATATAGGAATTGCAATGGGTTCAGGAACTGACATTGCTATGGCTGCAGGACATGTTATCCTTTTGCGAAATGATTTATCAGGAGTTATTTATGCTCTTAAATTAGGAAAATATTCAATGAAAAAAATTAAGCAAAATCTAGCAATTTCATTTGCATATAATTCTATAACTATACCAATTGCAGCAGGAATATTATATGGTATTACAAATTCACTAATACTAACACCAGCACTTGCAGCATTAGGTTGGATTATTAGTGATTCGTCAGTATTTGGTAACTCTATGTTAATAAAGAAATTCTCTTTTTTTTACCGTATCTCCTAACTTAAGAAAATGAATAAAAATTTAGAATATCTCCGACATAGGATGCACTATGCCGGAAGATGTATTGAATGACTTGTGGTAGGTGCCCTGTTTATTTTATTATATGCCAATGCTATTCCAGATAATTAAATATTAGGTATGCCTAATATTTAATTATATAGGTAATTCTTAGAATAGAAAAAAAGATTATTTATATTATAATGCTAACTATATGGTAAACAAAATATTCTTATTACTATATAGAATATGACATCAATTTTTAAAATAAAATTGTATAAATTTAAGATAAATAATTGCCATAGTCTAGATATCAATACAATAGACAATACTTTTTGTTGAATGTAAATGATATCTAGACTAGACTATGACAGATTGTCGATGGTTAGATCAATTTTGTTGTTATATTTAATACATAAAATTGAGTATTTATGTATTGATCAAATTCTCATTTTCTAATATGATTATGATAATAAATATTATTTCCTTCTTGTTTTTCATTTATTAGAAACATACATAGACTAAAATAGATAGACATCTTACAGTTTGAATATAGATAATATGAATTTGAAATTTATTTTAATAACAATATTTGCAATCTCAGTAGTATATTTCGCTATTTTTCCTTCATTGTATTCCGATAGCAATTTATTTTCTTCTGTAGTAGAGGCACAACATTCTACTATAAGCAATCATGAACTTCATGACTACTTGGAACAAATGAAGGGACATTTGGATGCTTCAATTATAAATATTCAAAATAATAATAGTGTATTAGCCGTTGCCCATGCATTACATCCTATTGAAGAAATTGTAGATATAATAAATAATAGACTAATTCAAACAAATGAAACCTTAACAAAAGAGTTTTCAAATAAACTAAATAATTATGTTCAAACTGTAAGGTTTAATGATCTAAATAAAATTACCATAGAGAAAGCAGAATTAGAGAATTTGCTTAATGGTGCATTAGAGCAATCAATATCTTTAGAAAAACGAAATAATCGTGATTATATACTCAATGTTACTGCAGAATTAGTAATTATTGCATCTGAAGAATTTAATGAAGCAATGTATAATGGACAAATTATTAATTTATTAGAATATCAAGATGGTCAACAATTTATTAAAAGAGCAATAATACTTTTGGATAATTCACAAGCATTGTTATCAGGTAATGATAAAAAGTACATTGACAAGATAAGGGAGATGGAAAAAGATTTGGATTTAAAAAGAGATCCTAGTAAGGTAGACAGTGATGTAAAAGATATGCTTTGTGAAATCAAAAAAGGATTTTATTGTTAGTTCGATTAATTAATTAGTTAAGGATTAATCATATATTCTTTTATTTAAATAATATATAAAGATATCATCTTATAATATTTTGATGACACAATGATACTATTCAAAAGAGTAATAATCCACAATTCAGAAATTATAAATAGGATTTTGTATTTAAGTTTCACATTATAGTCAAATCAAATAGAAAAAAAAGAATATAGTGTTTTTTTAAATATATAAATTTATTATTATTATAATACAATTAGATCATAGAACCTACTACTCTTTTATAGGTGTAGACTCTTCCATTCTATTGTTTTTATGGCAATTTTTTACAAATAGATAATAAGGGATATACTTGATAAGTCAAATTTTAAATATCAAAATATTGTTTGAATATAATTTCATATTAGAGAATAAGCAATATTTTTAAATATATTTGTGATATCAGCCTTGTTATTATGAAAATAATAACTAATGTTTACTATATTGTACTATTAATTATTGTCATACTTCCTACAACAATGGCATGGGCTGCTGAAGAAAAGTCCAACATCATCAATAATTCTTCCTCTTATTTATCATCATCATCGTCAATTTCCTTAAATAATACAAATGTTGATTTTGCTACAAATATAGAATTTATAAAGGGGCATTTATCTGCTGCAATTTCAAATAAACAAGCAGGAAATAATGAACTTGCACAGACACATACTTTTCATCCAATACATGAAATATATACATTGATTAGAGATCAATTATCATCTGCAGATAATGAATTAAATAATACATTAATAAATTCATTAAACAATTTAACATCAATAGTTTTTACATCTACATCTTCTGAATTTATTAATTCTGCATCTTCTATCAAGAATTTATTAGATAAAGCAATAATTAAGGCTATACCAGAACATGAGATTGCTGATATTAAATTTAATATGAGTACTTTGATCAATTTACTTAAGACTGCTGAATCAGAATATGATACAGGAATAGAAAATGGTACAATTACAAATATAGCAGAATATCAAGATGCTCAAGGATTTGTTTCATCTGCCAATGAATTGTTCAATAAAACAATTAGCAATGTAAATCAAACAATGATGGCTAATAAATTTACAGAAATAAAAGATTCACTTAATCAATTAAATGCATCTATTAATAATAAAGAAAATATAAAACAAATTTCTACAATAATCAATAATATAGCAAATACTATACCAAATATACTAAATGTACAAGCAAAGGATCTTGCAATTCTTGTTTCAACAGATACACAATCATTAGAATTAATTAATAATATTCGTAGTCTACTAGATCAATCTATTGAAAAGATAAAGAAGAATGGCGATTATCAGACTGCTGAAACTTTAGTAATAGAATCATATCTAGATAACTTTGAATTTTTAGAAAGCGAAATAGCAAAACATGATGAATCACTTATGAAGGATACTGAAGTTCTTTTGAGAGAACAACTACGTCATCTTATACAAGGAAAAGCCAATATAGAAGATATACAAAAAATGGTAAATAACATAAATACTAAATTAAATGAAATAGAAAAACTATTACAATAAAAAAAATTTTTTGATTTATTTTATAATCGTTACATAATAGGTTTAAATAATTAAATTAACAATTTGAGCAAATGCAAAAAGGAAATCTTTCATTTTTAAGTTTATCATTTATTCTGTCATTTTTTTTAATGGGTGTAGAACTTAATTATTCTTCTACTTCTCCTATTGTCAAGATATCACCAGAATGTGGTTCTTTGAAAGATCATAGAATCAATTTTACAGTTAATGGTTTTAATAGTAATAATAACATACATAGGGAATTCATTAATTCCACAGGAGTAGTAGACACTTTTGGATATTTCGATTCAAATGAGACAGGTGGATTCTGGTCTGGACCCATTTGAAATGAGAACACCTTGTAATGGAGACTTTTTTACTCCTATCATTACAGGTATAGGAGGTCATACAGATGCAGGGTGTTAAAGAGAATAGTACTAGAAAGTGGACACCAGAAGACAAGACAAGGATTGTAATGGAATCATTGACTACAAATATCACAGTAGCAGAACTATGCAGAAAGTATAATCTCAATCCAAATGTGTTCTACAACTGGAAACAGAAATTCATAGAAGGTGGTAAGATGGCACTTTCAGGCTCCGGTAAAGACAACATGATAAACAAGAAGAATAAGGAAATAGAGATTGAGCGACTAAAGAAATCATTGGTGAGCAGACAATAGCAATAGATGTATTTAAAAAAACGTTAGAAACAGGAGGAAGGAGGAAAGGTTAGCAGTGGTAAGGACAATATCAAACAACGGAATGAGCATTAGAAAGACACTGACATATTCTGGTTGTAGTAAAAATATGTACTACAATAACAACAATAGTAGAAAGAATAATTATAGAAATCATATTGCATCATCACCATCATCAATAGAAGAAAATATACAGCAAATTTCTCTGCAAAGGCCAACTTATGGTACCAGGAGAATGGCTGCAATGTTAACAAGAATTCTTGGAAGACCAGTCAACCGAAAGAGAGGGTACAGAGAGAATCTTCAGAAAGATGGGCTACATTACACACCATCAAGAAGTAAGAAGGAAATCATTCGTTCAAAAGTACCCACTATAAAAAAGCAGATAGACCAAACCAGGTATGGGAAGCAGATCTTACCTACATACATTGTGGTATTGATGGATGGGGTTATCTCTTTAACGTATTTGACGTATTTACAAGAGAATGGGTTGGCTACTGTTTTTTGATCTGTCTGCAGTCAAGGAAAATGCCATCATTTCTGTTGAAAATGCTCTTGTAACGCATAAGGATATAGTACCACAACAAGATCTTGTTATCAGAACAGACAACGGCTCTCACAGTATACAAGCAAGCAAAGCATTTAGAAAATCTTTATCTGTACTGGGATTGAAACTGGAACATATTTACTACAACACGCCAGAACAGAATGGACACATCGAATCATTCCACAAGACCCTAAAGAAGGAGTACATCTGGCCAAATGATTTCCAGAACTACCAGGAAGCAGAATCAGCAATCAGAGATGCGTTTTTA
Organism: uncultured Nitrososphaerales archaeon; assembly: GCA_963840085.1. Classification (GTDB taxonomy): domain Archaea; phylum Thermoproteota; class Nitrososphaeria; order Nitrososphaerales; family Nitrososphaeraceae; genus TH1177. The sequence goes on from CAWIYT010000249.1 coordinate 181,618, forward strand.
GACTACAACCAGAACAGAATACATTTTCCGCACTGCGATATCTAACACCATACGAATTCATTTCTAAATGGAAAATGCAGCAAGAGGAAAAGGAGGAGAAGGTGATAAATATTGGTAATGAAAAATAATATCCATAAAATAATGGGAAAAGTGTTCCCAAAAATAGGGGTCCAGTCCAATTCAATGACTATATTATCGCTGATGATATGCAACCTGATAACTATACTTTAAGATTCTTTGATGATAAAAATAATGATTATATCAAAGATATGAACGGCAAAGAGATCATAATAAATTATGAAATCCCTTGTAATAGTGTTTTATTTTAAAAATGTAAAATTATATGTGAATTTTATTCAATTAGCACTAATTAATATATGATATAAATATAACAAATATTATTTTCAAGAATAAGAAATTGAAAAATAAATAAATAAATATTGATTTGCAAGAAAATAAATTACTTTGATATAATCAGTTGAAGATATTGTAAATAGGCAAAACATTTTGATACTTTCTATGATACTGATGATTCTAATATACTAGACCAATTTTGTAATTTCAAAAGATAAAAGAGAAAAGAAAACATTTTCAGAAGAAAATTCTGAGCAATATGACAATAATAATCAATATTAAATAAGAAAATATTCTAATAATATTTCCATTTAAATTTACTATTCTTATATTTATAGTCTAACTCATTTAACAAATGAAGTTGAAATAATAAACATTTTATATAGATGTAGAAAAGAAAAATTATATTATCTTTTCACTATATAGAATTATAACAAAATTTTTATTTATCTTTTAGAACTCTTAATGGTTATAGTAACAAGGTGATTTATAATAATAATGAGAACATGTCTACTTTCTTTAAAAAATACTTTTGCCATAATTATTTCTATTTTATTTTTCTTATCCTTAAGTAATATACAACAAGCATTTGCTACTAAAAAAGTACAACAAAATGCAACTATTGCTTTAACAGATTATAACTTTATAGCAGTGGGAGATTGGTACTGCAATGAAGAAACAAAACAGACAATAAATAATATTCTTGCTCAACATCCTGAACTAATAATTACTACAGGTGATCAGGTAAAAGAATCTTCATCTGCATCTTGTTGGATTGAAATGTCAAAACCAATAAAAGATAAAATGAAAATTGCAATGGGAAACCATGATGCTGAATTTGCAAATATATACAAACAAATAGTTGATTATCACAATATAAAAAATCCATACTACTCACATGACTTCCAATATATTCATTTCATAAGTATGTCTACTGAACATCCTTTTGAAAAAGGAAGCAAACAATATGAATTTATCAAAAGCGATCTAGAAAAAGCATCAAAAAATTCTAGTATAAATTGAATAATAGTTCATCAACATAAACCTTTGTATTCAACTAATCAGGACAAAAAGGAAGCCAAACAACTACGTGATATATATCAACAACTCTTTCAACAATATGATGTAGACTTGGTAATATCAAGTCATAACCAATACTATGAAAGGACATTTCCTATAATGTATAACGAAGAATATGAAAAAAATACAAACAAAAAGGTAGAACCAAAACCAATAATTACAAATCACTCACAATCAGATTATTCAGATAAAGATAATGGAATAATATTTCTTACAGTGGGCACAGCAGGAGATGAACTAGATCCTGTTAAAGAAAAACATAAATATTATGTTATTCAGGAAAGTAAATTTGGTTTTTTAAATGTTAAAATAGAAAATAATGGCAAAACGCTGAGTGGTCAATTTCATACAAATGATGGTAAGATACTGGACCAATTTACTTTGAATGATACTTAATGCCATTATTTTTTATTCATTGTTAAAGATATTCTCCATTGAGCAAATACCAGCAAGAAAAAAGAAAAATATAGTTATCAAAATTTTATTAAATTTAGTCATCCGAATGTTCTATATCTTTTATTATTAAATACTGATCTAAAAATTAGCAGAAATTAAATATATAGATAATAATTACGGTTATACATATTTACAACAATAATTTTATTAAAAATGTAATTCTAAATATTTCACGATACTCTTATTTTATAGGTTTAGATTGTATGTCTAGATTTTGTAGAAATTATGTCTAATTGTTATTAGTTCTATTTTTTATTCTACTTTCTCTTGGTACATTATTCTAATGTGAATCTTGGGTAGGTCATCTTTCTGGGTGATAGAGAATAACCTTTATCACTCAAAAATCAACAAGTTTTTAAATATAACTGCTTTTAATATTATTGTTACAAGAATGGTAATAGTTTGTTTCACAGGTGTTATATATTGTAGCCTCTGTATAACATCCACTTTTGAACATCCATTTACAGCACTCGAAAAGATTCAACAGAACCCTTTATTTTAATTAAGGTAATACCTAAAGATCTGAAACAGTTTTTACAAGCATTTTTGACATAATTGGATACAAATCCATATGTCGGTTATTAAATCTGAATTCAATCTCCTTTAGATATAAATGAAAATATTGTCTAGGTACACCTCGATAAATATACAGCCATGTCTTGGCATAACTCCAGAATCCTTCTATTCCATTAATATGAGTATCTTCTCTTACATATTCCTTGTTACCATGAGAAATCGAGTTATGTTTTCCAATTAAACTCAATGTTGCATAAGCAGTATGATCATCTGTATAATATAGTGATCCTTTTCTTGTGTGCTGTTGTATCAGAGGAATCAATGTTTCATGTTTTCTGTCAGACACTGGAAATGTAATAACAATTCCATTCCTTTTGTAGATACCGAAAACTAGATTTTTGTGCTCAATAGAACCCCATCCACGCTTCCCTCCTTTATGATGACCTCCAAATAATGCCTCATCAATTTCTATTTCTCCAGATAGTTTCAGATTCTGTATTTCCAGTATAAGCGAATCATAGATTGCTTGCCTGAATATTCTAAATGTACGTTCAATTGTTGCTAAATTAATAGATATATACCATCGTATTCTGTAAGCAGGAACACCAAGTACAAATAGATATAACAAATGAGATATAATATCAAACGAGATTTTTAACCTTGCCAAATAGGTACATGTGAAATCACTAAAAACATACCTACACCGTTTACATGAATATCTCCTCCTTCTTTTCTCACATGATGATAAATGATTTATGTACCTGTAGTTACATCTAGGACATTTTCTTTTTCCACTCCATCTACCCTGCTGAAAATATAACCTACTTTTCTGACTGTTTGTAGCCAATTCTAATGGATTGATCTCACGCACAAACCACGCATAAGATAACAATCATTATTATGTACTTTTTGTTTCAAATGTTTAGGTATTACCTTAATTTATTATACAATTCATTTTTATTTTATTATATTTTTTTTGTTGTTAGCAAACTACATATAATTTATCTACTCTTTTTAAAATCTATATTATGATGACTACTCTTGTTTTAAACCAGCAAGAACAACCACCATTACGCATAATGAATAGTACAACATTTTGTTCCATAATCAGTAGAGCAAAATACAAGATGAGATTATTGGATGATGGATATTCTAGAGGTGACTCTCATAGGAAACATATTAATAAAAGGTTTCAATATTTGAGCCATCCAGACTGGAAGAATGGTGATCGCCTAAAGTGCGACAAATGCAATAAAACAATAGAGTTGAACTCTCCTCTCTTTATCCATAGGAGACGAAGTTACAATAAATTCTTTCATGCATCATGTCCTAGGATTTTAAATAATCGATCAATCAATCTGAAGAATTCAAAAATCTTTACTAGTTATTAATCTGGTATCACGTCCTACTCGATCTACTCTAAGATGGATTTTAGGTTATTGAACCCCTTTTATCAATGTGACCAAGCAGATATGAACCTAGCGGTCTATGGATCCTTCTTATTAATATAGACTCAAGGTAAATGAAGATGGACGATACTTTGGCTCATTTATCTGATCAGTTATTAGTTTTAAGTGAAAGAAAATATACAACAACAGTTAGAAAGTAAATCATATAATATAATTTATTTAACTAATCTTTTAAGTGACTTTTCTTTTAATTAAAAAACTTTTTATACAATTATTAAAAAATATTATGATACTGTGTTTTACTTAAAAAAAGAATTTAATAAATCTAATCTAGTTTTATATCTTATTTTATTTTAGTTACATGGTCTTTACTTCAGATATCATTAACAGACTTTTTTGAAAATAATGATAATATTCTTATGAAAATTCCTTCAATTTATGCCCAAGATGATGATGGTGGAAACGGTAATGGTGGAAAGGCAGTAAATGGTAATGGAAACAGTGACAGTGGAGATAGTAATGGTGGAAAGGCAGTAAATGGTAATGGAAACAGTGACAGTGGAGATAGTAATGGCGAAGAAGTTTCTGATGACAATGGAGACAGTGATTTAGAAGAACTAAGTCAAGAAGAAGATACTCAAGATGTTGGACAAGAAGATGGTCTTGAAGAACTAACTTTAAGCGAAGATGCTCGTTCTGAGATACTAACTCTGATACAACAAGATGCTGATGATGTTTTTGAAGAACTAACTCTAGAAGATAGTCAAGACGAAGATGTAGATGTTTCTAGATTCGGTGGCAGTGGTCCTTCTGGTACTAGCATTACTTTACAACTACCACCTGGAGACCAACTGCAACTATTACTACCTGTAAGCCTACCACTACCACCTGGAGACCAACTGCAACTATTACTACCTGTAAGCCTACCACTACCACCTGGAGACCAACTGCAACTATTACTACCTGTAAGCCTACCACTACCACCTGGAGACCAACTGCAACTATTACTACCTGTAAGCCTACCACTACCACCTGCAGGCCCATTACCACCTGGAGGCCTACCACCAATACCTGGAAGTCCATTACCACCTGGAAGCCCAATACCTCCTGGAGGAGGGCCAACACCACCTAGAGACCTACCACCATTACTTGAAGATTTACCATCACATTTTGGCCAATATGACGATGATGACGATGAGAAAGAAGAAGATGAAGATGAAGATGAAGACAATGATGACAAAGACAACAATTAGTAATCCTTTTTCACTGCTTCAATTATTTGATGAGAAATAGTCAATCTTTTTCTTCTTTTGCTATTTGGGAATCTGGAAGGAAAAAGCCATCAATTATAACTACTATCAATTTAGAATTATATTTCCTTTTTATATTTTAAGATCTGCTATCAAAAAATATAGCCTATATAATAGGTATAAATAATAAGTTATAGTTAATAGGATATTATTGTATTGAATGGTTAATTCTTTTTGTCATTAATTAGGATTTACAACCATGCCATCTTAAATCAATCCATGAGGAAATGGATACAGGGCTTGATGAATTTGCTGGTTGTGTATAAGTTGCTTTAGTTGGTTTTTTACTGGATATATTGCTGCAATTTATGGACCAAAACCATATTCAGTTTACCTTGGAATTGTATTTCCTATAGACAATTAAAAAGGTCTAGCTCAAAATTGTCAAAATAATAAATACATAAATAATCTTTGCAACTAGAAAATATATGGAGATAT